>DASVQO010000533.1:0-6919 GCA_036389075.1 Chloroflexia bacterium | reverse complement strand
GCCGGATGGTGCAGATATCTGCACCATCCGGCCGCAAGTGTCTTACTAAGCATAGCTGCATAGTCCAGGGAGGCTCTGGCTTGAAATCTTCTGTGCCATAGGCCTTACTAGCGCCCTGAGAGTCGATGACCCAAGTGGCTTAAGAATTGCAAGGAATGTAGTAATAGAAGGGCCTTGTATCATCCGGCTCTCGCGTGAAATTGAGTGCCCGTGGCGTTATAAGGATGTTCAGACAGACAGTTTGCCAGTACCGGGGGCGGTCACTCTATATCCGCTTACTACATGCTATGGAGAAGAACTTGGCGAAAGGTAGACCTAGGAAGCTGCATCTGTCACCTCTTCAAGGGGAGACACTAGGCGTTCTTGCAGAGGCAGGTGCTGAGAATCTGCCGGCATTGCTAAACACTTTACACACTCGTTTTCCTGAGTATTCACGCGATGACCTGGTTGCAGCTCTAGAGGAAGTATGTCGAGGGCTTTGGCGACTGGGATTGGTCACATTCAGCAAAGACTATCATAGGCCCCACTTGCACTATGTACTTGCCGATCCCGAGGAGGTTTATCAACTGCTGTCGATCCATAGCTATGTCAGATTTGATGAGGAAGCGAACCTGTGGACTTGGGATGAGGAGCGAGGAGGACCCCACCCTGTATCCTTAGTGATCACTCAGGAAGGCGAGGAGATGCTCCTAAGATAAGATGCAGGAGTGTCGCTACGCGCCCAGCCGACAATCCCCGCCGCAGGCAGACCTGGACGCGCCCACCCTCTCCAACACGCTTACATACCTACACTCGGACCACCTGGGGAGCATCTCGGTAATCACCGACACAAGTCGGGAAGCCATCTGGCTAGAAAGGTCGCAGGAGTAGACAAATGGCAGATCGCACTGAGTTTCTAACGCTGATACGGAATGAACTGATCAACAGTTCTGCAAGGGGCTTCTGGATAGACAACTTACAGGTAAGTTCAGGCACACCCAAATGCACCCTTTAGCGATGTTGGTCCCGCAGTAAAGCGTCTCCTTGAGCTAGGTGCCTCCGAGGAAGATCTCTGCCGGATTGTTCGATGGGCATCTTATGAGGCCGCCTATGGGATCCTCGAAATGATGGATGATCCCGGCGTTGACGACAACCTGGAGGGCCTACACGAGGAATTGTTATCTGCAGACCCGAGTGGCAAAGAAGGAAGGCCAGGTTCATGGCCTCTGTAAGTTGGAAGGCGAGACTCTATCCATAACGCTGTAGTGATTGTGCTTGCTCAAGAGAAGGTCCTGTGCCTTACTCCTTCTCTTGAGCACAAGGGCGTACAAGGGCCTTCTGAACTGAAGTAGCTGCACTAGAACAGACTATGTAGCATACAAGTTGCTTTAGCTAGCTTTGGTCGCTACGGCCCTACGTACCCTGGGATTATTCGCGGACCCTTCTACGGCAGCTCGCACCTCCGGGTATCTTCTCAAGCTTGCTGTAGTGCGCTGCACAAGCGGCTCAAGCGCCCGGTAGGTCACGCTCTCCCCATGCCGCTCCAGTGTACGCACGGCCCGCAAGGCGCGGCTTACAACAGCTTTCCTACGCCATTGCCGCCTCTTGCCTATCTCTTTCCGCGTGTGGGACTTGACGCCTTGCAGGAAAGCCTTTACGCGCGGGTATTTGGTCAGGCACGCGACCGTCAACCCAAGCCACTCCCCTATGCTCTCTTGCGTAATAATCTGCTTCTGCTCTTCGAGCGCCCCGCACGCTTCTTGCACTCCACCCAGTAGCTGTTCCTCTCGACTGGACTGCCTGCTGTGTATGGCGTCCCTGCGCACCTGTTCCAACTGCTCGACCACGGCGCGCACACGCGGATAGTAAACCAGAGTCGGCGGCGATACGCCAAGCCGATTACTCAGCGTCAACTGATTGGCCGAGAGTCCTTCCGCTCGCAGGGCCTCTATCCCGGCGAACACTCGCGCCAGCAAAGTGCCCTCACGTGCTTCCCTCAGCGCACTCAGTGCCACCTTGCGCTGGGCGGTTACTTCGTCCAGGCGCTCGCGCACAGCCGGGTACCGGCGCAGCCATCCGGTAGAGATATTGACCCACCTGGCAATCGCTAGCTGCGTGACGGGCTTTCCCCGCGCCGTCAGGCTCCTTATTGCGGCTTCCACCTGGATCAGTAGTTCCCCCTCAGACGTGCCTTTGGGCACCGGTGTCTCCCCCGTTTGTGCTGTCTCCCGCTCCCCGCTCGTTGAGCCGCGACCACCCACCTCTTTACACGCCTCTCTCATGACGGTGCGCACCCTGGGATAGTAGTTGAGGCTCGACAGGCTCACGTCCACCTCACGGCTTATCGCGGTCAGGGACAACCTTTGCCCTCTCGCTCTCAGTGCCTTTATTCCAGTCTGCACCCGCACCACTAATCCTTTCTCGTACACCTGCGCTCTTTCGGCTTCACCGCGGGCACGCGCCCTTTCCAATTCCCCCAGGATCGACCTCACTCGCGGGTAACGCCGCAGGTTCGACCTCTCCAGACCTACTATCCTGCTGATGTTCACCTGTGAAACTGCCGTGCCTTCGCCCTTGAGCCTCTCCACAGCGGCAAGCACGGCGTCCACCAGTAACGCTTCCCTTTCAAGGAAAGCTCCCTGGCTGCTCCTCAAGTGCCGGCTCGCGCACTCCTCTCCTTCTCCCTCCCCTGCTCCCTTTCCCTCTCCCTCTCCCTCTCCGTCTTCGTCTCCGGCTCGATCTTTATACCCGTCCCACGCGGCCACGCCCTCGAACAGGTCGATCATGCTGATGCCCAGGAACCGAGTGTAAGCCA
Organism: Chloroflexia bacterium; assembly: GCA_036389075.1. GTDB lineage: Bacteria > Chloroflexota > Chloroflexia > QHBQ01 > JADMIH01 > JADMIH01. The sequence goes on along the minus strand of DASVQO010000533.1, from coordinate 4,125 downwards.
GGTACGAGCTGAAATACAGCCTCGCCTTGTCGTTCTCCCCACGCTCAAGCACTCCAAGGGATGCCTCAGGGATGCCGAGCCACCCGGCAAGCTCACTCCGGGTGAGGCCACGCGTTCGTCTCTGTTGCCCAAGCCACCCCCCAAGCCGGCCGGGGGCAGGCACAGGCACTTTCAGAGGCGCGAGCAGGTAAGCCAGCTCTGCCTCGTGCAGGGAGGCTTCAGCCAGGCTCTCGTCACCGAGGGGCATTGTGGGGCATGTTTGAAGCTTTCCGAGACACCTGGGGCACGTAGCGACCAGCAGAGGCGTGGTGAGGGGCGGTATGCTCTCCCCGCAGTGCCCGCACTCGTCCAGCAACCTGCGGCCGTGTCGAGAGCAGCCGGGCAGAGTCAGAAAGCGCCAGCGCAACAGATAATAGGGCTTCGCCTGCTCGGCCAGACAGAGGGGGCAGTGCCGCACGTACTCGACGAACGTATCGCCGAGGAAGCGCATAGTGGAACCGGAGCGTGTGGAGCGCCCGAACCTGGCCCCGAAACCCCGCAGCGTGGTGGCAAGGAGCTGCGCTTCCTCGATGCCCGCTACCTGCCGCAGGCGTTTCCATGCGGAGCGCGCCGGTGGACACTCACTGGGGCGACGCAGCGTCTCGTCATCCAGCCCCAGCAGGTGCAAAAACCCAGGGGCGTATTCCTGCCCATTGGCGTCACCGAGTCGCGTGAGATAGCCTGTGAAGCTCTCTCCCGGCTCCGGTGGGGGCCTCTGGGGCAGGTAATCGAGGTACTTAGGACTGAGCAGAGAGGATACCATGACGCACCGGGTATTCTTTACTCTTCGGCGATCAGGAACTCGGAACTCGCCGGGAGAGCTACATCAGGTCGCCGGGTCACGTAGCGCACAATTACAGCGCAAGGTTACAGCGCACGGTTATTTGGTACTGCCGGCCGCGATCGCGCTGGCAAGCAGCACGCTAAAATGCGGCGGCGCTTCGGCTCGGAGCCGCTTGGCTGCCATTTTGAGCGCCGGCACCGTAATAGACGAGTGGCCTTTCAAAATCGCATATATAGCCGCATCACAGATCAAATAGATTATCTGCTTGAGCACGCCCCCGCTCCACTTCTCGATAAACTCAGCAGGCCCCTCGCTATTGTCCGCCAATTTCCTGGCCGGCAGGTAAGAGGGCTGGCCGAAGGGCAGCAGTAATTCCAGGAAGTTGAGCAGCGAACCTAGCCGCTTTCCTGTGTATGGGTGCAGTGTAACCAGCTCGCTCCACCTTCCCGCTATCTCCTCGTCGTCCCGAGTGAACTCGCTGGGTGTGACTGAGGCAATGATGATAGGTACCCATGGGACTTGATTGCTCAGGTCTAGGAGCTTCCTGCGGACCAAACGGCTCTTGAGATTTTGCACCTCATCAACGATAAGGCGCTCTGTCTCGGAGCGCGGGATCAACGTTGCCAGTGCGTTGAGCATGCGCTTCTCGGTATAAGCCCCGGCAAAGGTTACGCCGTAGTCTCCGAGGAAGTTCGACAGCAGGGGCTTGATGCTATTCTCACCGGCCTGAGCGTCCGCCTTGGCTATCGGCACCTTGGTGTACTGGTCGCGCAGCTCCTGAGGAGACTGAAGACATAGAAAATTGAGGTAACTGGTCTTACCCATACCCGACGGGGCGGCTATCATAAGGTTGCGCGCTTGCCCGTAGCCATGGCGCGTGGGCAGGCGGCTAATCGTCACGTCGAGCGCGCTTAACTGATCCGTCAACACAAAATAGAAGTTGCGCAGCCAGAGCAGCTGATCTTTTCGTTGCAACGCGGCATACTGCGTAGTCATATGATCCTGTAGCTTGTTGTATCCACCTGCGGCTACGACGGCATTATGGTCCCACGCAAACGGCACCTTGACCTGTAACATCTCCCACCGGGTTTCGAGGGCAGTCAGGGCAGAGCCTATGTTCTCCCCCTTGGTCACATCGATAGCCGCCCTACGTGCCTGGATGAGCGCAAGCTTCTGCAGCCACAACTCGCGCCATTCCCTCAGGTCGGCCAGACGTGCTTTGACACTGAAGTCCTTGCTAAGCACCACTGTCTCTATAGTCCGGCCGCGCGCGGAACCACCCTCTTGAAGCTCGTCAACATCGCGGGCAATCGCGGCTCCCTTTTTGGTCTTGTCTCCGTCATTTTTCATAGCGTCCTTCTTTCCCGTTCTGACTGCACACGCGTACAATGTGGGGTCACCCTGGGACATCTTGGGTCTGACAGAGTGACCCCCCACGATTAATAATCGAGTTCCTCTTGCCCCGAGGCCCATGCGCCCGACAGGCGCATCCTCTCCTCCTCGGTAAACACGGGAGCGTTGGGCGGGCTGTGAGGAGGCAACTCGTCTGAGCCTGGGTCTGAGGCCGGTTGTGAATCTTGCCGCTGCGGTTGCTCTGCTTGTGCCTTATAGGCCTCTGTGTGCAATGGGGCGTCGGCATTGTTCGGCACCACTGTCAGGTGGGACGTGCGCTGTTGCGTTTTGCCGGTGCCACTGCCTCTGCCTTTACCGCCGGCCTTACCGCCGGCCTTACCCCTGGCCTTATCGACCTCTTTAGCCGGGGGCACCAGGGTCAACCGGGGGCCTTGTGCCTCCGCGGACGTGGGAGCTGAGTTGAGCGCTCCGGCACTGGCGATTTCACCCTCCGCGCCCGCGGCTGCTGCCAAGTGGGCCTCAGCCTGGGACTCTGACAACATCTCGGCAGCCACTTTCTCGCTCTGTGCGAGCTGAACCTGGTGCGCATGGCGCTGCTCCTCGCCCCGTATTTTGGCGAGGTCGTTGATATCCTCAATGTGGCCCAGGAAATCAAACCAATATTTGGGGTTCTCGTTCAGCTTGCGGGCTAGGGTCAGGGCGAGCTTCTTTCGCGCAAGAGGCAGAGGCTGGAGCTTTCCGTCGGCCCCGCGCAATTTCTTGGCGTACACGGTACCCAGGAACTTTTTACGCAGGAACAGGTAGAGCTTACTGATGTCTGTGGGGTCATAGCGGACTTCGAATTGTATGGTTTTGCCATAAGAATCTACTTTGGGATACAGTTCGAACCAGTCGTCGCGATATTCGAGACCAAAAGCTCGCAAGCCCTTTTGCGTCCTGATACGAGTGTAGGGAGCTTTGCGCAGGAACAGATGCAATATCTCTTCAGTAGGCTGAGGCACCTCAACCGGGAAGTGCTCTATCCCCTCAAGCCACTTCTCGTGCGGGGTCATACCATTGAGGCCAGAATGTGGCGTGTGCTGGTAGCGCACGATGATCTGGTGGATGATCTTATACACGTCGTCGTAAAGCAGGCGGGCTGCCTTACTGGCATTACGCATATCCTCAGCCTTGGACGAGCGTATAGCGCCTACCCTGGCCAACTCTTCCAGTATCTGCAGGCGCAGGTTGCCGAACAGCGACTCTATGATAGCTCCCAGCCGAGCCTTATACGGGGCGCGCGGCACTATCTCCATCTCGTCGAACCTGCCGTCATCGGTAAGATGTTCGGCCAGGCTTTCCAGCGATTCCGAGTGGTGGCTCCAAGCGTTGTCCAAAAAGAGTTGAAGCGGGATGCCGTAGCAAACCCAGGGCAGGTCGATACCCAGGTCTTCGAGGTAGGTCTTGGGGAATACCATATTACGCAGGCCTGTCTGAATGCTCTCAATGCACGGATGTTCCAGGAGTAGCGAGACGCCCGTAATGGAGCGGGAATAAGCATCTATATAGAAGCTCAGCCATAACCTGAAACGGAGGCCGGTGGCGCCGCGGGTAGCTGCGTCAACTGAGAAGAAGTCCAGCCAATAATGGTCAGCGAACACAAACTGGCGGGAGAACTGCGCTTTCTCAACAAAGCTATCGAACACCATATGCTCTTCTTCCCAGGTCTTAGCACCATATCGCTGTGTGATGATGGCCTTGCCGCCATCGGGAAGGCTCTTGAACCAGCGTACGTAAGCGTAAAACCAGCTCTCACACGGTGGCTCTATGGCTGCAAACTTGCCCTTGTAATCCGGATTTTGGAGGGCGGCCCTTACCTTCGGCTCTTTATCTAGGAGTAAATTGACCAGGTCCTGAGGCACCAGTCCGCTGAACTTATCCGGGTCGGGCCATAGACCGCCAGTGCGCCT
>DASVQO010000532.1:0-2157 GCA_036389075.1 Chloroflexia bacterium | reverse complement strand
GGCGATGAGTGCATACGTCTCTAAAGCGTTCAACGAACGGCACAAAGCTTGCATACATGCAGGAGCATATTCATCCTCTTTGCGCGACCTTTGCGACCTTTGCGACCTTTGCGTTTTCGTCTCTTATCAATAACAGGAGAGGTACAATGCCGGAGATGGCACCCGAAGCTGCGGAGTTTACCAATGCCACGTTCGCGCGCATCTTCTACGAGATCGCCGCGATGGTGGAGTTGAAGGGGGAGTCGCCCTTCAAGTCGCGGGCCTACCGCACCGCCGCCGACACCTTCGCCAACCTGGGCGAGGACGTGAAGCAGGTGTGGCGCGAGGGGCGGCTGGACGAGTTGCCGGGGGTGGGCAAGGCGATTAGCGAGAAGGTGGACGAGTTGATGCGCACCGGCAAGCTGCGCTTCTACGACCGCCTCACCGCCGAAATCCCCCCCGCCCTCATCGCCATCACCGACATCCCGCACGTCGGGGCCAAGACCGCCATGCTCCTCTACAAGACCCTCGGCATCCAGGGCATTGCCGACCTCGAAAAGGCCCTGGACGACGGGCGCATCCTCCAGGTGCCCGGCATCGGCCAGAAAAGCGTCGAGACGATCCGCCAGGGCATTGCCACGATACAGCGTAGGAGCGCGGAGAAGCGGGAGCTACTTGGCACGGCCCTCCCCATCATGCGGCAGATGATCGTGCTGCTCAAGGACAAGTGCCCCGGCAACATCGACCGCATAGAGGTCGCAGGCTCGGCCCGGCGCTGGCGGCCCACAGTGGGCGACCTCGACATACTCGCCACCGCCAAAGACCCTATCCAGGTGATAGACTGCTTCGTGAAGCTGCCCATGGTCGGCTCGGTCGATTCGCAGGGCGAGAGCAAGGCCACCGTGCGCCTGCACAACGGCCTACAGGTGGACCTCTACGTCCTGCCCCCCGAAAACTACGTCTCCCTCCTCAACCACTTCACCAGCGCTCGCCCCCACAACATCAAGCTGCGCGACCGCGCCATCCGCATGGGCTACCACCTCAACGAGTACGGCCTCACGAAGAACGGCCAGCCCGTGCCCATTACGAGCGAAGCTGATATTTTCAGCGCGCTCGGATTGCAGTACATACCGCCGGAGCTGCGCGAGGACCGGGGCGAGATCGAGGCCGCCGAGCGCCACGCCCTGCCCACCCTGGTCGAGATGGAGGACATCAAGGGCGACCTGCACTGCCACACCACCTGGAGCGACGGCACGCTCAGCGTGTACGACATGGCCCGCGCCGCCAAGAAGAGGGGCTACCAGTACGTCGCCATCACCGACCACAGCCAGAGCCTGACAGTGGCCAACGGCCTCACCGTGGAGCGGCTGCGCGCCCAGCGCAAGGAGATAGAGGAGGCCCGCGAAAGGCTCGGCCCCGACTTTCGCATCTTCCACGGCATAGAGCTTGAGATCAAGCTGGACGGCACGCTCGACTTCTCCGACGACGTGCTGGCCTGGCTCGACATCGTGGTGGCCTCGATACACAGCGGCCTCCGCCAGCCCGCCGAGCAGGTCACCCAGCGCGCCCTCAACGCGGTCCGCAACCCCCACGTGGACATCATCGGCCACCCCACGGGCCGCATCATCAACCAGCGCGAGCCCTCGGCTATGGACGTGGCCGCGGTCATCAAGGAGGCCGCCCGCACAGGCACCGCGCTGGAAATCAACTCGGCCCCCGACCGCCTCGACCTGGACGACATTTACATCAAAGAGGCGATGGAGGCGGGCTGCACCCTCTCAATCGACACCGACGCCCACAGCCGGGGCAACTACGACCTCATCGAGTACGGCGTCCACCTCGCCCGCCGCGGCTGGGCCACCCCCGACCGAGTGCTCACCTGCTGGGACGGCGACAAGGTGGAGGCATGGCTAAAGGCGAGGGGCTGAACTCGTACGGAAAGCCATGCCCCTGCTTTACTCCCCTGTTTCGGCGCGCCGTAAAATCCAGGTGCAAATACATGATATTAATACTAGATATACTCGTAGGTATGTATTATACTATCCCTACTTAGCTTATTTGCCTGCTGTAAATAGCTAAGTAGACGACCCCAAGGTAAACGAAAGCGGAGTAGCCTGCGACAGGTACCTCCTGGTAACGCCGGAAGAGAACCTGGTACGAGGAGGAACAATGGTTCAG
>DASVQO010000531.1:0-17545 GCA_036389075.1 Chloroflexia bacterium | reverse complement strand
CCGCCGAACGTCGCCTGCGTCCTACATCCTACATCCTACAGATAGGATCCAGTCTCCGAAGGAGACTTCGCTACTTGTCAGCCCGTGGCTTTAGCCACAGGGCATCCCCACAGGGCAATAGCTCCTCCACTTGAGAGTGCTTTTGGCCCGCGTGCGAAGCGAATGCCCCTGGCCCCGGAAATCTACTTAGGCTATAATCCCGTATATTATTCGTAAGGCAACGCGGAACGGTTGTCTTGCCCTGCCGAAGATGTCGCGGTCCTCTCACGTGAAGGTGAGTGCGAGGGCCGGGGCTGGGACCGGGCCCGTGCCAAGGGACATGTCGCCGGAAGGGTGAGGCATGATGCTCTTCGGTCGAGCGACGCTGGACCTGCCCGGCACCGCCGCATGCCGCTAGCGTGGCATCCGGCTCGAGGGCGTGATGCGTGCTCCAGAAGCTCATGTTGGATTTATCACCCATCGCTGACGATCAACTTGTGTCCCGCATCGCGGCGGGCGATGCCAGGGCTTTGGAAGCATTGTACGACCGCTACGTGCGGCAATGCTTCGGGCTGGCCCTGCGCATGGTGGGCGATCCTGGACTGGCCGAAGAGGTGGTGCAGGAGGTCTTCCTCAAGCTGTGGAGCAGGCCCGACAGCTACTCACCGCAGAAGGGCGCGTTCGTAAGCTGGCTGCTGAGCCTGGTCCACCACCGAGCCGTGGACGAGCTTCGCAAGCGCAGCCGCACCGAGGTGGCGCTGGACAACGACCAGCCGCTCAGCGTCATCAACACGCGTCCCGACCCGCAGCCCGACCCGAGCGAGCAGGTGTGGGTGATGGAGCAGCAGCGGGTGGTGCGCCAGGCGCTCGGCGAGCTGCCCGAGAACCAGCGACTCGTGCTCGAGCTTGCCTACTTCGGTGGGCTGTCGCAGAGCCAGATCGCGGAGCGGACCAGCCAGCCACTCGGCACGGTCAAGACCCGCATGCGCATGGGGTTGCAGAACCTGAGGGGGTTGCTTGAGACGAATAAGCTCCTGCTCGAATAGTCTGGAACAGGCCGGGGCACGACATGTGCGGGCGATAACATTGGGTACGAGGACAAGGAATGGTGCGAGCTAGGGAATAACGACGTTTCGGGCGTTAGCCGCAAGCACGAGGGCACATAGGATACGCGGTGTGAACAACAACAACGACAACCTGCTCGAAGACAATTGGGAGGCCCGCCTCATCGACTACTCGATGGGCACCATGGCGCCGGGCGAGGCCCAGGAGTTCGAGCGACAGCTAGAAGAGTGCCGGGTGCACGTGAAGCTGGCGGACCAGTACACGCAGGTGGTGGGCTGGATGGGGGCGGCGGTTACTCCCGCCGAGCCGCCGGGCGGGCACAAGAACCGCCTGATGTCTCGGGTCTCCGCGACCCCGCAGGCAGCACCCGAGGAGCGAGGCCCCGCCACGCAGATAACCGGCGCGGCTCCCGAGCCGATCCCGTTTGCGCCACGCACAACAACTGGCCCCGCGATGACCGCCTACTCTGGCAAGGACGCGGAGGGCCAGCCATCGTCCGTGACAGACCTGGGCGAGTATCGCGCCCGCCGGGCGGGCAGGTCCAGGCTGGCCTGGGGCGGGGCGGCCGTGGCGGCGCTAGCGTTGCTGGTGTTGGCGGGTTGGCTGTCGTCAATCCTGGGCAGGCCCTACTTGCCGCCTGGCTACAGGGCCATCGCCGTGCAGAACCAACCCGGGGGGTCGGCCTCTTCGGCCGTGCTCTTCTACAACCTGGAGCGGCGGGAGGCTTACTTCCAGGCTGACGGCCTGCAAGCCCTCGACGCGCAAAAGGTGTACGAGATGTGGCTGTTGCCGAAGGGGGGCGGCGACCCTGTCCCCGCGGGCATATTCAACGCGGGCGGCGAGGGCAGGGCCTGGCACGAGATACAGGCCCCCGCCGACATGGCCCAGTACGCCGGTGTGGCCGTAAGCCTGGAGAACGCGCCCGGCGGCAAGGTGGTCGCGGGGCCGATCCTCCTTATGGGGCAGTTCAGCACGACGGACTAACCAGGGGTTGGGGACGAAGACGCTAAGAGGAATAAAGAATTCACCGCAGAGACGCAGAGGACGCAGAGGTTACGCTGAGATTATTGTTGTTCAGGCGGTGCAAAGAGGACCAGGGTACGACGACACGTACCCTGGTCCTCTTTCTTTGAACGCACCATCCTTGATCTTGGCGCGCTCTTGGCGTCCCTTCGGCTGCGCTCAGGGCAGGCTCTTGGCGTCTTGGCGGTTCTGTCTCTTCTACACCTGGGGCGTGGTGTCTCCCTTGCCCGGCACTATGATGACCGAGGTGGCGTTGAACGTCTTGCCGTCGGCGCTCCGGGTGCCCTCTACGACGATGTGGGTGCCAGGTTTCACATCGGCCTGAGTGGCGTTGCCGAGCGTGGCCTTGCGGTCGGTGACGGAGATGGTGAGCTTCCTGTACTGGGTGGCCGCGCCCAGGTTGACGGGCAGGCCATCGGCGTCACGCAGCCGGTTGAGCGTTACCGTGTTGGCGCTAGCTGCCTCGACTCTCCCACCCACAAGCTCGACGCCGGGCCTCACCACGCGCACCGCCCAGGCGTTGACCTTCAGGTTGTCCGGTGTGGGCCGGGCGTCGCGGTTCACGCGCTGTGGCACCCCCAGCACCTGCACGCGGTCGCCTACCTTCAGGGCGCTTACCGCCTTAAATCCGCTGTCGAGCACCACCGTATCGGCGGTCGCCTCTACCTGCACGTCACGGCCACGGTTATTGGTGACGGTGAGGGTGTTGCCGCTGACAGACTTGATGGTGCCGCCACCCACGTCGGCCGGGCCTGGTCTGCGGTGCCTGCCCGGGCCTCGCCTGTCACCGCCCACGCCCTGGGTGATAGTGCGGGCGTCGACCACTTTAGGGTCGTTGGTGGTCATGCCCGCCACCGTGGCTGGCATATTTGCCTTCAAGTCGCTTATGCTGCCCTGGCCCGGGCCGTCCGGCTTCTGGACGACAATCCAGGTGTTGGGGCCAATGTTGGCGGTCACCTCGCCTCCACGTGTCGCCAGGGTGATGCTATTGGCGCCGACCGCCTTCACCTCGCCTTGCAGGCGGATGGGGTGGGGGTTCGCCCGCTGGGTGCCTCCCGGGGTCTGTGCCTGCACTTCGGGCCGGGCGGTTGTGGCCGCCGATGCCGAGGGAGCGAAAAAGCCACCAATGCTCAAGGCGACCAGGGCCGCCCCCAGGCTAGCGTATGTCTTCCATCGTTTCATGTACTTCGTCCTCCTACTTGGACTGTCTGTTGCGCCGAGCAATATGTTGCCGCGCGTTGTCAGCCTTATTGTAGGTCGTTATCGCGCCCATATCGTTAGGGCTTTGTAAAATCTCTGTAAAACGAGGCTGTGGCTACCAGATTTCCCAGATATCCGCGGGATACACTACTGGGGCGACCACCGCTTCGTATCGCCCGTAGCGGCCCCGGAAGTAGAGCAGCGGCTCGGCCTCGTGGGAGTCCCCTGCGACTATCTCCCCCATGATGATGACGTGGTCGCCGCCCTTGCAGGTATCGGTCAGGCGGCATTCGGCGTAGGCGAGTGAGCCGTCGATGACGGGGTTGCCGGTCTCCGGCCCCTGCCGCCAGCGCAGGCCCGCGAACCTGTCGCCGTCGGGGGTGGCGAACTGCTGGGCCACGTGCTGCTGGTCGGCGGCCAGGATGTTGACGGCGAAGCTCCCCGCCTGCTTGATAATATCGAGGGTGCCCGACCTCTCGCTGACGCACACCAGCAGCATGCGAGGCTCAAGCGAGAGGGAAGACACGGCGCTCGCGGTAAAGCCCCGCGCTACCCCATCCTGGTCCGTAACGGTGACAATGGTGACCCCACTGGCGAACGACCCCATCACCCGCAGGAACAAGTGCTTTTCTATTGGCATGGTTACCTACCTCGGTGCATTATTGTAGTTGTTTGCTGCTATACGCAGGTAGAGTAACATATGAACAGACGCGAACGCCAAGACGCTAAGGACCACGCCAAGTTAAGGATGGTGTTCCAAGCGAAAGGAGCAGGATACGAACTCACGTACCCTGCTCCTTTTTGTACCAGCCAAACCTTCCTAATCTCTGCGTAGCCTCTGCGTCCTCTGCGTCTCTGCGGTGCAATTATTTATTTCTCTTGGCGTGGTCCTTGGCGTCTTGGCGTTACCGTCTTCTACCCCTTCAGGTTTCTAGTGTAGCACCTGTTGGAGGAAGGCCCGCACGGCCATTGCCAGGTCTCGCTCGCGGCCCTCGAAGAAGTGGCCGGTCTGCTTGATGGTGAGCAGGGTCTTGGGTTCGGGCAGTCCCTCCACGTATTCGGCAAGCTTGTCGGGCGGGCAGAAATCGTCCAACTCCCCGGTGACGAAGAGACGAGGGTGGGGCCACTGGCCGAGGTAGCTCAGGTCGCGCCAGGCGACGGGCAGGCCGATGCAGGTAATGGCTTGCACCCGCGCATCGGGGTTGGCGGCGACGTAGGCGAGGGAGATGCGCGCCCCGAACGAATGGCCCACCAGCGCGAGCCGCGCCTCGTCCACGTAGTCCTGCCCGCCTAGGAAGTCGAGGGCCGCGCCTATGTCTCCCACCTCGGCCTCTCCTTCGGGGGCCACCAGGCGCTTGCCTTCGACGCGGGAGACGGTGCCCGTGCTGTTCCCCACGCCCCGCGAGTTGTAGCGTAACGTGGCGATACCGGCCGCCGCCAGGGCCGCCTCAATCGCCTGCATCAGCTTCATGTCCATGTTGCCCCCGGCGGCGGGGTTGGCATGGAGGAGCACCACGCCAGGGTGGAGGGCGCCATCCTGCGGCACGTGCAACACGCCTTCGAGCCGGGGTGCTTCGCCGCCTGCCTCTCGGCCCTGGAAGGTGACGTGGCGCGATAGTGGCTCGGCGTGCGGGGCGTCCTGCTGGTCGTCCGGGGAGTTACTCATGGGGAAGTGAGCCTTTAGCCGAGCCGGTGGCCGCAATTGGCGCAAAATACGGCCTGGGGCCGCACATGGGCCTTGCACACCGGGCAGAACCTCTCTGCTTCCTGTTGGGGCGCGGGCGTGCCGGTGGGAGCGGCGGGAGCGGCATTGGCGGTTGGCTGCTCCGGCCTGGGCGTGCGTCCTCCGGTCTGCCTCGGCTGCCTGGGGGTTTGTAGGGCGGGTTTGACCGGGGCGGGACGCAACGCGGGGGGCGGCTCAGGCTCGGCCCATGCCTCGCTGTTGATGGCCTCAAGCTCTTTCTTCTTCCGCGCGAGTTCCGCTTCAAGCCTCTTGACCTGGCTTACCAGCGTTTGTAGCTCCGGTTCCAGGGCCACTCCGCGCTCGGCCAGCTCGACCACCTTTGTGCCGAGGGCGTATATCTTCTCGTCCGACTGGTCCTGGAGGCGGGTGGCCTCGGAGCGGATGCGGTTGGAGCGTAGCAGTTTGTCGGCCTCGAAGCCGATGCGGTCCAGGCCCTTGCGCAACTGGTGCCCGATCTGCTGTGCGGGGCTGGCTTCGGCCTGTGGGTCGGCGGGTTGTCCTTGTTGGTCGTCCATGGGTGTGCTCGCTTATGAAGGTTGATAGTGGTGTCGGAGCATATACGCAGCAGGGGTCAGCGGGGTCGCAGCGTGGTGCGTGCCGAGCGCGCCCAGCCCGCCCGCAGAGGCTCGCCGCCAAATATTACGGTGCTTGAGCGCAGAGCGACGCTTTGCACGAGGCCCAGCCCCAGCAGGATGCTCATGAGGGAGGAGCCGCCGTAGCTGATGAAGGGCAGGGGGATGCCGGTCACGGGCATGAGGCCGATGTTCATGCCGACGTGGATGAACACCTGCATGCAGATCCAGGTAGCCACGCCCACCGCGATAAAGCTACCGTAAGCGTCGGGGGCGCGGGAGGCGACCACCAGGCACCGCCACACCAGGATGAACAGCAGCGCGATTAGCGCGATGCCGCCGCAGAAGCCGAACTGCTCGGCCACCACCGAGAAGATGAAGTCGCTGTACTGCACTTTGAGGAAGTCGCCCTGTGTCTGCATACCGTGGAGGTAGCCCTGCCCGAACAGGCCGCCGGAGCCTATCGTGATGCGCGTCTGGATCAGGTTGTAGCCCTCACCGAGAATGTCGCTCTCGGGGTTGAGGAAGACGAGGAGGCGGCTGCGCTGGTAATCGTGCATCACGTAGTTCCAGAATACGTAGATGGCGGGCACCGCGAGCACGGCTGAGACTACAAAGGTGCGGGCGGGCACCCGAGCGGCGGCGGCCATGCCGAGGAAGATGAAGATGAGCATCGAGCCGGTACCCATATCGGGCTGTTCGAGCACGATGCCCGCCGGAATCATCACGAGGAGGCCCGCGCCCACGAACCACTTGAACCGGCGCATCTCGTTCTCGTGGGCGGCCAGGAACTTTGCCAGCATGAGTATCAGGCTCAGCTTGGCAAGCTCGCTCGGCTGGATCGGGAAGATGCCGAGGTTGATCCAGCGTTGAGAGCCGTATTCAGTCACGCCAAGCACGGCTACGAAGGCGAGCAAACCGATGACGACCACGTAAAAGGCCACCGTGAGGCTCTCCAGCATGCGGTAGTCGAAGCGGGCCACGGCGATCATGAGCAGGATGCCCACCCCCGCGTAAATCATCTGGCGGGTCACAAAACTGTTGAACCCGAAGGTCGAGGCCCCGCTGGCATTTGTGGCGCTGAACACCATGACGATGCCCAGGGCGCACGACAGTAAGGTGCACAGTATGAGCGGTAAATCGATATTGCTTAAACTAACGGCACGCACGTTGCGATTACCCTTTGCAGGCTGATGTGATACGTCCCTAGATGATAACACATGCCCGCCGCGAATCAAAAGGCATGGAGGCAAATTGCTCTACGAGTGACAGGGTTCCGCCTTCGGACCGATCTATGCGGCGGGAACTTGCGCTAAACTAGAACCTACCTGCAAAGGGAAGGAAGTAAGCGACCGAAGGTGGCCCCTGTCATTCTGAGCGTAGCGAAGAATCCAGGATGATGGTATTGAGAGGCTGTTGAAAATAACATCCTATGGTGCCGACGTTCGACGTAGAGGTATGTGTAGCATCCTGGATTCTTCGCTACACTCAGAATGACAGAGGGGGATTCTGGGTGCCGTAGTTAGGCCGTCACTTTGCCGGTAGACCTCGGCAACATGGGAATTGCCTCCCAGAAACGTCTAAGTTCGTGCCGACTCACTAATTATGCCCGCCAGCGACGTGCTCCCCTATATCTTCCCCAATACGCGGCTCCCACTCGCGGCGCAATTCGCCCATTGGGTCCGGGAGTCGCCCCGCTTTGGCGTGTTCGCTGAAACTTACCGCGATAAGATCCGCAAGAAGGTGCGCGGAATCACAGAGGCGGAAGGCTACCGCGATCTGCAAGCCGAACTGGCGACGGCCTACTTCCTGGTGCTGGAACGGCGCTTCGTGGTCGAATATGAGAAGTACGGCGTGGGCAAGCAGCGAGGGCCGGACTTCTCCATCACCTACAAGACGCATACCCGCTTCGATGTCGAGGTCACGCGGCTGCGAGGGGGCCAGGGAGGAGAGGCAGGGGCCACTCCTGAGCCGGGCAAGCTCGCTAACACCCTTTGCGCCAAGCTGGAGCAACTCCTGCCGAGTATAGTCAATATCCTTGTCCTCGTCGCTGACGACTCCTCGACAGGTCCGGGGGCTGCCCTGGAGAGCGGCCTTCAGAGCGCAGTGACGCTGCTGCAAGCGCGGGTGGAGCGCAAAGACGAGGAGTTCTTTACGCGCCGTGGCTTCCTCGGGGCGCGCGACTTTGTCAGGCATTACAACCGTCTAAGTGCCATCAGGCTGGTCGCACCGGACGCGCCGCCGGTCCTCTGGCTCCAGCCGCAGGCCAGGCACCCTCTGCCGCCCGAGCTAGCTACCATCTTGCGCAGGTAGGCTCCCCTCGCACGGGACATCTGTGGGGACGCCCTGTGGCTGAAGCCACGGGCTGAGAAGTAGCGAAGTCTCAGTTGGAGACTAGGAGACTACCCTCATCTTCCTTAGTCCCCGCGGGGGACTTTGCTTCTTGTAAGCCCGTGGCTTATGAAGATTTACAACTGAACATGGTAATAGGCTGTAGGGGCAGGCCCCCGTGCCTGCCCTGGGTGGCAGGCGTACCATGTGCAAATCTCCAACAAGGGCAGGCCCCCGTGCCTGCCCCTACAGCCTATTACCCCCTGACGATTACCTCATTAACCAGTTAATCTTCACTAGCCACAGGGCGTGGGAGCGCCGGGCATCCTCTTCCTGAGATACGCGGACTATTGACAGCACACGCGCTTACATCTATAATCGGGCACTGGGGGTGCTGCAATGAAATTGGTGCTCGCGGTCGTATCCAACCAGGCGGCAGAAGGCATAACGGACGGCTTATTGGCCGCGGGCTTCCGCGCGACTCGGCTGGCCTCCACCGGCGGCTTCCGGCGCGAGGGTAACACCACCATCATGATGGGTGTGGAAGACGACGACGTGGAGCCGGTGCTCGCCATTTTGCGGTCGGGCGTGCAGAACAAGAAGACCCCTGTCGTCCTCGACAGCAACGGGCAGCCGACCGGCCGTGGCGCGGTGTTCGTGCTCCCCCTCCAAAACCACTTCCATCTCTAGGCCCCGGCACCGGCCTCCTCAACCCCTCCTTTTCTCTTACCCCGAAAGGTCTCAACATGCGCGTTAGGCTGACCGATATGGCTTATGGCGGTGACGCCGTGGGCCGCGACCCCGATTCCGGCATGGCCGTATTTGCCTGGCCCGGCATCACGGGCGAGGAAGTAGAGGTGGAGGTCGGCCTGCGGCGGCACAACCTCATGCGCGGCCTGGTTACCGAGCTGCACGCCCCCTCCAGCTTGCGCGTGGAGCCGCCGTGTCCCTATTTCGGCGCGTGCGGAGGGTGCCAGTGGCAGCATATTGGGTACGAGGGCCAGGTGGGCTTCAAGAACCACATCCTGCGCTCGCAGCTTACCCGGGCCGGAGGTATAAGCGACCCCGACGCGGTGATGCTGCCTCCCATCCCTTCGCCGCGAGATTTCCACTACCGGAACACCTCGCACTTCGCGATTGACGGCCCCGCGCGCAAGCTCGCCTACTTCAAGCGCAACAGCCACGACCTAATCGCAGTCGAAGAATGCCCCATCTCCAACGAGGGCATCAACGCCATGATCCCTCGCCTGAACGCCCTGCTGGTCCAAAGCGCCGCCCCTGAGGACTTGCAGATGGAGCCTCGCGGCATCATGCGGGTGTGGAAGATAGCCATCAGGCACAGCCAGGCGACCGGGCAGACGCTGGTGGTCTTCCACACGCGGCCCGGTGGGACGGTAAACAGCCCCGTTAGCGACAACGTGGGGCCTCGGCGGGATAGGCACGGGCGGTTGCAGGCCCCCGACCGCCCAGATGAGGGGCCGAACATGGACGAGAGCCCGGAAGCCAGCCCGGTATTCCCCATGCGGCGGCGTGACGTGAAGCGGGCCGTGCCCGGGCTTGCGGTGGTGGAAGGGCAGCAGGCGCAGGCCGCGCTCACCGTAGTGGAGGTCATGGACGACGGCACGGTGAACCTGCTGGGCGAAACCCGGGAAGCGGCCTCGGAGACGGCGGAGGCGATGGCCGAGACGCTGACGGGGGCCTACGTGGGGGACATGGGCCAGGGCAGCGACATGGGGCGGGCCGCGCCTCCCCTGGGCGCCTGGATGGAGCGCCTGGGTGGGCGGAACTACTGGGTGGCCCCGCACGGCTTCTTCCAGGTGAACACCGAGGCCGCCGAGGCGATGCTGGCCGAGGTGGTGGCGGCGCTACCCTCCGGGCTGGGGCTGGTGGTTGACGCGCACGCCGGGGTGGGCACGTTCGCGCTGGCGCTGGCTGGGCACGCCGAGAAAGTGCTGGGCTACGAAATGGTCGGACCTGCCGTGGCGAGCGCGCGCTGGAACGCCTTGGTAAGCTCCGTTACCAACGTCGAGTTCCGCGTGGGGCGTTCGGAGACCCTGTTCCGCGCGCTCCCCGACGACCAGCGTCCCGAGGCTGTCGTGCTGGACCCCCCTAGGTCGGGCTGCGCGCCCTCGCTCCTGCGCGAAGTGGCCCGGCGCGAGGTGCCCCGCATCGTGTACGTGTCGTGCGACCCCAGCACGCTGGCGCGGGACATCAAGGCCCTCTCCGCGAACTACACCCTCACCTCGACCCGGTTGATAGACATGTTCCCGCAGACCTACCACGTAGAGTCCGTGTCGGTGCTGGAACGCACCTAGCCTGTGTCCCTCCCTTTAGCACGGCTTTGACTAGCTCGAAGGTAGCGGCAAAAGGTGGCCCCTGTCATTCTGAGCGTAGCGAAGAATCTAGGATGCTGGCATGGCCCCCACGTTGAACGTCAGCACCATAGCCATAGTACGCGATGTTCGACAGACTCCCTGTACCACCTTTTTGAGATTCTTCGCTGCGCTCAGTGGAGCAAACTGCAAGTTCATGATGCAATGGCAAGAGAAGAGAGCGAGCAAAGTCTATGTCGTGTGCGCTTACCCCAGACGAAAGGGTGTCTATGAGCGTTCCAGTAACGAGTAGCTTCACTGACCGCCTGACTAACCTGTTCCCAGGTGTCGAAACGCCTGCCTTGCAGCGCGAGCGAACGCAGCACCTTCCACCAGGGTTCTATCAGGTTCAAGTACGCGGCGTACACAGGCTGGAAGATGAACTCCCACCTGGGGTGAGTAGCCGAGAAGAGCATCGCATCAGCAGAGCGGTGCGCTTGCAAGTTGTCCACAATGGCGTAGACATGCTCAACTTCTCTTGCCACTTGAGTATCCACCCAACTCAAGAAATCGACGTAACTGGCAGTATCCCGCCGCTCATAGGAGCAGGTGTAGGCTTGCCCATCGAGGGGTCGGAATGCGCCAAACACATAGCCCTTGCCTCTCAACCCGTAATCGATCTCCTGCTTGGCTCTAACACAACCAGGCTCTTTGCTCACCAGTTGCTTGCCTGGATAGCTCTTGGCCGACACCGGTCCCATCTCGTCAACACACAACACTACGCTTCCTTGTGGGGGCTGAGTGTAGAGGTGGACTATGGCCCCCTTTTTTGGGCGAATTCTGGGTCCAACTCCAGTCTCGCCTGCTCACTCACCAGATTGCCGAACCAGCGCTCTTGGAAGCGCCACCGCAAGCCCTCCTTGCGTAAGAGTGCTCCCACGCGGCTTGGGCTGATCGGTATGTCGCAATGCTCTTTGAGGTATGTTGCTAGCCTCTCCAATGTCCAGGCTCCAAAGGGTAGAGGTGGATCACACTCTATCTGCTTAGGATCGGTAAGAGCTGTGGCGATCACCTCTCCCACCTGCTCTCGTGTGTACGTGGGCGGTCGTCCCATTCTTGGGTCATCGGCTAAAGAAGCAACACCTCCCTGGTTGAAGCGTGCTATCCAGCGACGGACGGTGATGCGATTTAGGTGCAGTTGCTCGGCGATGGCACTTACTCGCTCCCCGCGACTTGCCAGCCAGATGATCTCCGCTCGTTCTACTGTACGGGCTGGCAGAGTCCGCGAGTGGGCTAGTTTGCGCACTGTCTCTACTTCTTCATTACTCATCTCTCGTAAGCTCATCAATTGAGGCATTGCTTTCCCTCCCCTCCACTCCACTCCACTCCACTCCTCTCCCCTCCACTCCCCATCAGCATGCCTCTATTGTATACACAACTTGCAGTTTGCTCCACTCAGAATGACAGGGGCCACCACAGTGCTGCTCTCCTGCTTTGACTAAGTCCTGTTCCCTTCCACCTTTTTGCTAAGAACGAGCGCATGTGGTATAATGCCAGACAGTGCGGAAAGTTGGCATTTCCACGCGTGGCGATGTGCCGCACTGCTGTAATATCCCTTACCTTTCTGCTCCGAACGACCCTGGAGACTTCACACCCCTCCAGAATCAAGGCGCCGGGGCAAGCCCATAGAGAGGAGGTGTGACAATAGATGCGCGACTACGAACTGATGTACATAGTCCGGCCCACCGTGAGCGATGAGGAGTTCCCCGCCGCCACCGAGCGCGTGGATGCTATCATCGCCAACATTGGCGGTGAAGTTGCCGAGAAGCAGCCCTGGGGCAAGCGCCGCCTGGCCTACCCCATCAACAGGCACGAAGATGGTTATTACGTCCTGGCGCGGATAAAGCTTGAGCCTGCGCGAACCGGCGCACTCGAAGAGCAACTCCGCATATCGGAGGACGTCATTCGCCATGTGCTCGTGGAGCCGGTAGCCCCCCACGTACCCCGCCCGCCACGCGAGCGCCCGGCCGGACAGGACGGCGAAATGCCCCGCGGCGATGGACCTCGTGGCGACATGCCCCGCAGATACTAGGCTTGATTTACGAGTTATTAGCTGATTTTTGAGTGGATGGAGGCCGTAGATGTCAGGTGGCTTGAACAAAGTAATGATCATCGGCAACCTGGGTAAAGACCCGGAGATGAAGTACACCCAGCAGGGTACCCCTATCACCTCGTTCTCCGTGGCGGTGAGCCGGACCTGGAAAGGCCCCGACGGCTCGTCACAGGAAGAAACCGAATGGTTCCGCGTGGTGGCCTGGGAGAGGCTCGCTGAGCAGTGCAACGAGTTCCTGAGAAAGGGCCGCAAAGTGTTCATCGAAGGCCGCCTGAAGACGCGCGAGTGGACCGGCCAGGACGGCCAGAAACGCTTCACGACCGAGGTGGTAGCCACTTCCATGATTCTGCTTGACCCCAAGCAGGGCGGTGACTACTCGGGCGGCGGTGGCGGTGGTGGCTACCGTGAAGAGCGGCAGGCCCCGGCACGCCAGGGTGCGGGCAGCGGCGCGGCGGCAGGTGCAGGTGGCGGCGCGGGCGGTGGCTTCGGCCACAGCTACGACGACGAGGCCGACCTCGACGTGGACGACATCCCCTTCTAAGACCAGCCTGGTTCTCTAAGACCGAACTAAACAGTGTGCCGGGCGGTGCGCACGATACCCGGCGCTCGTACGACGAGCGCCATGTGTAAGCCGCGCCCCCGGTGCGTAGCCAAAAAGGAAGTTACCAAGGAATATGGCAGACCAGACAGACAACCCTAACACGAACGGAAACGGCGGGCAGCAGGCCCCCCAGGCGGCTGCTCCCAGCGGCCCCGGCGGTGGCCCAGGTGGCCCCGGCGGCGGACAGGACCGCCCGGCAGGCCCAGGCGGCCCCGGTGGTGGAGGAGGCGGCTATCGTAGCGGCCCTCGTCCCGGCGGTGGTGGAGGCGGAGGCGGCTTTCGCAGCGGCCCTCGTCCCGGCGGCGCGGGTGGCCCTGGTGGCCGGCCCCGCGGACGTGGCGACCGCTACGTACCCCGCCGCAAGGTGTGCTCCTTCTGCGTTGACCGTGTAGTAGAGATCGACTACAAGGACGTGGCGCGCCTGCGCCGCTACCTGTCCGAGCGCAGCAAGATCGAGCCACGCCGCAAGACCGGCACCTGCGCCCGCCACCAGCGCGGCCTCAGCGTCGCGATCAAGCGCGCCCGCCACATGGCCCTCTTGCCCTATGTAGGTCCCCACGCTCGTTAGAAGGAGAAGAAAGCTGAGGGGGAGGGACGAGTTTTGACGAATGGTTTTGGGTCGTGCGTAACACTATAGAAGGTAGCTCAGCCTGGCGACTCTGTTCCGCATGAGTTGCGGCACTAATCGCAAGGGCGCTACCAATTACGCACAACTCAAAACCATGACTCAAAACTCATAACTCGTCACGCTTCAGTTCCCACTATGGCAAAGAAAAAGAAGAACCAGTCTATAGCGCCGGTACCCTTGACGCGCGGGCAGCTTTCGCGCGCTCAACAGGAGCAGCGCAAGATCCGCAACCTGTACGCCACGGCAGTGGCGGTGGGCACCGTGGTGGTGCTGGTGATCGCCCTTGCCGCGATTAGCACTTACATCATCAGGCCGAACCAGGTCGTCGGCAGCGTCACCTACCTCGAGCAGCGCAACATCACCCGCGCCACGTATGACAAGGTGCGGCGGTACAACCTGTGGCAACAGATGCAGCAGAACGCGCTCCAGCGACAGCTATCGCAGAGCACGACGGCCCTCCAGGACACCCAGAACGAACAGCTTCAGTTCCGCAACGTGAGCAACGAGCAGACGCTGGACGAGCAGACGGTGGTGGGCCTCGTCAACGCCGAGGTGTTGCGCCAGGGTGCCAAGAAGGACTACCAGATCGACCCGAACAACGACGCTCTGAAGACCTACGTCCTCAAGCAGTTCGAGCCGCAGCCCACACCGCCCGCCACCCCTTCGCCGAGCGCGGCCGCTGCTTCGCCCACCGTGGCTATCACGGCCACGCAGACGACTACACAGACGACCACGCCGGCGAGTACCGCCACCCCCACTCGCACTGCTACCCCCGGCTCACCCACGGCTACGGCCACCGCTACCGCCACCTTCCCACCCGTGCCCGGAGCCGAGCAGACCGCCGTGGCTTCGTACGGCCAGTACGTGGGGGCCCTCGATATGAGCGTCGATCCTAACTCGGACAACGGCTACTGCCAGCTTGGGTGCCCCGACATCTCGGAGGACGACTACCTCAACCTCATCGTGAAGCCGAACTACCTGCGCGAGAAGGTGCTTGAGGTACAGGCGACCGAGATCATGACCCAGGTGGAGCAGATACACGCCCAGCACATCCTCACGACCACCAAAGAAGGGGCCGAGAAGCTGCGCGAGCGGCTGCTGAAGGGAGAGGACTTCACCACGCTCGCCAATACCGAGTCGAAGGAGCAGCTAGACGCTATCGCGCAGGGCCAGCTACCCAACGGCGGCGATCTCGGCTGGTTCCCAAGGGAAGACAGCAACCTGATAGAGACCTTTGTGGAGGGCGCGTGGCCCGTGCCCGCCGGGCAGATCTCGCAGCCGGTGGAGACGACCTTTGGCTGGCACATCATCAAGGTGCTGGAACGCGATCCCAAGCGTGCGCTAGCGGCCGACTTGATCGAGCAGAAGAAGACCAAGAAGTACGACGACTGGTTCGCCGGGGTCGTCTCGAAGTCCCAGATCTCGCCGCAGCCGACGCCGACGCCCGCGCCGCCCACCGCCGTGGTGAGCGAACCGACGGTACCACCGGTCGCGGCCAGCCCGCAGGTCACCACCACTACCACGCTCACGGGCACGCAGACGGTCCCGGCAACGGTACCCGCAGGCGGCACGCCCACTACGGGGGCAGCGACTACACCAGGCGCGGGCACACCTGCCGCCGGAACGCCCACGACGGGTGCTGTCACATCTGCCACCACTGGGGCGGCTAGCACGCCCGTCGGGACGCGCACTGCCGCACCTGGGGAAGTGACGAGCACACGTACTACGCAGGGGACAGCTACAACCGGTACGACAAGCACGGTTGGGGCTACGAGAACGGCTGCGGGAGCCACACCCACGCCTTAGAGTGCGAGCTGAGCGACGAAAGAAGGGGTGGGACCGGTCCCACCCCTTCTTTTGCACCTGGACTTCGAGGTTAGTAACAGTCGCTAGAATGGTAGCTAAAGCCTACGAGGCGTTTCGCGCATCAGCCTCATCCAGCCTTGCTAGCCGTTCCCTCACGGCGTGGACCTGTGGCAGTTTAAGCCTCTCAAATATCTCAAGTGCGGCCTGGAACAAGCTACGTGCCTCCGGTCTATCTCCTTGCTCGACAGCCAAATCGCCAAGCTGAGTGAAGCTGATAGCGATGCCGATCTGATTCCCCAGCTTTTGGTCAATGGCTAGGCTCTGCTGGTATAAATCCTTCGCTTCTTCCAGGTTGCCCTTGGCTTGTTCTATACTGCCCAACTGGTGTAGTGTATCGGCGATGACCGATTGGTTCCCAAGTTTTTGGCTAATGGCTAGGCTCTGCTGGTATAAATCCTTCGCTTCTTCCAGGTTGCCCTTGGCTTGTTCTAAAATGCCCAATTGGTGCAACGTATTAGCAACAAACGCTTGATTTCCAAGTTTTTGGCTAATAGCCAGGCTCTGCTGGGACAAGTCACTTGCCTCTTCCAAGTTGCCCTTTATTTGTTCTATACTGCCCAACTGGTGCAGCGTACTGGCGATGACAGACTGGTTTCCAAGTTCTTGGCTAATGGCTAGGCTCTGCTGGTATAAATGCTTCGCTTCTTCCAGGTTGCCTTTGTCTTGTTCTAAAATGCCCAATTGGTGCAACGTATTGGCTATAGCCAACTGGCTTCCAAGTTCTTGGCTAATGGCTAGGCTCTGCTGGTATAAATCTTTCGCTTCTTCCAGGTTGCCCTTGGCTTGTTCTATAATGCCCAATTGGTGCAACGTATTAGCAACAAACGTTTGATTTCCAAGTTTTTGGCTAGTAGCCAGGCTCTGCTGGTACAAGTCACTCGCTTCTTCCAGGTTGCCTTGCTGGTCAAGCATGTTAGCGAGGTTATGGCTCAGTTCAGCAAATAACCCTTCATCTGGAGATTGTTCAAGCGATTCAAGCCCAGCTCTGCCGATTGATATGTACTCAGCCCAGTAGCCAAGTCCGTCAAGTGCATTAGTCTGCAAAAGTAGACTAGACAGGTCCTGTATAGACCCGTGCAAACCGGACTCCTTCGCGAAGTCCAAAGCACCCAGCAGGTTGGTAATCTCAAGAGCTATCTTAAGGTAGTCCTCATTCGAGTCTGCCATGTGATGCTGCACGTAGGTGATCAGCTTTGCAGTGATGCTTTCTTGCACGCTGTGCAACTGATTTTCCTTGCGTAGCACTCCCCGCCCGAAGTCTTTCACCAGTGGGTGCATGCTGAAACGGCCGCCGCTCCGCTCAGCCAGCGACCAGGCTACGAGGCGGCCGGCCCTGCGCTCGCAATCGACCTGCGATAGTCCGCATATGTCAGCAAGCAACTCCAGGCCGGTACTCTCCCCGAAACAAGCTGCAAGGTGGGTGAACACGTGCTGTTGCTGTGCAGGAAGGGCATCATAGGAAAGTTTCAGCGACGCCCTTACGTTGCGCCTGCCCGAGCTACTTTCGTCGTCTCCTTCGAGGCCCTCCAGGGATGCGAGCAGGCTCTCGGAACTACTCAAGCGCTCCTTCAGGCTCTTCAGGGTCACATCCTCTTCCCGCATCAGAGCGGCTGCCACGACGAGCGCCAGGGGGTGGTAGCCGAGAAACTCGCATATCTCGGGCACTAACCCATATTCTTCATGGTCCGAGCCTACGTGTGCCAACTCAGAGAACATGTTTATGGAGTCTTGCTGTTCTAGAGAGACGATGCGCAAGTCCGAATTGAAAAGTGCGTTACGTATGCGGCTGGTGACCAGCAGCGAATCGTCGGCCTGGGCGCAACGCTCGGCGAAATCGAGGGCGACCTGTGGGTCGAGCACGTCGTCGAACACGATAAGCAGCTTGTACGCGGAGAGGAGTTCGTACATGGCCCCCGGCTTTTCGGAGGGTGCAAGCTCGGGGATGTGCCTGTCCTTCATAAGGCGGGCTATGGTATCACAAAGGCCCTCCACGGTCGATGAGCCGACGTTGCTTACCCAGAGGACCCCGTTTTCAAAAACATGCTCATCCCGCAACTGAGCGGCTGCTTCGGCTGCCAGGGCCGTCTTGCCTATGCCCCCCATTCCGTGTA
>DASVQO010000530.1:0-7079 GCA_036389075.1 Chloroflexia bacterium | reverse complement strand
ATACAGAGTAGCACTTGCGTTACACAGTCGCTGGGGCCACCTTACGGGTTAGGCGTTACGTGTCACTCGTCACTCGTCACGCAAGGGTAGCGGGACACAACGACTCGTGGTAAAATAGGCATGCCGGATGCGTTTTCCTGGCCTCATACTTCCTGCAAAGTGGCGCACGGCGATGGAAGCCCCGGCTTCCGCGTACTATATTTGCGTATCAGGAGCAGGAAATGAGCGCCTCCCAGGACATCAAATTTCGGTTCAACCCTTCATCTGAGCGTTCGAGCAAGGTACTCGGTCCCCTCGAAGACGACATCATGGAGGTGGTCTGGTCGCAGGGCAGCGCCACTGTGGGTGCCGTACACAAGGCCCTCCGCGAAAAGAAGGACATCGCCTACACGACCGTCATGACCACTATGAGCCGCCTTGCTAAGAAGCACCTGCTCAACCAGGATACCACCAACTCGAGCTACGTTTATACGCCCACCCTCTCGCGTGACGACTTCGAGCATTATGTGGTGCGGGGCGTGGTCAACGGCCTCTTTGACGATTTCGGCGACGAGGTAATCGACTATTTCCTAGAATGCGTGCGGCAGCGGGGCGACGGTGCCCTGGCGAAGCTACGGGCTGCTGTCGGCTAGTTTATACCCTCCCTTGCCTGTTCAACGTCTGTTGCCCTTTTGCGCTATCCGCCCAAGCCGCAAAATCTCCCCGCGCATCTCCAGACCATCCTCGTTTAGGCACATGCCTTGCAGTAGTGCGTACCGGGCAATAGCCCGCGTACCGTAACCGTGCGCCCGGCACGACCATGTCTGCACCCTGAGAGAAAGCGTTTGACCAACCTGTTCTCCTGGCTTGGGAAGAAGCGCAAAGCCCCGGCTGAGGTGGTGCCCGTAGGCCCCGAACCCACCGTCCGAGAAGCGTTGCTTTCGGAGCGCCCTTCCGATATCTTCGCCCGCTGGGCCGACGATGGCAGCCTGGCGACGGTCCTGCCCGACCTGGACGCGTTGCGCAAGGTAAGTCAGCTCCCGGCGCACCGCGACAACGCCTTCATCCACACCCTCAAGGTGGTGGACGCGATTGAGCCTACCCCGGTGAGGCGCTGGGCCGCGCTGCTGCACGACATCGGCAAAGGCCCCACCTTTATCGAGACGCCGGAGGGCCGCTCCCGCTTCTTCGACCACGACCGAGTGGGCACCGTCATGGCCGCCGACATCATGTCGGAGCACGGAGCGGACCCCGTCACCATCGAGGCGGTGCAGCGATTGGTGAGCCTGCACATGCGCCCGATAGCCTACCGTCCCGAAGAATGGACGGACGCCGCCGTGCGCCGTCTTGTGGAAGAAGCGGAGGAGGGGCGTGGCAGAGAAGGTTGGGACGACCTGCTGGCCCTGGCGCGTGCCGACCTGCGGGGCTACCTGCCGGAGCCGATAGACAGGGGGCTGTGGGTGCTGCAAAGCCTGGAGGAGAGGCGCAGGCAGATAGACGAGGCCGAGGCGCAGGGGGAGCGACTCTCCAGCCTGGGGCCGCGCTCGCCCCTGGACGGCACGGAGCTGCTGGCGCTTTCCAGCCGCGAGCCAGGGCCGTGGGTGGGACAGCTAAAGGACTATCTTTGCCAGGAAGTAGAGGCCCAGCGGCTAGGCCAGGACGACAAGACGGCGGCCGCCGAGCTTGCCCGGCGCTGGCTTGAGACGCACCCCGGCTGAGCGACGCCCCGGGTCTGGCACTCACGGACCACAGGGGCATCTCCCGCGAAAGGGCCTTGCCTGGCGTGCCGTACCTCGGATTGACAGCCCACCCCATGCAACATAGAATGACACTAGCATGCGACTCTTCCCGACACCGCCCTACCAGGACGTAACCGAGCTACTGGACTCGATTAGCGGCGTAGACAGCCACGACCTGCAAACGACGCTACGCGACATCCGCCGGGCCAACATCTTCGGCCTGGGCACGTGGGTGGTCAAGCACCACCTGGAGAAGTTGCTGGGGTCTCGGGGGCACACCGGCACGCTGTCGGTGCTCGACGTGGCGACGGGGTCGGGCGAC
Source organism: Chloroflexia bacterium (assembly GCA_036389075.1). Taxonomy (GTDB): domain Bacteria; phylum Chloroflexota; class Chloroflexia; order QHBQ01; family JADMIH01; genus JADMIH01. Next base: position 5,039 of record DASVQO010000530.1, on the reverse strand, counting down.
ATACCGGAGGAGCTTTTTCGCTGGGCGGGCAGGAGGGGCATACAGCTATCGGCCGTGCTCACCGATATCAGCCCGGAAATCCTCGAGGTCGCCCGCGAGCGTATTAACGAGGCGGGGTTTGGCGGCTCGTCAAGCTTCGTGGTGTGTGACGCTGGAAAGCTGCCCTTCGCGGATGCTTCGTTCGATGTGGTGGTGTGCTCGCTGGCGTTTCATCACCTGACGCTGGCGCAGGGCAGGGCGGCCTTCCGCGAGCTGGCACGCCTGTCGCGGGTGGGCTTCATCGTCAACGATGTTTACCGCTCGCAGGGGGCCTGGTACATGGCCTGGGCGCTGGTGCACCTCACGACCACCAACCGGCTGACCCGCCACGACGGCCCGGCCTCGGTGTTGAGGGCGTTTACCCCGAGAGAGCTAAGGCGCATGGCGGCTGAGGTGGGCGTGCCGGTGTCGGTGCACACCCATCCTTTCTGGCGGGTAGCGGTGGTAGGGAGAAGGCTGCCTGGTGGCGGGGGAGGCCCTGTGGCTGAAGCCACGGGCTGAGAAGGGGCAAAGTCCCCTGCGGGGACTGAGGAACATGGGGTAATCTCCGTAGGAGGCTTTGCTGCTTGTAAGCCCGCCAATTCATTGGCAGGGCACCCCATAGGGCAAGCTGGCAGGGCGTCTCCAGCGGCTGTCGTTCAAAATCGAGGAGAAGCAGTTTGGGAACACCGGCCTCCGGGCAGTATGACGTGGTTGTGGTTGGAGCGGGGCCTGCCGGTTCCGCTACCGCCGCGCTGCTTGCCCGCCGGGGCTTCTCGGTGCTGTTGCTCGACCGGGCCGCCTTCCCGCGCGACAAGGCGTGCGGCGAATACACCAGCCCCGAGACCGAGCAGGTGCTCAAGCGCATCGGCGTGCTGGAGCCTGTGCTGAGGGCCGGGGCGCGCCGCCTTCCCGCGATGAAGGTTATCAGCCCCTCGGGCCGCAGCTTCACCATGCAGTACAGCAGCGAGGGCGGCGGCAGCGATGCCCACGTGCTTGCCACGACCCGGCGCGTGCTTGACGCTACACTGGTTGACTATGCCCGGCGGTCGGGCGCTTGCGTGCGCGAGCGAGAGAAGGTCGAGGGCGTGCTCTTGCGCGATGGCAGGGCAGCGGGCGTGGTGTTGCGGGCGCGGGACGGCGGAGCGCGTGAGGTGGCAGCCCGGTTGGTGATAGGAGCGGACGGGGTGCATTCTGTGGTGGTGCGCAGCCTCGGCCTGGAGGCCCCGCTGAGGTGGCCGCGCAACCTGGGCATGGTCGCGCACTACCGGGGGTACAGCGGCCTCGATGCGTGGGGGGAGATGCACGTTTCTTCGCGCGGGTACGCGGGCCTCGCGCCACTCTCCGGCGGGGTAGTGAACGTAGGGCTTGTGATGCCCATGTCGCGGGGGCAGGCAGCCGCCGGGGGCAGCGCGTCGGAGCGGTTTGAGGCGTTCGCCAACTCCTTTCCCGGCGTCAAAGAGCGTCTCGCGGGGGCCGAACGGGTGTCGCAGGTGCGCGGCGTGGGGCCAATCGGGACGAGGGTGCGGCGGACATCCGGGGCGGGGTACCTGCTGGTGGGGGACGCGGCGGGCTTTTTCGACCCGTTCACCGGCGAGGGTGTGTACAAGGCGTTGCGCGGAGCGGAGCTTGCGGCCGAGGTGGCGGCGGAGGCATTGGAGAAGGACGACCTGTCTGCTCGCGTGCTCTCCCGGTACGCCAGATTGAGAAGGCGGCACTTCGCGGCGAAGGAGATGGTGTGCAGGCTGGTGCAGTGCTTCGTGGCCGCGCCGCCTGCGATGGACTACGTGGCCGCTCGGCTGGCGAACAGGCCCGCGCCTCTCAACACGATAACGGGGGTGCTGGGCGACTTTGCGGATGCCCGCGCCGCCCTCAGCCCCATGTTCCTTTGGTCGCTGCTGCGGCCGTGAAGACTATGCATACCAGCAACGAATTGACCATGACAGCACCCTACGAACGCATCTTCGCGCTCGCCTCGCGGGTGGAGAACTGGGGCAGCATACTGCCGCATTACAGGTACGTGCGCGTGCTCAAGCAGGCAGGCAATCGCAAGTGGGTGCGTATGTCGGCGTGGCGCAATTTTGTCCCGGTGACATGGAGCGCGATAGAGACGGTGGAGCCGGGTACCGCCGACGCGCCGGGTCGCATCCTGTTCCACCACACGAAGGGGCTGGTGCGCGGGATGGACGTGGAGTGGTCGTTCCAGCCGCAGGCGGACGGTTCTTACCTGGTGAAGATCGGCCACCAACTCGACCAGGCGCCTTTTCCTACTCGTATCCTAGGCCCCAGGCTGATTGAGCTTGTGGTAGGGCGGGGCTTCATCGGGTACATCGCGGGCAAGACATTACGCCGCATCAAGTACCTCAGCGAGCGGGGCTGATTTGTCAGTGCAACCAGCATGCGTACATGGTTCTAGATTGGGAGCTTTTCTTTGTCAGCAGCGAACACAGGGCTAAAGAGGGTGGTTATCACGGGCCTGGGCGCGATTACGCCCATTGGCAGCGGGCGGTGTGGCCTGTGGAAAGGGGTGCTCGCGGGCAGGTCGGCGGTCAAGCGAATCGACCGGTTCGATCCCGGCCCCTACAGGTCGCAGGTGGCGGCGCAGGTGGATGACTTCGACCCGCTAGACCACCTGGAGGCCCAACGCGCCCGCCGCCTCGACAGGTACTCTCAGTTCGCGCTGGCGGCGGCTCAGCAGGCGGTGCTCGACTCGGGCCTGTGCCTCTCGGCCTCGGACGCGGAGCATTCGGGGGTGTTCCTGGGCAGCGCGCTGGGCGGGCTTGGCTTCGCTGAAGAGCAGCATGACGCGTTTGTGCGGCACGGCCTGCGGGGCGTAAACAACATACTGGCGCTCACCGTTTTCGGGTCGGCCTCCTCCTGCAACGTGGCTATGGAGATGGGTTTCCAGGGGCCGAACCAGACCAACGCCAACTCGTGCGCCTCGGGTGCGGTGGCTATCGGCGAGGCGTTCAACCTGGTGCGCCTGGGGCGGGCGCGGGTCATGCTGGCGGGAGGGGTGGAGGCACCACTCGCACCGTTGACATTTGGGGCGTTCGACCTGATACGCGCTATATCCAGCAACTCCAATGACGCGCCGTCGCTTGCCTCCCGCCCTTTTGATGCGGAGCGAGACGGGTTTGTTATGTCGGAAGGGTCAGCGGTGCTGGTGCTTGAGGAATACGAGCACGCACGCGCCAGGGGGGCCACCGTCTACGCGGAGTTGCTGGGGTATTCGACCACCACCGATGCCTTCCACATGACCGCCCCCAGGCCCGACGGCGCGCAGGCGAGCAGGGCGATGCGAGAAGCGATGGCAGACGCGCACCTTCGTCCCGAAGAGATAGACTACATAAGCGCCCACGGCTCCGCCACTCCGCTCAACGACAAGACGGAGACGCTGGCTATCAAGCAGGTGTTCGGGCAGCGGGCGTACTCCATTCCCATCAGCGGCACCAAGTCGCTGCACGGCCACGCGCTCGGGGCGAGTGGGGCGTTCGAGCTGGCTATCACGTGCCTGGCGATGGAGCACGACTACCTGCCGCCCACAGCCAACCTGCACCACGCCGACCCGGAGTGCGACCTCGATTACCTGCCGAACGCGGGCCGTCGCGCGAGAGTAAACGCGGTGCTGTCGAACTCTTTCGGGTTTGGTGGCATCAACGCTTGCCTGGTGCTGGGCAGGGCTTAGGGGGTAATCGACTGATTGCCGGCCGGGGCGTGGCATAGTCGTTGCTCATCTTACGTGGCAACTCACCATCAGTGGCGATGGAGTTGGCGGGTCAGTGTTGACTGCATACTGGCCTGCCGCTTCGCGTTGTTCGGGATAGGCCGGTAAGGGCGCAAATCCAGGGGCGCATGAGCGGACGGGGCCTTATGTGCATATCTGGGCCGGTTGGCAAAGAACGGGCGCATCTAATAAAATGCGAGGTGGGTACGACCACCCAATGTATAAACGGAGGGTTATCTCTTGAATCTGATTCAGCCCGCAGGCGCCTTGCAGGTATTGCCTGAGCGTATTGGCCGTCTTAGCGAGTTAGCTTACAACCTCTGGTGGAGCTGGCACCCCGAAGCCCAGCGCCTATTCTCCGAAGTCGATCCCGTCCTGTGGGAAGCCGTATATCACAGCCCCGTGCGCTTCCTCAACGAAGTCCGCCGCCGCAGCCTCGACGTGGCCGCCGAGCGGGCCGAATACGTTGACCTGTACGATGAGGTGATGGCAAAGTTCGACAGGTACCTTGCGGCGGGGGACACCTGGTACGGAGCGAACCACGGCGGAGAGAAAGGTCCAATCGCCTATTTCTCCTTCGAGTTCGGCCTGCACGAGTCGCTGCCCATCTATTCGGGCGGCCTGGGCGTGCTAGCGGGGGACCACGTAAAGGGCGCTTCCGACCTGGGCGTGCCGATGGTGTTCGTCGGCTACCTCTACCCGCAGGGCTACTTCCGCCAGATCATCAACCAGGACGGCTGGCAGGAGGCGGAGTACCCCAAGATTGATTTCGATGATAAGCCCGTGCTACCCGCGCAGACCCCCGACGGCCGGGAGGTGATCGTCTCGGTGGAGCTACCGGGGCGCACAGTGTTCGCCAAGGTGTACCGCTTCGTGGTGGGCCGCGTGTCGCTGTACATGCTCGACACCGACATCCACCCGAACGCCCCCTCGGACCGGGAGCTTTCGTCGCGCCTGTACGGTGGCGACCAGGATATGCGGGTGGCGCAGGAGATGGTGCTGGGTATCGGCGGCGTGCGGGCCTTGCGGCTGCTGGGCATCGAGCCTCGCGCCTGGCACATGAACGAGGGGCATTCCGCCTTCCTCCTGCTGGAACTGGCACGGGAGCGAGTGGAGAAGGGCGAGCAGTTCGAGCAGGCGCTTGACAACGTGGCCGCTTCCGCCGTCTTTACGACGCACACCCCGGTGGCCGCGGGCAACGACGCTTTCTCTTTCGACCTGATAGCAAAGTATTTCTCCGATTACGCTCCCTTGTTGGGCATCACAAAGGAGCAACTTTTCGACGTGGCTAAGG
>DASVQO010000529.1:0-16890 GCA_036389075.1 Chloroflexia bacterium | reverse complement strand
CGTACTGCCCCACCACTTCAGCCGCCTCTCGCGGCCCAATAACGACAGCGCCGCCCTGCCCGCCGTACTGCCCGGCCAACTGCGCCGCCATGCTAGTAAGCTCCAGCCCCAGCCTCTTAGGCCTCCCGCCGGAGTCCGTCTCAACAATCGCCCAAACGTCGTTGTTCACGATTCCTCCATGTGGAATTTAGAAATTAGGATTTAGAATTTAGAATTTGTCGGATACCTACCAAATTCTAAATTCTAAATCCTAAATTCTAAATCCTAAATCAACTTCCTGCTTTCCAGGAAATCAGCTATAGCCGCCGCAGTGGTGGCGGGGTCTTCCGCCTTGAGGACCTGGTTGGCGCGGGCGGTCTGCGGGCGCTCGGTGCCTGTGACCTGGGTGCGCGCGCCGGACAGCCCTACCTCCGAGGCGTCTATGCCGAGGCTGGCTACGTTGTGGCTGGCAATTTCCTTCTTCTTGGCTTTCATGATGCCGGGGAGGGACGGGTAACGCGGCTCATTCGCGGTCTGCGTCACCGACACCACGCAGGGCACCGGGGCCTCCACCACGTCGTACCCAACGTCGCTGCCTCGCTTGCCCCTCACCTTGCCGCCCTCCACGCTCACCTCGTTGATCCAGGTGACGGCGGGCAACCCTAGCATCTCGGCCACAGCGTTGTAGACGATGCCGCCTCCCGCGTCGGTGCTCTGCGAGCCAAACATGACGATGTCGAATTGCAGCGTCTTGAGGGCGGCGGCCAGCACGCGGGCGGTGGCCCACATGTCGGAGCCGTGGAGGGCGGGGTCGGCCACCAGCACCGCCCGGTCGGCCCCCATAGCCAGGCCCTTGCGGATCGTCTCGGTGCTGTTCTCCGGCCCCATGCACAGGAGGACGATCTCGCCGGTAGCGGCACCGCTCTCGCGTATGCGCAACGCCTCCTCTATCGCATACTCGTCCCAGGGGTTGATGACCGCGGGCACGGACGCGCGGTCGAGCGTGCCGTCGAGCAGGAGTCTCTTCTCAGCCGTGGTATCGGGCACGGACTTCATGCATACTACTATATTCAACGCCGTTGTCTCCTATATCGATGCGGATTGGCGATTTCGCCGGACATTCGGTGAATCGTATCACAAGCCACCCATCTGGTCAAGCAGGAGCCATGCCCCAACGCCGGGAGACGAAAACAGGAGACGGAAACGCCAAGACGCCAAGACGCCAAGAACGTGCCAAGAGCAATAAAGAATTCACCGCAGAGACGCAGAGAGCCAGCCCTGAGCGCAGCCGAAGGGGCGCAGAGTCTGCGCAGAGAAGGGTAGAGGGTGTTCTTTGTAGGAGCAACAATGTACAGAAGCCATTGGAGACAAGAATGGCGATCATGGGCACCCAAACTTGGCCCATGTCATTTCGAACGCAGTGAGAAATCTCGTCCTACACCGGGATGTTCCCTCTTTCTTTTGAGACTCTGTTGGTGTAGGAAGGGCGGAACCTTGGGTACTGAGGGACGAGATTTCTCACTGCGTTCGAAATGACATGGGCCGCCTTTAGACGCGTTATCCTTCAGCGGTATCTCTGAGGTGGCCGGTGATAAGATAAAGCACTTACACCTTACCCAAACATTCCTGATCTCCGCGTAGACTCCGCGCCCTCTGCGTCTCTGCGGTGAATTCCTTTATTCTTTGAGAGGACAAGATGGATATTGAGGGTATAGCCCAGCAAATCGAGAAAAGCGTCCCTGGCATGCGGGTGCGCGCCATCCGGTTGGAGGGGGAGGGCGATTTCTGCCGGGCGTACGCTGTGAACGGGGAGTGGATATTCCGGTTCGCCTGGAACGAAGAAGGCTCGCACGCCCTGGAGCGAGAGATGGCGCTATTGCCCGCTTTGGTACGCTCGGTTACGTTGCGGATACCGGAGATCACCTATTCAGGCCACGTGCCGGAGACGGGGCTTGCTTTCGTCGGGTACCCACGCATCCCCGGCGTGGAGCTTACAGCCGAGCGCCTGCTGGCCCTCCCACCTGCCCGGCAGGAGGACCATGCAAGGGAGCTTGCCCGCTTCCTGCGAGAGCTACATTCGTTCGACATCGACACGGCTGCACGGGCGGGCGTCGTGGCATGCGGCTACCCGTTCTGCCGGACCGAAGAAGGTACCATGTCGGGTCCGGCGGAGGTCCACTACCGGAGGGAGTTGGGAAAGCTGTGTGCCTATCCCCAGGTTGACCCGGCTACGAGCGCGCACTGCGGCACATTAGTAGAGCGGCTGCTGGTTGAAGATGCGCCAGGCGAACTATCCCACGTCCTGGTGCACGGCGACCTCTCCCCAGACCATGTGCTGTTCGATGAAACCACCAACCGGCTTAGCGGCGTGATAGACTTCACCGATCTGGTGATAACCACCCCCCTGCTTGACTTCGTGTACCTGTTTCACGCTTACGGTACGGACTTCCTCACTATGCTGCTGGACGGCTATGGTGTGGCAGATGCCGGGGCAACTTTGGCCCGCGTGCGTGTGCTGCACCAATGGTACCTCGCGATGCGGCTCTTGTGGGCGTTGGAACACAACTACCAACCGGGCGTAGAGCCACGACTGCGGGCGCTCAGAGAGACGATCAACGCCGCGACTTAGCCCCACACAGGCGGCAGCCACTGGCCCCCACGTCCTAATACCTGTTGGGACTAAAGTACGCGTGCATAGCATAGCAAAACGGGGCACCCTTCTGTATAATAACGGCGACAGAGGAGGAACCGAGAGTTTGGGGGCTGTAGCAGCCAACACCTACCGGCAGGCAGGAGTTGACATAGACGCGGGCGCAAGGACCGTCGGGCTGATGCGCGCGGCCGTGAGGGGCACCTTCGGCCCCAATGTGCTGGCCGACCTCGGCCATTTTGGCGGCCTCTACGCGCTCGACCCCGCCTCCGAGGAGGGCCCCGTGCTGGTGGCGAGCGCGGACGGTGTGGGCACCAAGCTCAAGCTGGCTTTCGTACTGGGTACGCACCGGCTGGTAGGGCACGACATCGTCAACCACTGCATAAACGACATACTGGCGTGTGGGGCCCGGCCCCTCTTCTTCCTCGACTATATAGCCTCGGGCAAGCTCGTGCCGGAACAGACCGCCGAGGTAGTCACGGGCATGGCTGAAGCGTGCCGCGCCGCCGGGTGCGCGCTGCTGGGGGGCGAGACGGCCGAGATGCCGGGCATGTACGCTGCCGGGGAGTACGACGTGGCGGGCTTCATCGTGGGCATGGTGGCCCGCGACCGCATGCTGCTCGGATACGACATCGAAGCGGGCGACGTGGTGCTGGCCCTGCCCTCGAACGGCCTGCACACCAACGGCTACTCGCTGGCCCGCGAGGTGCTCGGCTTGAACGGCGACCCCGAACGGGCGAGGGAGCGGCTTGCCAGGTACGACGAAACACTGGGCGCTACCCTGGGCGAGGCCCTCACCCGGCCGCACACCTCGTACCTGAACGACGTAGCGCCTCTACTCGATAGAGCAGAGCGGCCAGTCAAGGGGATGGCGCACATCACGGGGGGCGGCCTGCTCGACAACATACCGCGTGTGCTGCCCGAAGGCTGCGCGGTGGAGCTGGATACGGTGGCATGGGCCGTGCCTCCAATCTTCCGGCTGATTCAGGAAGTGGGCGGCATAGAGCGGCGCGAGATGGCGAGGGTGTTCAACATGGGCATCGGCCTGGTGATGATCGTCTCGCCGGAGCACGTCGAACTCGTCGAAAGCATGCTGCCGGGGTCGTTTAGGGCTGGCAGGGTCGTAGCGTCTGCCGCGGGGGAGCGCGTCAGCCTCCGTGACGAGGGGTAGCCAGGTAGTGCACGGCCCGGCGGCCCGCGATGTACCGTTCAGGCTGGGCGTGCTGGTCTCCGGCAAGGGCACCAACCTGCAAGCTATACTCGATGCGGCAGCGCGGGGCGAGCTACGGGCCGAGGTGGCCCTGGTGGTGTGCAACCACAAGGACGCGGAGGCGATTGGCAGGGCAGAGCGGGCCGGGGTGCCGGTTGAGGTGCACGAGATGAGGGCCTACCCCTCCAGGCTCGCGCAGCAGCAGGCAATCGCGGTCCGGCTGGAAGAGGCAGGCGTCGAGCTGGTGGTGTGCGCCGGGTGGGACAGGGTGCTGGAGCCGGAGGTAGTCAGGCGGTTCGCGGGCAAGATGATCAACGTCCACCCGTCGCTGCTACCGGCGTTCGGGGGCGGCCTGCACGCGATCGAGGACGCGCTACGTTGCGGGGTAAAGATTACAGGCTGCACGGTGCACTTCGTAACCGAGGAGGTCGATACCGGCCCAATAATCTCGCAAGCCGCCGTGCCGGTGCTCGACGGCGACACGCCCGAGACGCTAGCCAACAGGGTACACCCTGAAGAGCACCGCCTCCTGGTAGAAGCGATAAAGCTCTACAGCCAGGGCAAGCTAGAGGTAGATGGACGAGTGGTGAGGATAAGTGGGAGTGGTTAGTGGTTAGTGGTTAGTGGTTAGTGACAAGGGCAAGGGTCGCGCCGCATACAGCCAAATCGATAGCATTCTTAGAGTGCTCTCAACGTTCCTTCAATCTTCACTAACCACTAACCACTAGCCACTAACCACTCAAACAGACAAGATGGTCAACTTCGTGCCGAACAACCTGGAACCGGAGCCGAGGCCCCACACGAGCCTGTACGTGAACGAGCACGACAGCAGGCGCATCGGGGCGCAACTCGACCGCGTGCTGTTGGAGGCGGGGGCCAACATCACGCTGCTGCTCGACAAGAGCGGCGAGGTGATAGCTGCCAGGGGAGACAAATTACCCACCGACCTCACGGTCATGGGGGCGCTATTGGCGGGCACGTTCGCCACCTCTCGGGAAGTGGCCCGCATGATGAACGACCACAGCTTTCGGACGCTCGTTCAGCAGGGAATGCGGGAGAACACCCTGACCGAGCTGGTGGGGGAATCGTGGATAGTGGTGGTAATGTTCGACAAGAGCACGCACATCGGCCTGGTAAAGGACATGTGCCGCCAGATCACACCGGAGTTGGAGGCCGTGCTGTTGCAAGTCCAGCGCCGCAGCCGTAATATGAGCGGACTGAACCCGTCGTTCCGCACATCGATCGAGGACACGATAGACTTGCTGTTCAAAGACTAATTACGAATTACGAATTACGAGAATGGCTCTGTAATTCGTAATTCGTAATTCGTAATTACCCAAGAGGTGCGTATGGCCCTGATAAATGTTGCAGCCAGAGAGATACATTGCAAGCTCGTATACTACGGGCCGGGTCTCTCGGGCAAGACCACGAACCTGAAGTACATCTACTCGACGGTGCCCGGGCAGGCGAGGGGCGATCTACTCTCCATCGACACGGAGACCGAGCGCACCCTCTTCTTCGACTTCCTGCCGCTCGACCTGGGCCGCGTGCACGGCTACCAGGTGCGCTTCCACATCTACACCGTGCCGGGCCAGGTGCTCTACGAGCGGACCCGCGTGGCGGTGCTCAACGGCTCGGATGGAGTGGTATTCGTGGGCGACTCGCAACGTGCCAAGTTGGCCGAGAACGTGCGCTCGTTGCAGGAGCTGGCCCGCAACCTCACCCAGCAGGGCAAGCGTTTCCTGGAGTTCCCCCTCGTCATGCAGTACAACAAGCGCGACATGCCCGACGTGCTGCCCCTGCAAACCCTGGAGAAGTACCTCAACTCGATGCACGTCCCCGCGTTCGAAGCGGTAGCCTCCAAGGGCGTGGGTGTGTTCGACACGTTGAGGACGATAAGCAAGCTGGTGATTAGCAAGCTGTAAGTGTCGGGATTACCCTACACCTAAAGGAAAAGGGGCTGTATCAACATTGTTGATACAGCGCCTTTTCGACGTAACTTTCCCGGTTAATTGGCGGGACCTTCCCGGTGTATTTGTAGGCCCTTGATACTATACCGAGTCCAGACGAAGACGAGCACTACCATGTAGCCCACGCCGGTTCCTATTTCAGCCGCCGTGGCCAGTGGCTCCAGTACCCACCCACTCCCCGCTCGAACAGGACTCCGGCAGGGAGTAGCTGCTGTCAGATCGCCGCCGGGCCTCGCGCAAGCACATCCTCAATCGCGATAGACCTGCGGTGATTAAGGCACCTTAGCGCTACATGGAGATGAACCCGGCACTGCTTGCAATTCCAACCTGCATATGGCTCGATCCAACTCTACCCTGTCTGAATTCGCCCATTGAGCAGTGCACCTATGGCTACGCCCATAGCTACACCCAGGGCAACACCCTGCGCCATGTTGCCAAACGTAGCACCAAAGGCAGCCCCCAACCCAGCACCTAGTCCGATCCCCAGCCCCATCATGCTGCCCCTGCTACGTCGTGGCTGCTTGCTATCTGCCTGCTCGCTCTGCGATTCCACGTTGTTTCTCCTTTTACTACTCTTGTGCTTCTACGCCCTACCTGTAGCTCGGCCCGTTTCTTCATCGGGTTGGAAAATGGCTTCAATTGTCCTGCCAAACACCCTGGCTATCTTGAAGGCTAAAGGCAGACTGGGATCATACTTGCCCGTCTCTAACGCATTTACCGTCTGACGCGACACGCCCAGCCTCTCAGCAAGGTCGGCCTGCGACCAGTCGCGTTCGGCCCGCAACACACGCAGGTTATTCCTCATTGTTATCTACCTGGTATCTACGCCCGGCTATCGCCACACCGATCCCCCACAACCCGATCATCAACGGGAAAACGAACGTCCAGTTGAGCAGGGGGAAGCCCACTCCCTGTAAGAAGCCGTATCCAAAGGTGAGCACCGCCGTCCCTCCAAAGCCGATAGCCAGGGCCTCAAGCTGGATACGGCGTTGTAGTTCGTCCATGACCCTCAAATGGCGTACGAAAGCCATTATCAGAGCGATGGCAGGCACCACCGGCAATAGCGCGACGGGTATTCGCCACAGAGCTTCGGGGTCTGGAAAGCTCCTTAGAATCAGGACGGATGCTAAAAGAACTATGACGTATGCAGTCATAGTCCCGATAAACTGCGCCAGATATGTTCTACCTGCTTTATCCATAGTGTCTCCTTACACTGGGTATGTAAAGCTTACTTTACATACCCAGTGTAAGGGTTCTACCGAGAAATGTCAAGGGTACTTTACATACAAGCCTTGATTACTTCCCCTGGTTTTCTTCTATCTCTGATCGATAGGGTTTTCCAATGTGGCTGTGGAAACGTAACAGGCCCCATCAGAGTCGATGGGGCCTGTTACGTTTCCACCCTTGGTTTGCCTGTATTGCAAATTATAAGGCCTTGAGGCTACCTGTGACTCAAAGCATAAGTTTTCGCTACAGTAGAGCAGATAGACTTACAGCTTGATCCAAATCAGGAAGCTTAGTCCGCTCTGGCTTCAGTCATCCTTGCTTTTGCCGCCGTCGTTTCCGCAGGCTCAAGGAGCACCCCGTTCTTAGATACATAGGGTTCGGTACACATGCTACGGTTGAAACAACATGGTCTTCGCATTCCGTCCTTGAGCTTCGAGAATGCGACCTCGATCCGTCGCCTACGCGTTTCCTGTTGCGCGGTTGCGCTTATCCAGCGGATCCAGTCCCAGCGCGCCATTGTCGTGCAATCCAGCCATAGGGCCTGTGCATGTGGGTCGGCGGCGAGAGCGCTTTTGAAATCCTCCGGTACCTCAGGTTCTGTCCATTCTTTAGCAGGCTCGATCGCCAGCCTTACAGTGTCACCTGCCTCTGCTCCAGCCTCTTCGCACATGGTTCTGCCGACCCTGAACCAATGGCTTCCTTTACCGTCTGGTTCGAGTGCGGCTTGAAAGGGGGAACCGTTTATGGTCCCCTCAACCATTGTCATCCCTCGTGATGGAAGCTGGGCGCTTGCGCTCTTAGGCAGGCGAAGTATGGTCCATGAGCCGATTTCAAAGAGTTCGGCTTCAAAACGGATTACCGGCATCGTTTCTTGCTCCTGGAATAATCTCGTGGTAATTTCCGATGCTTCTCGCCGAGGCGGTGCCCTTCACCCGTGGCAGGCGTGTCTATCGAACTCGAGGAAGCATCTCCTGCTCTTCCTCGGTAAGAGCCAGGTAGAGGTGCAGCACGTATTCGTCTGTCTCGGTACTAAAGAGCGTGTCCTGGTGGCCTACTCCCTCAAGGGTTTCCTCCCCTAGCTGCCTTGCCAGTTCGTGAGCTTCCGGGGTCCACTCTTCGACGGGAATCGCATCGCTACCCTTTTTGAGCAGTGCGACTGTGCAGTGCCAAATCGCTCGGCCGTCGTTCGACTGAACAGTGGCCCTGTCGGCTATGACGGTGAGGCTCACCGAGAGACGGTACCCGTCCTGGGAGGTGATGCGCGGCTGAGGGGATGCGCTGCCGGGCATCGACCCTAATATAGGCTGGCGTAAGGCTTTTTCCTGATGGTAGTTCATAAGAGGGTGCATTGAACGGGGTCTGTGACTCACCAAGTGCTTGTCTCTCATTATAGCACTTAAGTTCTAAGATAGCCATCGGTTTTGATAAGCCGGTACGGAGCCAAAGCGTTGCGGCAGGCAAAGAAAAAAGGCCCCTTTCGGGGCCTTTAACCAGGAGGAGGAGGATTAGCAACTCTTGACACTTCTTCTGCCTTTATATTACGAGCATTGATAGCCGATGCCTATAGGGCAAAGGTACTCAAGGAGAGCACCTGGATGTACTAGCCCGAATATTGGTGGTCCCACTTCTCCTGCTGTGGAATAGACGCAAGCTATGCGCATGTTAACCTGTACCGCCGGTGCTGTTCTCAGCCTCCTCGGCGGGGTACGTGGGCCGCAGCCTGTCTACCGGCTCTAAGAAGAAGGGCTGGGCCAGGAAGAGGACCAGGGCGAGGGGCGCGGTCACGATTACGGAGCCTGTGAGGAGTAGGGGCCAGTCGGTCGGGTTGAGTTGGTCCAGGTACGCAAGGCCCATCGACACGGTGTACTTCTCCGCCGTCTGGATATAGAGCAGAGCGTCTCGGAACTCCCGCCAGTAATAGACAAACGTGAGCACGGCCACGGCGGCGAAAGCCGAGCGCGCCGACGGTATGCCGACCGACCACCACGTCCTGAACGCCCCCGCCCCATCCAGGCGGGCCGCCTCCCACGTTTCGCTCGACACGCGCCTGAACGTCCAGTAGAAGATGAACATATAGAGGGGGCTGGTGCCGAACAGGCTCACCGCCGAGAGGGCGAACGGCGTGTCCAATATTCCCACGGCCTTGTACAGGATGAAGCGGCTCACCCACAGCGCCGTCTCGGGTAGGAGCCAGGCGAACAAAGCCCCGGCCACCACACGTCGGGCAAAGCGTGAGGGCAACTGCGCCAGCGCGAACCCCGCCCAGGAAGCCACCAGCAACGTTACGGGCACCGCCATTAGCTCTACCACGGCGGTGTTCACCAGGAAGCGCCCCATGTCCACCACCTGAAAGACCCCCGCGTAGTTCTCCCACGCGACAGGGTTGGGCAGCCACTCGATGACCTTGGAAGGCGGCAGCCCCCGCTTGCGTAGCGCACCCACGAACATCGAGACGAGGGGCACAAGAAAGACCACGCTGATGATTATGGCGACGACGTGCCACAGGAGCCTGGGCAATATGGGCCGCCTGGGGGTGTTATGGCCGGGGCGGGGCACTGGCCCTCCCGCCTGGCCGCCGGTGGGGGTGGCGTGCTCAGGCATAAGCGGCGTTGCTCCAACGGCGGGTGACCAGGTGCTGCAAGAACACAACCACCAGGCTGGCGGCGTACACGAACCAGATCATGGCCGACCCGTAACCGAAGCGGAAGTTCTGGAAGGTGTCCACGTAGATCTTGTAGGGCAGGAAGTAGGTCGCGTAGTGTGGCCCGCCCCCCGTCAGGATGAGCGCGGGTGAGAAGTTGTCTTGCAGGCTGACTATCGTGGTGCGGAACATCAGGAGGACGAAGGTGGGGGCTATCAGGGGTAGCACCAGGGTGCGCAGGCGCGTCCACCAGCCCGCGCCGTCCATGAGGGCCACGTCGTAGAGGTCGGGAGATATGTCGCGCAGGGCGGCCAGCATGATAACGATGCCCTCGCCTATCTGCAACACGCCCATCCCTATCACGATGCCCCGCGCCCCACCCACGTCGATAAGCCAGCTCTGGGTGGGCAGGTGGAGGGCGCGCAATATGTCGTTGATGGGGCCAAAGGCGGGGTTCACGAGCCAGAGCCACACCAGGCTGTAAGCCACGTCCGGGATGATCGTGGGCAGGTAGGCCACCGAGCGGTAGAAGCCTATGCCCTTACGCCGCCTTTCGAGGAAGAGGGCCAGGGCCAGTATGCCGGCCATCCTCAGCGGCACCGACAGGGCGGTATACAGCAGCGAGTTGCCCAGGGCCGTCCAGAAGAGCGGGTCGTTCTTGATCTGGACGAACTTCTCCAGGCCCACCCAGTCGAACCTGAACGGTTGCAGCGGGGAGTAGTCGAGGAAAGCCACCATCAGGCTGCCCGCTGCCGGGAGGACCACGAGTGCGACCAGCCCGAACAGGAACGGCGCGAGCATGATTAGTAGCTGGGTTCTATAACGCATGGGACCAAAATATTATACACAAGGCGACTTGAAGTCATCCCCAAAACAAGATTGCCGAACACGAGCACCCAGCTCCTCCCCTGTCATTCTGAGCGCAGCGAAGAATCTAAGATGTTGCCTCTACCTCTAAGTTGAACGTTAGCACCATAGCGCGTAAAGTTCAACAGCCTCCCTATACCAGCTTCTTGAGATTCTTCGCTGCGCTCAGAATGACAGGGGTGGGACTGCCCCCCGTTATGCGACGCTGTCGCTTTGAGATAGCTTCTTACTCTCTTGCCCTATATGGGTCTCGTTCCCGCAAGAGGTGTATCCACCCCCGTATAGTAGAGTAGCTGCTGCTGCTGTTATAGACAAACAGCTACTATCGTATGGCAACGTCACAAAACTGCGCTTATCTACTGAAGGAGTCTCTCGTGAAGAAATTTAGATTGTCCATTATAGTTACCATGCTGGCCGCCTTCGCGCTCGGCATCGGCCTGGCACCCACGGCTCGCGTTTCGGCAGCCGAGCCGCTTGTGATTACCACCACCGAGCTCGGCGATGGCTACGTCGGCACTAGCTACACCAGCTTCATCACGTCGTGGGGCGGGCAGGGCACACCCCACAGGTTTAAAGTCGTATCGGGCAAGCTGCCGGACGGGCTGCGCATGGCCGACTCGTACGGGATGAATTCCACCGTCATTTCGGGCACCCCTACCCGCATCCAGACCTCTACGTTCACCGTGCAGGTCCAGGACCAGACCGGGCACACCGCCAGGCGCACTTTCACCATCATCATCAACGCGGCCCGCCCGCTTACCATCACCAACGACAGTTCGACCCTCTACCCTGGGACGGTGGGACAGGCATACAACGGTGGTTTCTCCGCCGACGGTGGGACCCGGCCCTATAGGTGGTCCATAGTGGCAGGGCAACTACCCCCCGGCCTGAAGCTCGACAGCAACCTTCTCTCCGGCACCCCAACCACTGCGGGCACCTTCACCTTTACCGTGAAAGTAACGGACAACACCGGGCAGCAGACCTCTCGCCAGTTCTCCCTCACCATCAACTAACGAATTTCGGATTGCGAATTGCGAATTGCGAATTGCGGGTCCTATCAGACCTGGTGGTGAAATCAGAAAACATGCGTCACCCGACATTGCCAGGTGACGCATGTTTTTTGTGCCGGCGGGAGCTATTACCGCGTTACGCCCTTACGGGCTGCCAATCCGAGGCCCATCAGGCCCAGGGCTAGCAGCAGGAGGGTGAGAGGTAGGGTGCCATCGGGGCTGCCGGTCGTGGGTAGGCTCCCCTCGCTCGTGCCGGTGCCGGTGCCTGTGGTTGCGGGCATGGTGGTGGGGGTCGCGGCCTGAGAGGTGCCACCTGCCGGTAGGCTGGCTAGCTTGGCGTCGCCCTTCTTCACCGCGTCAACCAGTTCCCTGGAAGCCGCCGCCGCCTTGTCCCAGTCGCCGGCGGTCACCGCGTCGCGCACCTCGTGCATGACGGTCTCGAGCTCCGCCTGTGTGGCCGCATCCTTGTCGCGGATAGCGCCTTCGTTGGCTGCGAACACGTCGTGGAACTCGTCGTAGGCCCTTTGCGAGCCGGGCGCGTCTTTGTTGGTCGTCTCGCGCACCAGGTCGTTGGCGGCGTTCTCAAGCTCCTCGAACACCTCCGGCATCGAAGCCGCCGCAGTCTCACCGGTGGCAGGGGCCTCGGTCGTAGCGCCCGCGAGCGTGGTCTGGGCCTCCTCGAGCGCGCCAATCAACTTCTCCGCCGCCTCCTCCGCCTCCTCGAAGTTGCCCTCGCCGAGCGCCGAGTTCACCGCGCGCATGGCGTCCTCAAGCTCCGATTGGGTCTCTGCGGACTTGGCCATGATCTCGCCCTCGTGGGCGGCGAAGGTGGCATGGTAGAGGTCGTAGGCGTTCTTGGAGGCATCGACCTCCTTCTTCTTGATAGTGCCCAGCAACTCGTTAGCCTGGTCCAGCAGGGTGGTCATCACCTGGTCCATCGTCAGGGGCGCACCCGTGGCGGCAGCACCCGACGGCAGGTTGCCGCACGACACGTATATGGAGGCTTCCGCCGCCGACTTGTGCACGTTGATGGCGTACTTCTCTTTGGTCAGGTCGGCCAGCGTGACCTTCACAATCGTGGTGGACTTGCCCTCTTTCACCGTCTCAAGCGGGTAAGCGGGCTTAGGGTCCAGGGTGGTGCAGGTGCCCTTGTGGATGTGGGCGGGCTGCTCGGCCCCCTCGGGTGCGTTGAGCATCAGCAGTTCCACCCTGGTGGTGCCGTCGCCCAGGTCGGTAAGCTGCGCCGAACCGTCCTCGCCCGAACCGTTTTCGTCAATAAGGGTGATGCGCACCACCTTCTTCGTCTGCGCGAAGGCATGCGACCCCGGCACCAACGCCAGCGCCAGCAGCCCCGCCACCAAAACAACCAACAACTTCCTCACTATGTTTGTTCCTCCTCGTATTGTAGTTGTTAGTTGTTAGTTGATAGTTGTTAGTTGTCAGTGAAGCGTGTTGAGGGCTATCACTCGGAGCTACCCTCCACGAGGGCGTCCGTTGCGCCTTTGCCGTTTCTTCTCTTCACTAACAACTAACAACTATCGACTAACAACTCGTCTAGTCGTCCTCCCCGTGCCTGCCTGGCACCTGGGTGGGCACGATGATGGAGCTTGGGAAGGCATCTTGCTGGAAGTCGATAGCGGTATCGGCCTCCAACTGTTCGATGGCTTCGTCCACGGTGATGTAGCCGTAGAAAGCTTGCTCGATGATGGCGTTGGCCTTTAGCTCCACATCGGGCCAGGTGCCAATCTGCGGGGTGGAGCGCAAGTAGGGTCCCATCTTAAGAAACACGTCGCTGCTCTTCGGGGGCTTGTCCGACTCCAGGTAGACAGGCGAGTTAGCCACGCTGATGAGCGAGGGCACCGTGCGTCCGGTCCGCGCGGCCACTACCTGCCCTTCGGGGCCGTTGGCGTACTCCACGAACTTCCAGGCTAGCTCCTTGTTCTTGGAGGCTTTCGAAATGCAGTAGGCATCACTGTGCAGGATGCCCGCCTTCTGCTTGCCCTGGGGCAGCGGGGCCACGTCCCACTCGAAGCCGCTGGCGGTGCGCAGGGCGGGCACGACCCGGCGGCTCAGCAGCCACATACCGAGGGTGTTGAACAGGAAGCGCGTCTGGTCCTTCAGCGATACGTTCTCCTCCTGGGTCGCGACAACATGGTGCTTCAGTTGCAGGTCCACGAACCACTGGAAAGCCTCCCTGGCCTCCGGGGTATCCAGCGTCAGGCGTGTGGGGTGGTCCACGTCGTCCACGATGTCGCCGCCGTTCTGCCACACGAAAGGGGCGAGGCGAATCAGCTGCGGGTCGATGCCCAGGCCGTAGATTTGCTCGTCGGGGGTGCTCAGCGCGGTAATGGCCTTGGCGTCCTCCAGGAACTCGTCCCAGGTCCAGCCGTCGTGCGGGTAGGGGCGCTTGGCACGGTCGAAGAGGTCTTTGCTGTAGTAGACCTCCAGGCTCGACATGTTCATCGGCACGCACTGCAACTGTCCGTTGACCGTGAAGGGCTGCAACGGCTTCGTGTAGAAGTCAGTGGCGTGGATGACGGTGCTCTTGTCGAGATAGGGCTGGGCAGGCTCCACCACCCCGGCGTTCTGGAGCAGGCCGAAGCGGCGGTAATCGATCACCCACACGTCGGGCGGCTCGCCTGCGGCGAAGTCAGTCGCCAGCTTCATCAGGTGGTCGGGCTGGGAGGGCACCGCCGTCGTCTTGATCTTGATCGAGGGATAGGTCGCCTCGAAGCTCTTGCCCACGTCAACAAAGGCTTTGGCCTCGGAAGGCTCCCCGAACACCAGGAAGGTAATCTCACCGCTCAAGCTCGACCCGGCGGCGGTGGGAGAAGCGGAGTCCTCGGTGGCGGGCGTAGCTGCCTGGGTGCCGGCGGGTGCGGCTACGGTGGAGGTAGCGGCGCTCCCGGTGGGGCCCGCGGGGGTAGTCGGCGTAGCGGAGGGCCCGCTGTCACACCCCACGAGCATGAGGAACACCAGGGCGCAATAGAAGAGGCGACGGCGGGTTGGTTTGCGTGACACGGTTAATGCTTGCTCCTTCCAGGGTAATTTCCGGTTGTAGGGAGTTGCGGGGACAGGCCCTACCCCTACGACTCTTTGTTCTTCAGCCAGTCTTCCCACTCCGCGTCGTGCACGGCGCGCCCCGCTTCGGTAATCGCCCACACGCCCCGCCCTACGATCTCGGTGAAACCTTCAAGCTGGGTGGTGTTCTGCGCGATTGATAGGCGCTGGCCGAACTCGGCGGGCGGGGGCTGGGGCACCTCGGGGAACCACTGGGCCACCAGGCCGATGCACTCGGTGCGACTCGCCTGGCCTCCCGAGGCGATTAGCACGTGCAACAACGGCAGTTGCAGGCGCGAGGAGCCGGGCAGCCCCAGCTTGCGCCGCGTGGAGGGGCCCGTAACGGGCGCGGCGCTCGGCGCTGTTACGGCGCTCACGGGTGCGGCCCCCGGCGGCATCACAGTCACCCGGCCGTCCTGCGCCACCAGATAGACCGAGATACGGGCCGCCGCCAGGAACCAGCGCAGGCGCTGCAAGTAGCGAATGTAACCCGCCATTGTGGGCAGCGCCAGCGCGAGGACCAGCTCGGGGTCGGCCCCACGGTGGAGCGCCAGGTCGAGCACCACCTGGGCCATCCACTCGCGCGCCACGGTTTCCGGCCTGGACACGCGGGGCTGCCCCTGGAGCTTGCCCTTTGTGTAGACGCTGGAGGGCCAGCCCCTCACCGTGACCATGCAGTGCGTGGGCACCTCACCCACCATCTTCTCGGCTACTATATCTATGCCGCTTTCCTGGACGGTGGGTTGCCCGGGGCTTAGGATGGTGAAACCCTCGTCTTGCTGCATGTAGTCGAGTACGCGCTCCTGGAGGTTCCCTTCCCAAAACCAGTCCTGGCTACGCCGCCATTTTTCCTCCATCTAATAAGAGCCTTTCCCATAGTCCTGGGATGTCCGTAAGCGCGCTGCCTAGATGCGAGCGCCGGCCCTGGTGGGCGACCATACTGTAGTCGCGTCTTCGTCCTGCCTGCCCCAACCGGCCTCGGCGTTGGCCCAACCCCGCTGACCGCCCACCCTGCGCACGCAGTAGGCGTAGAGAGCATCGAATACAGGCAGCATGCGCTCCACCATTTCTTCGTCGCTACGTGCGAGGGCGTTCATCCCCTTCGCGATAGCGCGCAGGCCCTCGGCCTCCTCTATCGAGCCGGGTTCTTTCGTCTCGGCCCCGCGCACGATGTCGGACATGAGGGCCAGCCCCTCGTCTCGCTCGTCCAGCCTGTACTCGGCGAGCAGTTCCTGGAAGCTGGTGCGGTCCCCGGAGGCGGGGTCTTCGGAGGTGGTGTTATGGAAGAGGAGCGCGCCGTCCTCCAGCGCCTGGGGCAGGTCTTCCGCCTCAACGTACAGGATGTCCGCGTCGGGAGCGATGTGCCGCCGTATCAACCAACCGCACGCGGCCCGGTCGAGGCGCACCCCTTTGCGTGTGACAAACTTCATGCTGGTACCTTTCCGTTTCCGGCGTTGCGCGCCCGGCGAGCGTTCCTTTCTTGTGGCTCTCGCCTGCCGCCCGTTGCCACCGCAATACCTGGGGCCGGTTAGCTCCGGGCTTTGCGCGTGGGTCGTAAGTTCGAGTATACAAGATGGCCCCCGGCCCACAAAGTATAAGGTGAAAGAATATTCTTTCACCCGGTAGTAGTTTCTCGCGGGCGCAGTATGTCCGCAATTCGAATGGTTCTTGCTTACTGTGTCTGTAGTCTGATATAAGAAGCGCGAGAGACAACAGCTTCAAATGGTATTCCTTTCCTTGCGGGGACGTAGGCTTTGCGGCTACGTCCCTTTTCTTTATTGTAGTCATACTCAGCGCAGCGGGTTTGACTGCCCTGCATGAACGCCCTGTGGCTAAAGCCACGGGCTGGGAAGTGGCGAAGTCTCCTTCGGAGACTACCCGCACGTTCCTTATAGTCCCCGCAGGGGACTTTGCTTCTTCTCAGCCCGTGGCTTTAGCCACAGGGCGTCCCCACAGGGCGTCCCCACAGGGCGTCACTCCGACAAAATCAGGACATCTTGCGGCGCCCCAAATGACCACCTATAGTAGTGTATACTGGGGTGCTATATTGTACTGCTTGCGGGATGCGATAGATCGGCAGGCAAGCTTCTCCACAAAGGAGCCTTTTCATGTTTGTGGCCTTGAGCAAGTTCGAAGTCGCCAACGGCATGACAGGAGAGGTCAAGGAGGCGTTCGCGAACAGGCCCCACCTTGTCGAGAGCGCGGCCGGTTTCATGCGGCTCGATGTCATTAGCCCCCTCGACTATCCCGACGAAATATGGCTCATCACCTACTGG
>DASVQO010000528.1:0-10758 GCA_036389075.1 Chloroflexia bacterium | reverse complement strand
TCCTCCACCGTCTGGCGGGCATGGTGGTCGGCCGCTCCGCTCATTACACACCCGAACAGGTGCACGAGCGCGATACCACCATCCTGCGCATCGTGCGCGATGAGTTCGGGCTTGCAGACCTGCCCGTGGTGGTTGACCTCGATTTCGGCCACACCGACCCGCTGATGGTGCTGCCGAACGGCGGGCGCATGGTGCTCGACCCCGCCGGCAACTCGATCTCCTTACCCGACGCGGCGACGGTGTGAGCTTAGGAAGGTGGTATAGCCATTATGACTCGTGAAAGCATAGTCTCCATATTGTTCGCTCTGAGCCTGCTTGGCCTGGCGCTATTCTTCGCGGGCATCATAGCGGGTGCCGTGACGCGGACGTGGAACAGGCATACCTGGAGCTTGCGCCTGCGGGACTTCATGTCAGTGTTCAGGTCGGGGCCACTCAACCGCACTTACGCCATAATGCTGGTTGTTGGTGCCGGTGCTTTGCTGACCTTTTACCTCGTAACTATAGCTATGGCGGTAAAGGTCTTTCCAAACGTCCTCTTGCCCGTGGCTATGTTCGGCTTCGTGACGTGGCGCATTGTCAAGGCTTTCTTGGACGCCGCACCTGGAAAGGCCCGGCAAAAGAAAGGGGAGAACGATGGCAGCAGACAACACTCAGAAACCTAGTATCTCTCCCCCGCTGATGTCCGTGTCGCAGCACGACTGGTCGCTTCACCGCAAGGGGCCTCAAGACCAGCAGCGGCACAAGGAGCGCATCAAAGAGGCCATCAAACAGAACCTCAAGCACATCGTGTCGGAGGAGAACATCATCTTGTCCGACGGCAAGCACGTTATCAAGGTGCCCATCCGCTCGCTCGAGGAGTACCGCTTCCGCTACGACGAGAACAGCGGCAAGCACGCAGGCTCCGGCGACGGCGACTCCCAGGTGGGCGACGTGCTGGGCCAGGCGGGCAACTCCAAGGGGAAGGGCAAGGGCGCGGGCAAAGGACAGGGCCCGGCGGGCGAGGAGCCGGGGGTGGACTACTACGAGGCCGAGGTGTCGGTCGATGAGATAGCCGCCCTCCTGTTTGAGGACCTGGGCCTGCCCAACTTGCAGGAGAAGCGCTTACAGGAGATCGAGTCGCCCGCCGTGCGCTTCACCGACATCCGCAAGAAGGGCGCTATGTCCAACCTCGACAAGCGCCGCACCCTTCTGGAGAACCTCAAGCGCAACGCCTCGGCGGGCAATCCCACGGTGGGCAACATCCGCGACGAGGACCTGCGCTACAAAACCTGGGAGACGCGCGTGGAGTACCAGTCGAACGCGGTGGTGCTGGCGCTTATGGACGTGTCCGGCAGCATGGGCGAGTTTGAGAAGTACGTCGCCCGCTCCTTCTACTTCTGGATGGTGCGCTTCCTGCGGACCAAGTACGAGAACGTGCGCATCGTGTTCATTTCCCACCACACGGAGGCCAGGGAGGTCACCGAGGAAGAGTTCTTCCACAAGGGCGAGTCCGGCGGCACGCAGGTCTCCTCGGCCTACCAGCTTGCCCTCAATATCATCAGGGAGCGCTTCCCCTCGCGCGACTGGAACATCTACCCCTTCCACTTCTCCGACGGCGACAACCTGCCCTGGGACAATGACCTGTGCGTGCGCCTCGTGAAGGAGATGCTGGCCGAGTGCAACCTGTTCGGCTACGGCGAAATCCGCGAGGGCTACCGTGGCTCCACAAGCACTCTAATGTCCGCCTTCAACAAGGTGGACGACCCCAAGTTCATCTCGGTCACCATCAACGACAAGGCCGCCGTCTATCCCGCCCTCCAACGCTTCTTCTCCAGGTCGCCCGTGCGCGAAAACGCAACCTCATGAGAGTGCAAAGCGACGAAACCGCCAAGACGCCGAGAACGCCAAGGGTGCGCCAAGAAGGTAGAGATTATTCACCGCAGAGACGCAGAGGACGCTGAGGTACGCCGAGATTATTATTGTCCATAACGGGTAAGAGCAACATCGTACAGTACAGTGTTGCCCCGGTAAGAACACCCTCAATTCTTCTCTGCGTACCTTTGCGTCCTCTGCGTCTCTGCGGTGAATTTTTTACTGGCACAATAGAAAGAGCAGGCGATATATGGACTCAGACATCAAACAGTTGGAAGACGCGATTGCCCCCATCTGGGAGATTGCGCGTGGCTTTGGTCTGGACCCTTATCCCGTGCATTTTGAGATGGTGCCTGCCTCGATTATGTACGAGTTCGGGTCTTACGGGCTGCCGGGGCGGTTCTCTCACTGGTCGCACGGCAAGGTGTACCACCGCATGAAGACCAGCTACGACTACGGCCTGAGCAAGATATACGAGCTGGTCATCAACACCAACCCCAGCTACGCCTTCCTCATGGACGGCAATTCGGTCCTGCAAAACAAGCTCGTCATAGCCCACGTGCTGGGACACTGCGACTTCTTCAAGAACAACGCCTACTTCCACCACTCCAACCGCCAGATGGTCGAGACCGCCTCCCTCAATGCCTCACGCATCCGCCAGTACGAGCAGGAGCACGGCCTGCACATGGTCGAGCGCTTCCTGGACGCCGTGCTCTCCATACAGGAGCACATCGACCCCCACCTCACCACGAGCGAGTACCGCAAGCAGGCGCAGGCCGAGTCCGCCAGGCAAGACCCCGATACGCCGCAGGAGCGCCCAGGCTCCCCGTACGACGACCTGTTCGACCTGACCCCAGACGACCGGCAGAAGCCTCCCGAAAAGCGCCTGTGGCAGGATCGCCGCGTGCCCGCCCAGCCGGAGAAGGACCTCGTCGGCTTCATCATGGAACACTCGCGCTACCTTGAGCCGTGGCAGCGAGACGTTATAGGCATTGTGCGGCAGGAGATGCTCTACTTCGTGCCGCAGATGCAGACCAAGATCGCGAATGAAGGCTGGGCCAGCATCTGGCACGCCCGCATCATGCGCGAGCTAGACCTGTCTGACAGGGAGTACACCGACTTCGCGGCCATGAACGCCGGGGTGCTCGCCCCCTCCCGCCATTCTATCAACCCCTACTTCCTCGGCGTGAAGATACTGGAAGACATAGAGCGGCGCTGGGACAGCCCCACCGGGGAGGAGCAGGCCAGGTACGGGCGCAAGCCGGGCGGAGGCCGTGCCAAGCTGTTCCAGGTCCGCGAGGAGGAGAACGACGTTTCCCTCATCCGTAACTACCTGACCCGCGACCTCGTGGACGAGCTTGACCTGTACCTCTACGAGCGGCAGGGCGACCAGTGGGTGATCGTGGACAAGAACTGGGAGCACGTCCGCGACAGCCTCGCCGCCCGCATGTCCAACTTCGGCAACCCCACCATCCTGGTCGAGGACGGCGACTACTCCCACAACGGCGAGCTACTGCTGCACCACGTGCACGACGGCCAGGACCTCGACGCGACCTACGGCGAGAAGACGCTTGAGCACGTACACGCTCTCTGGGGCCGCCCCGTGCACCTGCGCACGAAGCTGGAAGAAGAGGCCACCCTGCTCTCGTACGACGGCACCAAGCATTCCCGCGAACCGCTCTGACATCTAAACGCCAAGGCGCCAAGACGCCAAGGACCACGCCAAGAGTGTTGAGGTTTGGAGAATATAAAGAGGACCAGGGTACATACATCGTACCCTGGTCCTCTTACTTAAAACACCCCCTAAATCTCTGCGTAACCTCTGCGGCCTCTGCGTCTCTGCGGTGAAAAAACAATCCTTAGCTTGGCGTTTTGGCGCGTCAATATGAGCTAACCGGCGGCACCTTCCGCTGCCCCCTCGGTGCGCTCTTTCTCTTTCTCTTGCAGCGACTCCCGTGCTTTTTCGACTTTCGGATCCGCGGTATTCAGCGTGGGGAAGTTCGAACTTTCATCCGGCTTCGCGCTGAGTATAATCACCAGCGCCGCCCCCACCGCAATACCAAGCACCAACCCGATCAGCAGGCTGGCATCGCTATCCCTCCGTCTCTTCATCCCTGCCCCCTAACTCTCAGCAAGTGCCGCGTGTCGAGTACCGAGTGGCCCCACCCCAAACAATCCTAATCTTGGCGCGTCCTCTGCGTCCTTTGCGTCCTTTGCGTTTCCATCTCGTAACTCGTCACTTCTTGGGCGGGTTGCGGCGCATGAGGCTCTGGACCATTGCGCGAGCGCCTGCGGCGGCCCCGGCCGTCTTGATGATGGGGGCGACTACGCTCTCGCTGACGAAAGTGGCGGTACCGCGCACTGTCTTGGCGGTGTCGTCCACCTTTTGCAGGGCGGGGACGATGTGGTCGCGTATGGCCAAAGCGATGAAGGCGAGCAGGGCCGTCATAACTATGAATAATATGGCCCCCACGCACATGAACATGCTCGCGTAGATGATCGACATGTCGCGTACGGCTATCAGCCAGGAGTAATTGCCGTTAGCGGCAGTCGGCCAGTCCCCGAAGATGAGCAGGAGCACCGGCAGCAGCGCCACCGCGAGCACCAGCACGACGGCCAACACTATAAACACTATCTTCATCCACTCTCCTCCTAGTTGCTAGTGGTCAAGTAGCCGGTTGTCAGTTGCGGGTCGTATTCGGAATAAGACAATGCCCGGAGCCATCTACATGCCACGACCTGACTCCAACCCGACGTCCACCTAGCGGAAGATTCTATCACAGCGTAAAGCGCCTGGCAACCAGCAGTAGCGACATGGAGCCGAGGCTTGCTTCCATTACGGGTATGCCGCCCAGCAACACCGGGTGAAAAGGCGAAATGCCCCCCAGCGTTGAGCCAAGCGCGAAACCGAGCACACTCACCAGCCAGAACAGCAAGAGGTGTTGCAGGTTGCGTCCCCTCCACAGGTGGAACATCAAAGCATAAGCCGTGCCCAGGCCCAGGAACACCACCACGATAGGCGATATTTGCGGTATGAAAGGCATAACCAGCCACCTTCAAAACAGGTTGGCGCATGTTCGCGCAGGCTGATTATACATCATGCCGAGATGTGCATTTCCCAAAGCAATAAGAGCCGAAACCGCAAAGGGCGCAAAGTGTGTAGCGAGCTGTGCGCCTAACAGGTACGCGGTGCTGCTCCGTCTAGCCGCGAGAACCCGGCCAAAAAGCACCTCACTTTACGCCGTGGGTGCCTCACGAGGCGTTTCTGCTCCTGTGCGCCCTCGGAACAACGCTACCAGCAATACGATCCACGCCCCGGCTGCTATGAAAGAATGCACGAGGCCGAGGATGAACAGGGCCAGCCCTAATTGCTCGCCGCTCCACGAGCGGTTGAAGGTAACCGGCAACCATATGCTCAAGAACGTGCCCAGCAGCGAGAGCACGAGGAAGGTCCCCAGGCTAATCAGGACCAGGCTGGACAGGCGGGGCTGCTTGTGCCGGTTCGTGAGGGCCAGCACTATGCCCACCACCCATACAGCCAGCACGGGCAGTTGGGCAACATAGGTGGAAAGCGTCGCGACCGCTATTCCCATTGGTTGGTCGAGTTCCATAGCCGCCTCCCTGTCTTGCTACAGCTCTTCTATTGTGGCCTTGATGTTACAGCTTTGCCGGCCGCTCTATAGTCCCGCCGCCCACTACCTCATCCCCTATGTACACTACAGCCGCCTGTCCTGGGGTGACCGCGCGCTGCGGAGTGTCGAACTCCACGTGCAGGCGGTTGCCGGGGAGGGGCGTCACCGTGGCGGGCACTTCGGGCGCGCGGTAGCGGATCTTCACCAGGCCCCGGAAAGGCTCGTCGGGCGCGTGCCGGGAGGTCCAGTGCGCGTCGTCGGCGGTAAGCTCTCGGGAGAGCAGTTCCTCGTTGGTGCCCACGACCACCGTGTTGCTCTCCGGGCGAAGCTCGAGCACGAAATGCGGCTGCTTGCCGAGCGCGCCCAGGCCCTTGCGCTGCCCTATCGTGTAGTTGGGCACGCCCTCGTGCTCGCCCAGCACGTTGCCCTGCGTGTCCACCATGACGCCGGGCCGGGCCATACCGGGGGACACCTTGTCGAGGAAGGTGCGATAGTTGTTGTTGGGGATGAAGCAGATTTCCTGGCTGTCGGGCTTGTCGGCGGTCACCAGGTTGCGCTCGGCGGACATCTGGCGCACCTGCGTCTTCTGGTGCTCGCCCAACGGCAACAGCAGGCGGCTCAACTCGTCCTGCCCCAGGTGGTAGAGCACGTAAGACTGGTCCTTCGAGGGATCGAGGGCCTTGCGCAGGCTGTACTTGCCGCTGGCCTCGTCGTAGGTGATGCGGGCGTAGTGCCCCGTCGCCAGGTGGTCCGCGTCGAGCTGCGCGGCGCGCTTGAGGAGGGAGTCGAACTTGACGTAACGATTGCACATAAGGCAGGGGTAGGGCGTGCGGCCCTTGCTGTACTCCTCCACGAAGTTGTTTATCACCGTCTTGCGGAAGTCGCCCTCGAAGTCGAGCACGTAGAATGGTATGCCAAGCTCGTAGCAGACCAGGCGCGCGTCGTCCACATCGTCGGCCGAGCAGCAGCCCTTGTTGAGCCTGCCGCCGTCGCCCGTGCGACTCTGAGCGTGCAGGTGATGCAGGCGCATGTGCACCCCGATGACCTCGTACCCCGCCTCCATCAAGAGGGCGGCGGTCAGCGAGCTGTCCACCCCGCCGCTCATCGCGACTACTACTCTATTGTTTCCCTTGCGTGCCGTACCGTTCATTTGATTTACCAACTTGCTTTATCGCGAAATTAAGTGCCATGCATTCATTGAAAAGTGTTGATGCACAAATACACCAATACCTCTTAGTATAACAAATTCGGATAGCATTGCGACTGTGCCGAATTAGGTATCGTAGCAATTGCGGGACTATCCTTGCCCTTGCATTCTGAACGCAGTGAAGAATCTCGTCCTCCAAGTGGATGTTCCCTTTTTCTCACCGGAGAGTGCGCCGCCAAAGAAAGGGGCAATTTGGGTGCCGAGGGACGAGATTCTTCACTGCGTTCAGAATGACAAGGGCGGGAGATGGTACTGCTGTCCTGCTTTGACATGGCGGTGGCAGCAAGTTCCTAGAGCTTGTTGATGTCGGAGTGGCTTGGCCTAGCCAAAATCCGCAATCCGAATTCCCAACTTCCACATCCTCGGCCTGGGGAAACCTGGCCTCCGCCGGTGTTGAGTGCTGTAAAATATGGCCGGTCCGTGAAATTCCTGCGACTCGGGGAGCCTGGCAGCGTCTCGTGAAGCATAGGCATAGCATAAAGGTACTAACGCCTTTACCCCTATCATGTGATTGTTATCCACATGCGCGTGCCATAATATTAGTTAGTAAGAGAGACGCGGGGTTTAGTAAACCTTGTGTGCCTCGTTGGGCTAAGCAATTTCGCGGCGGTATTTAGGAGCTTTCTATACCCGCCGCGCCGCGCACGGTATGCTGGGAGCGCTCTGCCGTGTTACGTGGGACCGCGAGGCTCGGCAAATTCTCAGAGGGCGGAGAAAAGGGTCATGTCGTACAAGGCTTGGTTATATATCTGGACGGTGCTCGTCTTAGGGGCCGCGTGTATCGCGTGGTCCTTACTTGCGTTCGACCTTACAGCCGGCCAGCCGCAGCTTATTACTTTCCTCGCGCTTACCGGCTTCGCCACCGTATCGCAACTCTTCGAGGCCTCCCACGGCAAGCAATCGTACTACCCGCACTTCGTATTCTTCCTGGCGGGCGTCTTTCTGCTAGAACCGCTCCTGTTCATGATGGTCATCGTTCTGCCCCACCTGTTAGAGTGGGCCAAGGAACGCCTCACAGCCAGCGACCACCTGCGCAACTGGTACCTTCAGCCCTTCAATATCGCCAGCCACGTTATCGCGGCGTCGGGTGCCTGGTGGACCCACCACACCATCAACACCCGCATGGCGGGCATGCTGGACCCGGTCTTCTCGCTGCCCGTGGTGCCCGTGCTCTCCGCCATCTGCGCCGTGCTGGTGTACGTGGTACTGAACCACGCGCTCGTCGGCCTGGCCCTCGCCCTCGCTCGCAGCACGTCGTGGAAGCAGTCGGGCGTCATGAAGTGGCAGAGCTTGCAGCCCGACTTCATCATGTCGTGCCTGGGCTACGTGGTGGCCGAGCTGTGGCACGTCAACCCCTGGCTGGTGCTCCCCGCGCTCTCGCCCCTGGTGCTCATGTACCAGGCCCTCATGGTGCCCCAGCTCAGGCACGAGGCGCAGACAGATAGCAAGACCGGGCTGCACAACGCCCGCCATTTCAGCACCCTCTACCAGTCGGAGATTGAGCGCGCCAAGCGCTTCGGCCGGCCTCTCGCCCTCGTCATGGCCGACCTCGACCTGCTGCGCAATATCAACAACACCTACGGCCACCTGGCGGGCGACGCGGTGCTGGCGGGCATAGGCCGCATCATCCGTGACACCGTGCGCGATTTCGATATAGCGGGACGCTTCGGCGGCGAGGAATTCGCCATAGTCCTGCCCGAATCCACTCCCGAGGAGGCCAGGGCCACGGCGGAGAGGCTGCGCGCTGCGGTGGAGGTCGCCACTTTCAGCATCCCGAACAACCCCACACAGTTGCACGTAACGATGAGCGTGGGCGTGGCCTGCTACCCTATCGACGCCGAGACCCCCACCGACCTGATACACAGGTCCGATATAGCCGTGTACCAGGCCAAGCTCAACGGCCGCAACTGCGTGGTGTGCGGCTCCGACATCCCCCAGTCCATCGACTTCGCCACCGCGCCCTCGGACCGCCTGTCCGCTCCCTACTCCGGCACCTTCGTTCCCCGGCCCACCCATGCCAACGGCGCGCACCGCAACGGGAATAACGGCCTGCACGGTTCGGCTATGCCCTCCGCCACCCTTGCCGCCAGGTCGGCAGACGCTCCAGCAAATGGCTTGGCTAGCAAACCTGTCGTAGCCCCGGTAGCCCTCCCCGTAGGCAGGCCCCCGCTCAGGCCCAACACCGCACCTATACGTGCCGAGGGTACGGCACCGCTGATTTCGCCGCTAACCGTGGCGCTGGCACCTGGGGCGGTCATTTCCGCCGCCACGACTCACCCGATCACGCACCCTATAACCGAACCTCAACTTAAGGCCGAGAAGTACCGCCACCACGTGCGCGAGTCGTCTCCGCCCGTCCCCAGCCGCCTGCAAAAAGCCGTCTTCCCGATGTTCATCACCAGCGTGATACTCGCGGGCTTCGCTTTCGCTTTCACCGGGTTCTTCATGCACGCCGCTACCGACCCTATGGCGGTCGGCCTGTTCGTGATGCTCGCCGTGGGCGCGGAGCTGCTGCAACTCGACCTGTACGGCAAGGGCACCGTCTCCGTGTCGGTGGCCGTGGCCTTCGCCGCCGCGTGCGTGACGGGTCTGCCGGGACTCGCGCTCGTGTCCGCCGCGATTGTGCTCGCCCATCGCCTGCGCCAGACCCCTATCCTTGATAGGACCTCGGCCTACAAGACCGCTTTCAACTGGGCCACCCACCTGCTGGCAGGGGTGTCTCCGGTGTTCGCCCTGCGCCTGCTGCACATCGAGTTCAGGCTGGACAACCTGCCCATGCTCATCGTGCCCATGCTCGTCGCCGCGATGGCTTACTTCATCGTAGACACGGGCCTGATAGCCACCGTTATCGGCCTGGTGAGCGGGGAGAACCCGGTCAAGGTCTGGCGCGACCGCTACCAGTGGCTCGTCAGCCACTATTTGACGCTGTGCACGCTCGGCCTGTTCGTGGGCCTGGCCTATATGACCAGCGGCCCCCTGGGCGTGATCGTCTTTACCATGCCGGTATTGATGATGCGCGTGGCAATGAAGCAGTACATCTCGCAGACCGAGCACAGCGTGCGCGAGCTCCAGCGCATGAACGAGCAACTGACCCACGCCAACGCGGAGGTCGTGTCGGCCAGCCGCACCATGCAGTCGCTCAACGAAGAACTCTTCCTCACCCTCTCCAAGATCATCGACGCTCGCGACCCCTACGTGGGCGGTCACGCCTCCAAGGTGGGCGACTATGCGGTGGCAATCGCGCACGACCTCGGCGTGGACCCCGAGCGGTTCGAGCCGCTACGCCAGGCCGGTTTCCTGCACGACATAGGCAAGATCGCCATTTCCGAGGCGGTGCTGCACAAGCCCGGCAAGCTCACCGACGAGGAGTACGAGTACATCAAGACG
Organism: Chloroflexia bacterium; assembly: GCA_036389075.1. GTDB lineage: Bacteria > Chloroflexota > Chloroflexia > QHBQ01 > JADMIH01 > JADMIH01. The sequence goes on along the minus strand of DASVQO010000528.1, from coordinate 681 downwards.
CACGCGGCCCTGGGCGGCGAGTTCCTGGAGATGTGTCGCGGCCTGCGCCACCTGGCGCCTTTCGTGCGGCACCACCACGAGCGCTGGGACGGCAAGGGCTACCCCGACAAGCTGGCAGGCGAAGTGATCCCCCTGGAGGCCCGCATACTCGCCGTGTGCGACGCGGTGGAAGCTATGGCGTCCGACCGCCCATACCGCAAGGGCATGTCGCTTGACGAGGTGATAGCTGAGGTGAAGCGTTGCGCGGGCACGCAGTTCGACCCGCACGTCGCCGCCGCCTTTGTGCGCATCGCGGAGCGCGAAAGGGACCATCTCATTGTCAACTCGGCTACGGAAGTGCACCGCAAGGTGGTAGCCGCGGGCGACCCTTCGACCCACGGGCACCTCGCAGCAGGCTTCTTGAGCAACGCCCAGCCCGCCACCGGCAGGCTGATTACGGGCGGCCTCAACAGCGGCCCCCTCAAGAGCGGCCCCCTCTCCACCGGCCCTCTCACCCCCACCAACCTGAACACCGGCCCTCTCTCGATGGCCACGGCTTCGTAGAGACGGAACCGCCAAGACGCCAAGAACGCCAAGATAACGCCAAGATTAAGATAGTGTTCCATGCGAAAGGACCAGTGTACGAAATCACGTACCCTGGTCCTCTTTGTACACTCTAAACTATCCTTAAACTTTGCGCGT
>DASVQO010000527.1:0-5749 GCA_036389075.1 Chloroflexia bacterium | reverse complement strand
TCGGTGGGTACATGGGCTTGCCCCAGCCCAGGCCGTAGTTGAACGGCTCGCCGTCGGAGGTGTTGGTCGCGCCCGGCGTGTAATTTTGGGTCATCACCTCTATAGTGACGGGCGAGAGCAGGTGGTAGCCTTCGTGAGTGCCACCCCGCAGGAACGCCTGCCCGAACGTCACCAGGTCGGCGGCGGTGCTCCACAGGCCGGAGCCTGGCTGCTCGAAGGACAGAAAGACCTCCATTAATTCGGGTGTGGTCTCTGCCTCCCCAATGAGCTTGTGCACCGGTGCCGTCCTCGCTGGGTCGGTGGGGCGGTAGCCGGTGCTGTGCATGCCCAACGGCTCGAAGATGTGGCGGCGCAGGTACTCGGCCTGGGGCACCCCGCCCAGCTTCTTGACAAGCTCGGCAAGCACGCTGAACGTCAGCGTGGAGTAGGTGTGCTGCGTACCCGGCTCGTAATGCAGGTAGCTGCGGCAGCACGCGTCGTACTGCCAGTTGGGCGGGGGCATAGCGCCGGACATGCCCCAAAGCTCGTTCCAGAAGGTCTCTTCTTCCATGCCGCTGGAGTGGGTGAGCAGGTGGAAAGCGGTCACCTTCTCCTTGCCGTTGGCCCCAAACTCCGGCAGATAGTGGGCGACCGGCACGTTCAGCATCAGCCTGCCCTCCTCCACCAGCCGCATAATGGCCGTAGCCACGATGGGCTTGGTAATCGAGGCCAGCAAGAATATGCTGTCCAGCCCAACGCCCTCCTCGCCCGGCACCAAGTGCGTCCACAGCGTCTCGCGGCTGTTGGCGACTGCCACTACAGCGCAGGGTATATTACCGGCCCGCACGCGCTCGTCGGCAATACCCGCTATAAGCTGAAGTCGCTCCCGGTTTATTTCCATAACTCCCTCGTTTCCTCTGTATTGCGTGGCCCGGCTAAGGCAGTTGCGCGAGCAAGGCTTCAGCTATCTGCCTTGCCTGTTCCTCGTCGTGGGTGCTTACTCGTACTTCCGTTACGGCCACGTCCTGCGCCAGCACCCACAAATCGTAGGCATCCGACTTATCAACGGCGAATGCCTCGTCCCCCAGGCCCCCAACTTCTATCTTGTCGGCCTCCAGGCCCTTCTGCAAGTCCCAGGCGCCCGGCGGGTAAATACGTATGTCAGCAAAGTTCCCTTCTTCGTTGTAGAAAGTGCAGCCTTTCTCCTTGCCCAGAACCGTATCCGGGGTACCCTCGTCCTTGAGCGGCCCAAATATGCCTACCAGTATATCCCTGGGAACGAACGCACAGACGTCGAGGGCCGATAGGTCGATCGCACCTGACGTGCCGGTGGGTTCTGTAGGCCCGGCGGGGGACTCGGGGCGCGTGGTGCCCGTAGGGGCGGGAATGGCATCGGTAGTTGGGTTGACCTGAGCGGACGTGGCGGTCGGAGCTGGAATGGCGTCGGTCGTGGGGTTGGGCCCGGCGGGCGTAGGCTGCGACGTCTCACCGCCACACGCGGCCAGAAGCAGCACGAGCAGGACCGAGAGCAGCATAGCCCGCGCCTGGATAGAGGCAGTCTTTTGCATTGTAAGGTTCCTCCGAAGCTAGGAGTAGGAAGCGGCTGCAATCTACGCCATAGCGCCTTGTGGCCGGTAGAGGGTGCAGCGAGCACACCACTCGTGTAGCATGAACCATTCCGGCAAAAGAAGGAGAAGCGGCGAGAAGGCGCGAAGCTTAGCGGTCCACGCCCGCGGGCACCCTGTCGCGGTCCATCTCGGCCTGGTCGAAGGATAGCTCTAGCTGGCCCTGGATGATGGCTTCATGCTCGCGGGCTGAGAAGCTACGGACTGCCTCACCGCCTTCCATCGCCAGCTTGCCGTCGAGGCCCGCGAACTCCAACTGCACGGGCACGGGGTAGTTGCCCGTGAAGCAGCCCGAGCAGAGCTTGCCATCGCCCAGCCCCACCGCGCGGAAGAGGCCGGGCAGCGACAGGTAACCCAACGAGTCGGCCCCGATATGCTGGGCGATCTCCTGCACCGACAGCCTGTGGGCGATAAGCTCCTCGCGGCGGGCGGTGTCCACGCCCAGGTAGCAGGGGTGCGACATGGCGGGCGAGTGGATACGCACGTGCACCTCCGTGGCCCCGGCCCGCTTGAGCAGCTCCACAATCGGCTTGGTGGTGGTGCCGCGCACGATAGAGTCGTCCACCACCACCACGCGCTTGCCGCTGAGCACGCCGGGCAGGGGGTTGAACTTGAGGCCGATGCCGCGCTCGCGCAGGTGCTGGTGAGGCTGGATGAAGGTGCGGCCGATGTAGCGGTTCTTGATAAGGCCCTCGGTGTAGGGTATGCCCGACTCCATCGAGTAGCCGATGGCGGCGGGGGTGGCCGAGTCGGGCACGCCTATCACAATGTCGGCGTCTGCCGGGTGCTCCCGCGCAAGCTCGCGGCCCATGTTCTGGCGGGCGGTGTAGAGGGGCACGTTCTCTATCACGCTGTCGGGGCGGGCGAAATAGATGTACTCGAACACGCACATCGCCTGCTGCACGTGGGGCACATCCGCATAGGAGGTTAGCCCCTCTACCCCAATCGTGACGATCTCGCCGGGGGCTATCTCGCGGATGAACTGCGCGCCCACCGTCATGAGGGCGCACGTCTCGGACGACACGACCCAGCCGCCGCCGGGCAGCTTGCCCAGGCAGAGGGGCCGGATGCCCATCGGGTCGCGCACGGCCGTCAGGTGCGTGGGCGAGAGGAGCACCAGCGAGTAGGCTCCGGTCAGGCGCGACATCGCCCGGCGGAAGCGGCTCACCCAGTTGTTGCCGTGGGAGGACATAGCCAGCTTGCCGATTACCTCGCTGTCGGAGGTGGTGTCGAAGGGCACGCCTAGCTCCTGCAACTCCCCGCGTATGGCCGTGGCGTTGGTGACGTTGCCGTTGTGCCCGAGCGCCAGCCAGCCGAGTGTGGGGTCATCGAAGCGCAGGGGCTGGGCGTTGCACAGCTTGGAGGAGCCGGTGGTCGAGTAGCGGGTGTGGCCTATCGCGGCGTGGCCCTTGAGCTTTGCCAGCCCTTCCTCGTCGAACGAGGTGGATACCAGGCCCATGCGGGTGCGCATGTGCAGCCTGCCGCCCTCGGTAGAGGCGATGCCGGCGGACTCCTGCCCCCGGTGCTGCAAGGCGTACAGCCCGAAGTAGGTGAGCCTCGCCACGTCCTCTCCCGGTGCCCACACGCCAAACACGCCGCACTCCTCGTGCAGCTTGTCGTCCTCGTATGCGCCCTGCGAACTCAGCATCTCACCCATGTCGTTACCTCTCTACTGCCATAAAGCGCGACCACTATTATGCTGTTAGCGTCATGCCGGCGCGCCCCGCACCCGCGTTGGGCGAATACCTTTGAAAGAACTATAAAAATATTAGGGAGTGGGGAACTGGGGGACACCCCCAAACCCCCGGCAGGGAGCACCCTGCACCCCTTTATTGCACTGCCTGCTTCAAGCCATTAGCCCAGGCCGTTACGCCAGGCGGAGTCCACCTCCGGCAGGGGCAAGTCTACCACAACGCGGTTGTCGGCGCGAGTGACGGTGAGTTGGTCGCCCCCTGCGAGGCCCAGCAGGAACAGGTCCACTCCATAAGAACGCGCCAGGGCTTGCAACTCCGGCCACTTCTCGACAGTGAGACCCACAAGTATACGGGATGGCTCCTCCGAGAACAAAATCACGTCGGAGCGAGTGCGGGGGCTTAAATACTCGTCGCTGTTACTCAAGAACTCGCCTCCCCTGTCCAGCGCGGCGGAAAGCCCCTCCGACTGTACGGGATAGCCGCTCTCCGCCGTAACAGCCTCCAAATCGCCCCGAAGCGATGTCAGGGCGTCGTCTCCCAGGGCTTCGGCCAGGCTCTCGAACATACGGGTCTGCTCCTCAAGGGGCAGAAACGACATCAGGCCAAGACGTATGATGGAGCTAAACCGCTCAGTCGCCGTCAGGCGGTGCCTGTGGTGGGGGTATATTAGCTCGTTGAGGATGACGCGCGCCCCCACGCCGCCAGCGATGCACATCTCCGCCAGGGCCGCGCCCAGGCCGCCGTCACTGCAATCGTGGGCCGCGCTTACGAGTCCCGCCTGTATGCCCGCCCGGCAAGTCTCCTGCACCCGCTTCTCAACGTCCAGGTCGACGCGGGGCGGAGCGCCAACTGTCCGGCCCAGGCAAGTCTCCACGTACTGGCTGGCACCGAGGAGAGGCGCGCCAACCCCGAAGTGCTCTTCAGCGCTGGACCTGGCCCCCAGCAGCCCGATAACCAGCCCCTCCCGCAACGCCATGCCCACGTGCAGGCTGGCGTCTTCGAGCAGGCCCAGCATGCCAATCACGGGCGTAGGCAGCACGGCTACCCCGTTGGTGTCGTTGTAGAGGGACACGTTGCCGCTCACGACGGGGATGCCCAGCGCATTGCAGGCGTCCGCGATGCCATTGACCGCCGATTCCATCTGGTAGAAGACGTGGGGGTCTTCGGGGTTGCCGAAGTTGAGGCAGTCGGTGACGGCGAGGGGTTCCGCGCCCACGCAGGAGAGGTTGCGGGCCGCTTCGGCCACGGCGTGCACGCCCCCGGCGTATGGGTCCAGGTAGACGTAGCGGCTGTTGCAGTCGGTGGTGAGGGCAATCGCCTTGCCAGTGCCCTTCACGCGGACTACGGCGGCGTCGGCCTCGGCGGGTTGCAGCACGGTGTTACTGCCTATCGTGTGGTCGTAGGTGCGGAACACGCGCTCCTTAGAGGCGACGTTAGGCGAGGCGAGCACGTCCGACAGCGCGCGGTCGTAGCGGGTGCGCTCGTCCTCATGCGGGAGCAGGGCATCCCAGTCGGGGTGCTGCAAGTGCTCGATTCGGGGGTCGGGTCTGCCGGTTACGTAGCGGATTGGCACCTCGTCCGCGAGCAGGTGGGCGGGCAGGTCGGCGGCGAGGAGTGGGCCGTCGAAAACGCGCACCATGCTGTCGTCCGTAACGTGGCCTATGACGTTGGAGTGCAGGCCCCAGCGGGCGAACACCTCCCGCGCCTCGTCCTCCCGCCCCGACGTGACGATCACGAGCATGCGCTCCTGCGACTCGGACAGCATGATCTCGTAGGCGTTCATGCCGCGCTCGCGGCGGGGCACCTGCGCCAGGTCTATCTCTATGCCGCTGCCCGCCCTTGCCGCGCACTCCACGGCCGAGGAGGTGAGGCCGGCCGCCCCCAGGTCCTGCATGCCCACCACCAGACCCTCTTTATCGAGCAGCTCCAAGCAGGCTTCCATGAGGCACTTTTCGAGGAAGGGGTTTCCCACCTGCACAGCGGGTCGGTCTTGTAGCGAGTCCTCACCGAGGGTGTCGGAGGCGAAGGTCGCGCCGTGTATGCCGTCGCGCCCGGTGTCGGCCCCCACCAGCAGCACGGGGTTGCCCAGTCCGGAGGCCACCGCCCGCATCAGCCGCTCCTTGCGCAGCAGGCCCACGCACATAGCGTTCACCAGGGGATTGGCGGCGTAAGAGGGGTCGAAGTAAATCTCGCCGCCCACCGTGGGCACGCCGATGCAGTTGCCGTAGCCGCCGATGCCCGCCACCACGCCGCCGAACAGGTAGCGCGTGTGGGGGTCGGTGAGGGGGCCGAAGCGCAGGGAGTTGAGCAGGGCGACGGGCCGCCCGCCCATCGTGAAGATGTCGCGCACGATGCCACCAACGCCCGTGGCCGCGCCCTCCACAGGCTCGACCGCCGAGGGGTGGTTGTGCGACTCGATCTTCAGCGCCACCGCCCAGCCGTCGCCTATAT
>DASVQO010000526.1:0-8514 GCA_036389075.1 Chloroflexia bacterium | reverse complement strand
TGCTCCAGTTCCTTGCGCTCCTCAGCACTCAATTCAAGGGTGTGTTGTTTCATTCTCTTAGTGTATCATCTTATTACCTGATTCAGTTGTTAATCTTCATAAGTGGCGGGCTGACAAGGGGCAAAGTCTCCTTCGGAGACTGAGGAACATAAGGTAGTCTCCGAAGGAGACTTTGCCCCTTGCCAGCCCGTGGCTTTAGCCACAGGGCGACGGTGGCAGGGCGTCCCCTTACCTCTTAGCTATTCTATTCTCACCCGTCGCGTATCACTCCGCCGCCTTGATTACCTCTTCGAGCGGTTGGCGAAGGAGGGCCAGGGAGCGGCCTGTGAGGTTGTAGACCTCGCCGCAGCGGTACATGCGCGATTGCAGGCCCTCGGGGTCGGCGGTATCGACAAGCACTTCCCAATCAGGCTCGCCTTCCTTGCCGGGCACGCAGAAACCCACATCCTCCCAGTAGCCGTTGATCATCAGGAGCACCACGTCGTCCCTGATGCGCTCGCCCCGCTCGTTGTACTCGTCCATGACGCTGCCGTTGAGCAGCATGCCGAGCACCCGCACCAGCGAGTCGTTCCACTCCTCCTCGGTCATGTCGAGGCCGTCGGGGCGTATCCAGCGGATGTCGCGGATGTCGGTGCCGCGTATGCGGCGGCCCTGAAAGAACTTGCGCCGGTGCAGCACCGGGAAGTCCTTGCGTATCTGGATCAGCTTGCGGGTGAACTCGAACAGGTCGCGGTCCTTCTCGGACCAGTCCCAGTTGTACCAGCTAATCTCGTTGTCCTGGCAATAGGCGTTGTTGTTGCCCTGCTGCGTGCGGCCGAACTCGTCGCCGCCGCAGATCATCGGCACGCCCTGGCTGAGCAGGAGGGTCGCGAGGAAGTTGCGCTTTTGCTTTTCGCGGGCGGCCGTAATCTCAGGGTCGTCGGTGGGGCCTTCCACGCCGAAGTTCCAGCTACGGTTGTGGCTCTCCCCGTCCATGTTGTTCTCGCCGTTGGCCTCGTTGTGCTTCTCGTTGTAGCTCACCAGGTCGTTCAGCGTGAAGCCGTCGTGCGCGATCACGAAGTTGATGCTGGCGTAGGGGGCGCGGCCGTTGTGCTGGTAGAGGTCGCTGGAGCCGCTAAGGCGATACGCAAGCTCGGCCACCTGGGACTCGTCGCCCCGCCAGAAGCTGCGCACCGTGTCGCGGTACTTGCCGTTCCACTCCGACCAGTTCACCGGGAAGTTGCCTACCTGGTAGCCGCCCTCCCCAATGTCCCACGGCTCCGCGATGAGCTTCACCTGCGAGATCACCGGGTCCTGGTGAATTATGTCAAGGAAGCTGCTCAGCTTGCCCACTTCGTGCAGGCCCCGCGCCAGGGTGGAGGCCAGGTCGAACCGGAAGCCATCCACGTGCATCTCGGTCACCCAGTAACGCAGGCTGTCCATGACCATTTGCAGGGTGCGCGGGTGGAGCATGTTGAGCGTGTTGCCCGTGCCGGTGTAGTCCATGTAAAAGCGGGGATCGTCGCCAACGAGACGGTAGTAGGAGACGTTGTCGATGCCCTTGAAGCTCAGGTGGGGGCCGAAGTGGTTGCCCTCGGCGGTGTGGTTGTACACCACGTCAAGGATGACCTCTATGCCCGCCGCGTGCAACGTCTTGACCATCGCCTTGAACTCGCGCACCTGCTCGCCCAGCACGCCGGAGCCCGAGTACTCCGAGTACGGGGCGAAGTAGCCGATGCTGTTGTAGCCCCAGTAGTTGCTCAGCCCCTTGTCCACCAGCATCTTGTCGTTGACAAAGTGGTGCACGGGGAGCAGCTCCACGGCAGTGACGCCGAGCGTCTTGAGGTAGTCGATAGCTTGGGGAGTGGCAAGCCCGGCGTAGGTGCCCCGCAGCCTGGGATCGATATCGGGGTGTTGAGCCGTGAAGCCCTTGACGTGCACCTCGTAGATGATAGATTCGTGCAAGGGGGTGTTGGGCAGCTTGTCGTCGCCCCAGTCGAAGGCCGGGTCTATCACCACCGAGCGGTTCATTCCGGGGGCGCTGTCCTGGGTGTCGATTTGCAGGTCGCGGTCGGGGTCTTCGGCGGACATAGGGTAGCCGAAGAGAGCGTCGCTCCAACTGATGCGGCCGGTGATAGCCTTGGCGTAGGGGTCGAGCAGCAGCTTAGCCGGGTTGAAGCGGTGTCCTTGCGCAGGCTCGTGGGGGCCGTAGACGCGGTAGCCGTAGAGCTGCCCTGGCCTCAGGTTGGGCATGTAGACGTGCCACACGTAGTCGGTCTGCTCGGTCATGCGGATGCGCATGCGCTCGACCTCATCCTCGGTCGAGTCGAACAGGCAGAGTTCCACGCCGGTGGCATTCTCGCTGAAGAGGGCGAAATTGACGCCCTTGCCGTCCCAGGTAGCGCCCAGAGGGTACGGCTTACCCGGCCATACGTTCATGTCGTCCATGCTCCTTGTTCTAACACTTTTAGTTGCCACCAACTATTCAAGTCCCCTCTCACACAAATTGCGTTTCTTACCAACTTTTGATGCAGTAGGCGCAGGCACCATACCTGCCCTGGTGCTTAAATCTTCTCCAGCAGGGCCAACGGGAACACGGTCAGCACTTCCTCCAGCGGCAGCCCCACAACCCCGTTCCGCGAGGACGCCGAAAGGGTCTCCCCCGTGACGACGTTGCGGAACGAGTCGCCCTCCGACGCGCCGGGCAGCGACAGCCACGAACCCGCCCACACCTGCCCCACCGGCACCACGGTTTCGCCCGCCTTACCTAGCTGCGTCACCAGGCAAGGGGCTACGGCCACCGCCATGCGCCCCTCGTGAGCGCGAGCGTAGGAGATGACGTTGCTCGCGTGCTTGCCCTCGACAGTTATGGGAGTGTAGGAGCCACGCTGGAATAGCGGCAGGTTGGCACGCCTGAAGTTGAGGGTGCGGCTGGTTACGAGCAGCTTGATGCGTCCGTCCTCCTTGTTCTCAACCAGAGAGGCGGCGGCCGTAGCGTCCTTCACGCGCTCCACCTGGTCGAGCAGGCGGCGGCGCAGGTCGTAGTCGATGGGGCGGCGGTTGTCCGGGTCCACCAGGCTGAAGTCCCAGACCTCGTTGCCCTGGTAGATATCGGGCACGCCGGGGCTGGTGAGCTTGATAAGCACCTGCGACAGCGAGTTGAACGCGCCGTAGTGGGCCACGCGCCGCTGGAACGGCAGGAAGTCGGCCAGGAAGCGGTTGTCCTCGTCGCGGCGCAGTACGGTCGCGATGAAATCGGCCACTGCCTGCTGGTAAGCCTCGTTGGGGTTGACCCAGCTTGTGTTCACCTTGGCCTCGTTCATCGCCTTGCGCATGTACGCCTGCACTCGCTCCACCACCTCGGCGTGCGCTTCAGGGCCGAGTTGCTCTTCAAAGGGCCACACGCCTACGAGGGTCTGGTAGAGGAAGTATTCCTCGTTGGGGCTGGGGGCGGGCTGGCCCTCGACGTTCTTCTTGTGCTTGCGGTTGGCCCTGGACCAGCGGCGGAAGGCCGTGCGCCACTCCTTCGGCATCTCCGATAGCACGTCTATGCGCATGCGTACGTCTTCGCTGCGCTTGGTGTCGTGGGTGCTCGTGGTGAGCAGCGAGAAGGGCCAGTGCCGCTGCCGTTCGGCCTGTGCCTTGTGGAAAGCGGCGGGGTTGATGCCGAAGTAGCCCGGCTCGCCGCCCACCTCGTTGAGCGAGATGAGGCGATTGTACACGTAAAACGCCGTGTCCTCCAGCCCCTTGGCGATCACAGGGCCGGTCACCTGCTGGAACTTCATCACGAAGTTGGTGCGCTCGGCGCACTCCTCCGGCGGCAGGTCGTCGAAGCCCTTGAGCATCAGTATGTCGCCCAGGAAGTCGAAGGCGCTGGGGTCTACGGCGGGGTTGCGCTTGCGAGCGAGGGCCACGGCCCTCTCGATGTGCGCCTGGTCGCGCCTGTCTACCTCGGTGGTTTCAGGCGTGATGTAGGTGCGGTAGACAGGGAAGCAGGCTATCACCTCGCGGATGGCGTTGCGGATGCCGCTCAGCGTGAAGTCGCGGTAATGGCGGTCGCGCTCGGATATGCGGTTGAGCATGTTGGTGAGCACGTTTATCTCGCTGGAAAGGGACAGGCGCATGATGCGCTGCTTGCTCTCGTACACGAGGTCCGCGAACTTAACCTTCTCGCCCATAATGGAGTTGTAAAGCTCGTCGAACGCCTTGCCGTTGGCGCTGTCCACGAATAGGCCGTTGGCGTCGTTGGTGAACTCGTAGCCGGTGGTGCCGTGCACCACCCAGTCGGCGGGCAAAGTCTCTCCCCGCGCCAGTATCTTCTCGACCACCACGTAGAGGGGCCTGTTGAGCACGCCCTGGGGGTCGGACAGGCGCTCGGCGTCGAACCGGCCCACTAGCAGCGACTCGATTGCGGCGCGGTCGGCCCCTTCAAGCTGTGGGCCTAACTCGTCCATGACCAGGCGGCAAATCTCCAGGAAGTAGCTGTGCTGCAAGTCCTGGAAGTAGCGGGCGGGGTTGTAGAGGCCGTCAACGTGGTCGATGCGCAGGCCGTTGAGCTTACCTTCGCGCAGGAAGCGCATGATCATGCGGTGCGTTTCCTGGAAGACGGCGGGCTGGTCGATGCGCACGGCGGCCAGGTCGTTCACGTCGAAGAAGCGGCGGTAGTTGATCTCCTCGGTAGCCACGCGCCAGAAGCTGAGGCGGTAGGGCTGGCGTTCCAACAGGGCGTCGAGCAGGTCGAAGCTGTGCGGCTCGCCCTGCACCCCGTTGAAACGCTCGACGTTGCCCTCTATGAACTCCCGCACGCGCGACTCGGCGGCGCAGAGGGTGGCGAGGCGGCGCTTGATGACTTCCTTTTCGCGGTTGCGCTCCAATATCCGCTCCCGCTCGGTCTCGAAGTGCGAGGGCAGGTGGTCCAGGGCGGTGAGGATGCTCTGGTACTCTAGGGCGGGTTCGCTGTCGCGTCCAAGCTCGTCCAGCAGGCGGTCCTTGTCATAGTCGAGGATAGCCTGGTAGGAGCGGGGGTTGATGGGGAAGGTCTTCTCCCAGTAGCAGAGATAGAACCTGCCTTCTTCGGGGGCGAACGAAACCTGAAGCTCCTTGTTCTCCAGCACCTTGCCGTACTGTTCGCCCAGGATGGGCAGGAGCACCTTGTTGGTAAGCTTGGTGTTGATGGGATCCCAGTCGATGTCGAAGTAGGGAGCGTAGAGGGAGGAGCGGCCGTTTTCCAGCACGTCCATCCACCATGTGTTGCCCTCCTCGCCGATGCCCATGTGGTTGGGCACGGTGTCGAGGATGTGGCACATGCCATGCCGGTGCAACGTCTCCAGCAGGGCGTCCAGGTCGGCTTCTGTGCCGATGGAGGGGTTTAGCTCGTTGTGGTTGGCTATGTCGTAGCCGTGCAGGCTCTCGGCGCGCGCCTTGAAGTAGGGCGAGGCGTAGATGTCGCTGACGCCCAGCCGGTCGAGGTATGGGACAAGCTCGCGGGCCTGCCGGAAGGTGAAAAACCGGTTGAACTGTAGCCTATAGGTGGCCGCCGGGACGTGGTGCCTCTCCCGTAGCAGCCTGGTTACCTCGTTAAATATACTCTCGACCAACTCCTGGTTGGTCGAGCTAGCCGCCGGTTCTACCCGGCTTTCCATATCCGTGGTCACAAGCGCCCTTTCCAGGGGATGCGTACACAAGCATCCCTGCACACACAATAGTTTCGCCCACCTTAATGCAAGAAGTGGGCCAGGGGGGAAAATAGAAACCGCTCAACGAAAGCAAGAACGGTGCCAATGCCGCTTGTTGTACGTCGAGGCCCTCTTGATTTTCCAATTAGACAGACCAAGGCCCCCTCTGTCATTCTGAGCGTAGTGAAGAATCTAAAGAAGCCGGTCGCGGGATAATGGCGAGCGACACATCGATGGTGCTGATGTTCAATATCAAGGCAAGGGGAGCATCCAGGATTCTTCACTACGTTCAGAATGACAGAGGGGGCCTTGGTCCTGCTATACCATCTGGTAAGTCGTGATTGAAGTTGCACCGGCACCGCACACTGAAGTCCAACACAATCGCACTAAGCACAGGCACGAAAACCGCGAAAATGTTACACTGGAAGCAGTAAGGCTCGTTTGAGAACGGGTGAGATAGTGTGTCCTCGCGCATGAATGCGAGCGGCAGGGCAGGAGCGGGAAACGTCATGGCAGGCGCTATTACCTTCGGGCAGTGGTTGAGAGAGCAGCGCAAAAAGCGCGACCTGACTCAGGAGATGCTGGCCGAGCGCATCGGCTGCTCGATCGGGGCCATACAGAAGATAGAGGTGGGGGCGCGCCGCCCCTCGCGGCAGGTGGCAGAGTTGCTGGCCGAGGTGTTCGGCATACCACCAACCGACCTCCATGAGTTCGTGCGCTTCGCCCGGAGCCGGGAGGACCTTGCGGAACCTGCCCAGGCCCCTGCCGCCACCACCCCACAGAGCGCACCCCTGGAGGCGGCCCCGGCACACCAGAACGGGCATGCCGAGCAAGCCTCCGACGCCGCCCTCCCCGCTGACAACCTGCCCGCGCAACTCACCCAGCTCGTGGGGCGGGACTCGGAGGTTGCCGACATAAGCGGCCGCCTGTTGAGAGAGGAAGTGCGCCTCCTCACCCTCACCGGCGCGCCCGGCACCGGCAAGACCCGGCTGGCTATCGAGGTGGCTTCTAACGTGAAAGCACACTTCGAGGCCGTGTGCTTCGTGACTCTCTCCGCGGTGAGCGATCCCGCCCTGGTGCTGCCCACCGTGTCGCGCGCCCTGGGCCTGAAGGACGGGGGCGAAGGTACGGCCCTGCCGCAATTGGCCCAGTACATAGGCGAGCGCCGCGTGCTACTCCTGCTGGACAACTTCGAGCAGGTATTGGGGGCCGCGTCCCACGTCACCCAGTTGCTGGTCGCGTGCCCCCGGCTGAAGGTGCTGGTCACGAGCCGCGAGGCGTTGAACGTGCGCGGCGAGCAGCAGTTCCAGGTGCCGCCCCTGGCCCTTCCCGAGCAGGACAGGCTGCCTTCGTTGGAGCAGTTGTCGCGCTACCCGGCCATCGCGTTGTTCGAGGAGCGGGCCCGCGCGGTGCGCCCCGACTTCGAGCTGGACGAGGAGAACGCCGAGGCGGTGGCCCTCATTTGCCGCAGACTCGACGGCCTGCCCCTGGCGATAGAGCTTGCCGCCGCCCGCATCAGGCTCTTTCCCCCTCAGCAGATAGCCACCCGCCTCGACAGCCGCCTGAAGCTGCTCACCGGCGGCGCGAGAGACCTGCCCGCCCGCCAGCAGACGCTCAGGGGCGCGATCGAGTGGAGCTACAACCTGCTGGACGGGGGCGAGCAGACCCTCCTCGCGCGGGCGGGCGTGTTCGTGGGTGGGTGCAGCCTCTCGGCGGTGGAGGCCGTGTGCAACGCCGAGGGCGACCTGCCGGTGGACGTGCTCGACGGGCTGGCTTCCCTCCTGGACAAGAGCCTGGTGCGCCAGTACGAGGGGCCGCACGGCGACACCCGCTTCACGATGCTCGAAACTATCCGCGAGTACGCGAGAGAGCAGCTTGACGCGCTTGGCGATTGCGAGATGACGGAGCGCATGCACGCCGAGTACTACCTGGCGCTGGCCGAGGCGGCGGAACCGCAGCTAATCGGCGCCGAGCAGACCCTCTGGCTGGACAACCTGGAGACCGACCACGACAACTTGCGGGCGGTGCTCCGCTGGGCGACAGAGCGCGGGGAAGCGGAGTTCGCGGCCCGGCTCGGCGCTACGCTCTGGCAGTTCTGGTTCAGGCGCGGCTACTACGGCGAGGGCCGCGAGTGGATGCAGAAGGTGCTTTCCATGCCCCAGGCTGGGAATACGGTAAACCGCGTCAGGGCGCTGAACGTGGCGGGCTTCCTGGCATACGGGCAGGGCGATTTCATCACCATGTCACGCTACTACGAGGAGAGCGTGGCCCTGGCGAGGGAGCTTGACGACAGGCCGAGTATCGCTCACGCGCTGGAAGGGCTGGGTATAGTGGCCCATCATAAGGCCGATTACGAGCAGGCCGCGCGGCACTTCAACGAGAGCCGTGAGATATTCGAGCAAGTGGGCCACAGTTGGGGCGTATCGAACGCGCTGTTCCGGCTGGGCAACGTGGCCCTGAACGAGGGCAGGTACGACGAGGCGCGCGACCTGCACGAGCGGAGCCTGGCTATGCGCCGGTCGCTTGGGGACACGGGCAGGATGGCAAGCTCGCTGCTGCACCTGGGCGAGGTGGCCCGCTGCCGCCAGGACTACGACGAAGCATACACTCGCTACAGCGAGTCGCTGGAGCTTTACCGGAGCATAGGCGTGAAGGACGGCATCGCCAGCTCGTACCACAACCTCGGCCACGTCTACTATCACAGGGGCGATTACAAGCAGGCCGCCGAGGTGTTCAGGAAGGGCCTGCTGCTGTTCAGGGAGTTGGGCGACAAGCTGAGCATCGTGGAGTGCGTGACCGGGCTGGCGGCGGTGGCGGTGGGCACGGGACAGGCGGAGCGTGCGGCGCGGCTCTTCGGCGC
>DASVQO010000525.1:0-7206 GCA_036389075.1 Chloroflexia bacterium | reverse complement strand
GGCATTCCTGCCACCCTGGCGGTCCTGTCTCCTTCCTGTCGTGCTAGCCACAGCGCCGCCCCCGCCATGAGCAGCACGCTTAGCACCACGCCGCCCGCCCTTACCCCCGGTGCCTCTTGTAAGAAGAACGCGAACGGGATGAGAGCATAGCCGAGCCACAGCAACCCCAGCCACTTCCGTGAGGCGCTTCCAAACGCACCGGAGAGGGCATACGCGCCCAATATCCAGGCGGGGAAGATGAGCAGCACCAGGTCGTGCGGGTTGAGGTGGAGGGAAGTGAGCACCGCCAGTATGCCCGCCACCGCCCACAGCTTGTCGAACCGAGCGAGATGTGTGGCGCTGTCCGCCGGGGCTGTATCCCTTGTCCTTAGCCACAGCCACACGAGGAGCCCCACCGATAGGAGGGTGAGCAGCAGGAAGAGCGGAGTCACCAGGCCGGGTGCCCACGCGCCGAACAGGTTGGTGGCAAGGCCGCGCCAGTTGTGCATGATGCCCGGGTCGATAGCGCCGGTGTCCTGCCAGCCTGCCACGCCCACCAGCAACCGCGCGTACTGCAACGGCCACTCGGCCCCCAGCACCGGCATGGCCGCCACGCACAACGCCCCGAACGCCCCACCAAACACGAGCAGTCCCCGCCACCGCCCCTGCAACAGCAGCACCAGCCCTATCACGGGCAGCACCTGCGGCTTTGGGGCCACAAGGAGCAGCGCCAGCCCCACCCAAACGTCTTGCTTCTGCCGGGAGGCCGCGTACACCAGGCAGATGCCCAGCAGCACCATCGGGGAGTTCTGCCCCAGGATGAAGGAGCGAGCTACGGGCTGGTACGATACGGCGGCCAGCACCATGACGAACAGCGCGGCCCCGTGCACCGGCAGCATCCGCTGCATGGTCCATATCGAGGCCGCGAGCAGCCCCAGCATCAGCAATTCCCACAACGTGAATATGGCGGTGTAGGGCACCCCCGCCTGCACCAGCGGCGCGGTGAGCATCGCCTCGAAAGGGATGTGGTTGTAGGGCAGTATCTTGTCGGGGTCCAGCTTGAAGTAAGGGGCGAGCACGGCGTTCTGCGCCTCGCGCTGGGCGTCCAGCTTGTAGAGGCTCTGCCCGCGGCCCTCGGCAATCAGCTTCGCGCCCGTCAGATTGGAGAGGAAGTCGGAGCGGCGCACCACGCCGTCGAAGCCGTGCATCTGCGGGTCGCGAATCGCGGCGTACCAGCCGAGCAGGTAGACCAGCAACAACGCCGCGCAAGTGGCAATCGCCACCATCCTCAGCAGGCGCATGCCTGACGGGACATGTGGTGCTTGCGTGTCAATACCTATCGCGGGCGTGCTTTGCAAGATCGAAGACTCCATGTTGCGTGCTCTCTCAGTAGGACTTCATCAGGAATATGCTGCCCCACACGTTCACAAGCACGGACAATATGACCAGCACTCGTACTTTGTTCGACATCACGGCAGGGAAGCCCAGCGCCGCAATCAGCACCAGGAAAGGCGTGAAGTCAAGCGCGTAGCGATAGCCGAACTGCACCCAACCGACGCCGTAATATGTGATGATGGGCACCATCACGCACGCGACCGCCAACCAGCAAGCCCGCACAAACGGCTTGCGAAGTTTGGCGCGGAAGATGTAGAGCAGGGCGGGGGAGGTAAAGAAGATGCCCATGCCCCACGGAGAGGGGCGCACGTAAGGGAAGCTGAGCACCGCCGCGTTTTCATCGGGATAGGGAAGGGGGCCTTGCACGAGCAGCATGAACAGGTTTTTCGGTATGTGTTCCAGGCTGAACAACCCGTGGCGCAGGGCCCCGGACAGCACGGAGGTCTGCAACACAACGTGAGAGTAGCCGGTGTCGAGCGGGGAGCCGAAGCGGGCGTAGTTATAAAGCCCCAGTAGCAGCACCGGGCCTGAAACCCCCAGCAACAGCAAGCCCACTCTCTTCGCCAGCTCCCCCCTTGTTACCCTTTCTCCCTCGATGCCGCTCCTGTACAACAACATCGCCACAAAGAAGGGTAGCGCGAATAGTGCGGTGGTGCGCGACATGCCGGCCAGCCCCAGCAGCGCCCCGGCGGCAAGCGGCAGCTTCCTCCCTGCTACAGCCCAGACCGCCATGAGCAGGAAGGTAATCGTCACTATGTGAGCCAGGAACCAGGAGCCGCTCTTCATCGCGGTGCTGAGGTATACCGTGCCCCCGAAGAACAGCAGGAGCGACCACCTCAGCCGGGCGTCCTTGATGCCAATGCTGGTAAGTACCTTGTACAGCAGCCAAGCATTGAGCAGCGTAAAGAGCAGACCTATAGCCACTGGGTCGAGGCCAAGCTCCAACACCGGAAGAAAAGGGATGAGCAGCACGGCGGGGAGAGGCCCAAGGGGCAAATAGCGGTGCCCGTTCCACTCCACCCAGTCGGGATATATATCAGGTATGCCATCGACGGTGAGGTCGCCCTGCACCATGTTGCGCGCCAGGTAATAATAGTGGTCGTTGCGCAGGGCGCGCTGGGAGTCGGGCGTCATAAGGGCCTGCCCCGACACGATAGGGCCAGCTATCAGCGTGGTCACCACAACCGTTACCAGGACCATGAAGACCCTATTCCACAGCGGACCCTCTCCCTGTGGTGCCTCTTTTAGCTCGTTCCCAAAAGCAGGAATTGACTGTACGCTATGCAACAAGATCACCTTTCGTCCTGGATCCTCAGAGATGTTCGCCCACCCTGGCGCAGGGGTTTGCATGAAGCCGCGGCAGTCACGGTACGGCACAGCGCCACGTCTCAGGCGAGAAGTCAGACAGTGCCCTGATTCACGTACTGCCGGGACAATGGTCCTAATCCATCCTGAATAAGTCTACCACCGGGCTACTCCCAGCGAAATAGCCCCACAGGGCCATCCGGCATGCGACATAGGTACTGGCGGAATTTAGAATTTAGAATTTCGGCTTTGATCAGAGCTCTTCTAAATCCTAAATCCTAAATTCTAATTTCTAAATTCTAAGTCCCTCGCGACCTGTTGTTCCAAAGCGCTTTGGGGAGAGAGGGCTTCTTCGTTGAGGAGCTGGGCTAGGTACGTGTGGATTTGGGGGCGGTATGGCTCGAGGAAGAGGGACATGATGGCTTCTCGCCAGGCGGCGGAGCGGTCGCCCCTGGTGTGGAAGCCCTCGGCTGTGGTGAGGTACTCGTCGCCCAGCAGGTAGAAAGGTCCGGCGGTGCGGTAGAGGCTGGCGGCCTCCTGTGTATCGCCCCGGGCTTGCATGAGGCTGCCTTGCAGGGTGAACAGGGCTTGGAGGCTGGGTGAGAAGGGTGGGTTGGCTGCGGTCATCCTGTCCGCCATGCGTCGCAGGCTGGGCAGCACGTCGCCGGGGTTATTTTCCTCCAGCACCAGCAGGCGGTCGAACTCGGCCACCGAGGCGAAGTTGTGGCCGGGGGGCGAGGCGTTGCGCAGGGCCTCCAGGTACTTCGGGTCGTTCAGCGCGTAGGTCATTACCCAGTAGATATTCCTGGGGGCGGGCTGCGCGTGCAGGCGTGGGTCTATGCCGTCGAAGGTGGGAGCGGGCGGGGTGCCATGCCAGTAGAAGTCGAGCACCTGCATACCCTGGGGCGGCTCTTCCAGCAGCACTATCAGGTCGCCCGGTCCTGCGCGCTCGGTGAGATAGCGGGCCGCACCCCGGTAGTCGGGGAGGAAAGAGAGTTGCTTGTGCTGTTCGGGGCTGAAGTAGACGTACAGGCCGAGCCCGAACAGCACAAGCGCCCCCGCGCCCAGCGCGCCCGACATCGCTCTTCCCGCCTGCTTCCACTTCCAAGTCGCACGCAAAAGCAAGCGCGCGGCCAGTATACCGTTGGCCAGCAGCAGGAAGTAGAAGGGCATGGTGAAGAGCACGTACCGCTGGAACACCGAGTTGGTGGTCCTGAGCACCGCCATGAGCAGCGCGGGCACAACCAGCATCAGCAGGCACAGCGTCACGGCTCGAAAACGCCGCTCTCGCACGCCGAACAACACGCCCAGAAATGCCACCCCCGCGACAAACCATTGCAGCGTCTTCTCGGCCTCGCGCTCCACCCCCACCTGCCCCAGCCGGTTGAGCATCCTGCCAAGCTGGTCGCCCACCGAGGCGGGGGAGAAGAGCGACAGGTCGGGCGGCACCCTGGGCACGCCCAGTATGTCCGCCAGCATCACCACCCCGACCGCCCCGATGGCGGCCAGGCTGAGCGCCGCGCCCCAGAGCCGCACCCTGCCCCCCTCCGCATCACGCCCGCGCCACACCTTGTAGAGCACCCACAGCAGGTACGGGGCTATAGCGGGCGTGGCAAGGGTGAGCGCATGGTAGGTCATGAGCAGGTTGGCGGCGGTGGCGGCGGCGAAGGCGAACCACCACCGCCGCTCCCCGGTACGCTCGCACATCAGCAGGCAGTAGACCGACAGGGCGGTGAAGAGCGCCAGGAAGACGTAAGGCCGCGCGTCCTGAGAGTGGCTGACATGCACCGCCGACACCGCCACGAACAGGGCCGCCAGCAGCCCCTGCGCCCGCCCGAACGTCTCGCGCCCCAGCCCGTAGACCACTGCGGGCGTGAGCAGCCCCGCCAGCACCGACGGCAGGCGCACGAGCACCGCGCTGGTCGTGGGGTCGAGGGGCTTGAGGCTAAGCCACACGAGCAGGTAGTGGAGGGGAGTCTGCACGCGCATCCAGCCGAAGCGGTCGGTCAGTATGGCGACCACGCCGCGTTGCGCCACCTGCACCGAAGAAACCTCGTCGTACCAGAGGCCGTAGCAGTCGAGGCAGTTGAAGCGCAGCACGGCCCCCACCATGACGATGCCCGCGAGCGCGAGCAGGGCAGGGGTAAGGGCCGCGCGGGCAGCCCGTGCGGTGCTCCTGTTGGCTGTAGGTTTCAGGGTGTTTATGGTGGAGGAGGCCAAGTTCGGGTTTGGTGTGGGATTTGGGCGGATAAATTGTCGGATGGTAGGCTGCACGGCTGCCCCGCGTGACGCCCTGCCAATTCATTGAGGCGTGGTCATAAGTCATTTTGCACGCGTGAAGTAACGGCAAATAGTGGTAAGGAGGGAGCCAAATGCCGTATTTTGGACTTGCTGAAGCTACACCTCACGCGTGGTATTGTGCCTCATTTTGATTTATGACCATGCCTCAATTCATTGGCGGGCTTACAAGCAGCGAAGTCTCCTTCGGAGACTACAAAAGGTTCCTTAGTCCCCGTAGGGGACTTTGCCCCTTGTAAGCCCGTGGCTTCAGCCACAGGGCACCCCCACAGGGCGATCCCGACAGGTCATTCCACCTCAATTTCGCTCCCAGTATACACCCGGCACCTCAAGGCTGCGCGGGTTCCTCCGCAGGGGCTTGTGATGGGTCGATGCCGTTGAAGTAGTCGCGCACGAGGTCTTTGTAGCCCTGGGGGATGTAGTCGCTGTTGAGGGCGTTGCCTGCCTGCTCGCGGTAGGAGCCGTACACCTGCTCGTAGGGCACCTGGGCCGGGCCGGTGTTATTCGCGTCCGTGTCGGTTGAGCCGGTGCTCTGCTCGCCGTTGGGGTCCTCTTGCCCCTGTAGCGTCACCGGGGTGAGGGCCGCGTTCGCGTCCTGCGAGGGGGCGTACACAGGCTCGTTGTGGCCTTTACCCCAGCCGCCGGAGGGTTGGCCGTTGCCCTGGCCGCCCGGTTGGCCCGCCTGGCCTTGCCCCTGACCTTGTCCCTGGCCTTGCCCTTGCTGCCCTTGCTGCCCTTGCCCCTGTCCCTGCTGCCCCGGCCCGACAACCGGCGTGCCCTGGCCCGGCGTGGTCTGCGCGAGCACAGGGGTGCCGGGAGTGCCTGCGCCCACGGGCGTGCCTGATACGGGCGAACCGAGGGCCAACGCGGTGCCGTTCGGCGTCACCGGGGTACCTGAAAAGGGGCTGCCACTCGACGGCCCCGCCGTACCCGCAACCGAGGTACCGCTGGGCCTGGGCGTGCCCTCCTGCCGCCCGGAGCGCGCCACGTTGGACTTGCTCTGCTGGATCTGCGATAGCGCCTGCTCCAGCTGCTTCTGGGTGGCTAGCTGCTGCCCGCGCTCCCGCACCTGCTCCCCCACGTTCTTCATCGCCTCCTCGGCGGCCTGGGGGTTGTCGCTCTCCAGGGCATTGGCCGCTTCGTTCAGCCGCCGCGCCAGCTCAGGGTCGAGCGGGGCCACGTTGGCCCCCGCCTGCCGCATCGCCTCGGCCAGCTTCTTGCGGTCCTCGGGGGACATCTCAGCGGCGTCCTTTCCGGCCTGTTCGAGCTGCTTTGCCGCTTCCTCCGAGTCGCCTTTGCGCAACGCCTCGGCGGCCTTCTTCGCGGCATCGCTCCCCGAGGCCTCCAATTGGCGAGCAAGCTGGTCCAGGGCCGCGCGTTCGGCCGGGGCCTGCGGATCGAGGGCCTCCCGCAGCTTGCTCTCGGCCTCCGACAGCCGCGCAACCGCCTCCTCCCGGGTGAGGTCCTCGCGCGCCAGCTCGTCTTGCAAGGCCGCAAGCTCCTCGAGCAGTTCCTTTAGCTCGGGGTCGGTGGCAGCGTCGGGGCTGGCCTCTATCGCCTTGCGCACCTCCTCCAGCCTGGCCCTTTCCGCCTCCACCTGGGCGTGCACCTCCGGGTCTCGCGCGAACACCGCCGGGTTGGGCGCCAGTATGGCAAACACGAACAGGGCGAGGAGGGACGCGACTGGCACCAGTTGCCGCCCGTGCAAGCGCAAAGGCAGGTCTTTAGCGGGCGCTATCTTATGCGCCACCGCGAGGGCATCGTCTAGCTGGGCATCGCGCAAGGCCCTCATGTGGGCGGGGGCGGGCGCGACGGCGTCTTCCAACGCGGTGGACAGGCGCTCATCGAGGGAGAGGGCACGGTCGGCGCGAAGGGCGGTCTGCATCAGGTCGTGCCGCCTGAGCAGGGCGTACGCAAGCGCGGTGAGGACCGCCGCGACCACCAGCCCCGCGCACACCGCGAGCAGGCCCACGAGGGGCAGCATCTTCTCGAAGCGCCACACCACCGCCAGCGCAACGGCCGCGCCCACTCCGAGCATAGCCGCGATGGGCGAGAGCCGCACCGCCTCCAGCATGCGGAAGCGGGCCTGCACGTGCGCCAGCACGCCCCGTAGCTGCCTCAGGCGCGGGTCGTGCTGGTCCAGGCTGGTTGCTTGCTTGGCGGCGTCCATAGTGTGATTATACCCTTAAGACGCCTGCGACGCCCCGGAGGTTCCCTCTGCTAGGCTTG
>DASVQO010000524.1:0-2117 GCA_036389075.1 Chloroflexia bacterium | reverse complement strand
GCCAAGTTAAGGAAGGTGTTCTAAGCAAAAGGACCAGGGTACGACATCACGTACCCTGGTCCACTTTTTACTCCCAAAACAATCCTTAATCTTTGCGCGTCCTTTGCGCTCATTGCGTCTTTGCGTTTTCGTCTCTTGGCGCGCTCTTGGCGTCCTTGGCGTCTTGGCGGTTCCGTCTCTTCCTGGCCCATATCTTGCAACTCCCCCACCAGGAGGTAAGACTACCATGTGCATGTCCTGCGGCTGTGGAGAGCCAAACGAAGACCACGGCAACCCCGACAACATCACCCTCGACGACCTCAAGCGCGCCGCCAAAGCCGCCCGCATCGACCCCGAACAGGCCGCCGATAACATCCACGACGCCGCCAAACAACTCCAGGACGACGGCAAGATCAAGTAGCCCCCACCTCGTCCGACACAATCTCCCCGTCCTGCACCCGGATCACCCTCTGAGCCTGAGCCGCCAGGTTCACATCGTGCGTCACAAACACCACCGACTTCCCCTGGCGGCTCAACTCCAGCAGCAACTGCATAATATTCTCCCCCGTCGCCGTATCGAGGTTCCCCGTCGGCTCGTCTGCGATCAAAATAGGCGGGTCGTTTGCCAGTGCCCGCGCGATCGCCACCCTCTGCTGCTCCCCACCCGATAGCTCGCTCGGCAAATGCCCCGCCCTGCCCCCCAGCCCCACCAGCCCCAGCAGCGACATCGCCCGCTCCCGCCGCCTCGCCCCGTACGAGTTCAGGAAGTCCATAGGCAGCATCACGTTCTCGAGCGCCGTCAGCGTTGGCAGCAACTGGAAAAACTGGAACACAATCCCCACGTTCGCCCCCCGCCACCGCGCAAGCTCGTTCTCCGACATCCGGTGCAGCGGCTGCCCTGCCATTATCACCTCGCCCCGCGTCGGCCGGTCTATCCCCGTAATCATGTTCAATATCGTAGACTTCCCGCTCCCCGAAGGCCCCACAATCGCCGTGAACTCCCCCGCGTGCAAAGCCAGGTCCACCCCCCGCAACGCCACATACTCCCGGTGCCCCATCGGGTAAGCCTTCACCACCCCCACCAGTCGCCCCACGACCGCCTTTCCGCCCCTCGCTCCCGCTACCACTCCTCCCTCATCGCCCACCAACCTCACCCCCCTCCCCCTTCGGGAATTACGAATTACGAATTACGAATTACGAATCAGGCATGCCATGTAACATCCATCCAAAGCCTAATCTACTTTGCGTGTTTGCATTTTCCTCTCCTAATTCGTAATTCGTAATTCGTAATTACCCACGGCATCATTATTGCAGCATCCAACCCCGTTCCGGCGACAGTTCGCATCTCCTGGCTAGCGGCTGGTGTTTGTCCTTTGCCTCCCCGTATGCAGTGATGCCGCCCGACAACCACACCTACATTACAGCTATGGGGGAGTGAATGGTCCCACCCACCGAGCGAGAGACGCTCGTCCTAATCGTAGAGGACGAGCAGGATAACCGCGAAATCATGCGCGCCGTGGTCGAAGACATACTCGGCTACCGGGCCCTCCTTGCCGCCGACGGCGAACAGGCCCTACGCCTCGCCACCGACTACACCCCGCGCCTCGTCCTCATGGACCTCATGATGCCCGTCCTCGACGGCTTCGAGACCATCCGCCAGCTCAAGACCGGACAGCACACCGCCCCCATCCCCGTCATCGCCATCAGCGCCCTCAGCCGCCCCGTCGACCGCCAGCGCGCCCTCGAATACGGGGCCGACGACTACCTCAGCAAACCCTTCGACCTCGACCTCCTCGCTGAGGTAGTAGAACGCTACGCCACCGCCCCTCCCACCCCCACCACCCACGACACCACACCCCACAACACCCACGACTGGGACTCCGGCTCCCCCAACCTCTGAGCAGCCTCCCCTCAGCTTCGGCCGCTGGCAATCAGCAAAGTCCCTCATGGGCACACCCTCGATGAGGGCAGCGCCCCACCGCGATACGCCGCCCGTATTACAGCACCATCTCCCCCCTCTGTCATTCTGAGCGCAGCGAAGAATCAGCCACCCCTGTTTGATAGCCGCCTCTACAGCACCCAGAGTCCCCCCCTTTGTCATTCTGAGCGCAGCGAAGAATCTCGTCCTCCAGCACCCA
>DASVQO010000523.1:0-7086 GCA_036389075.1 Chloroflexia bacterium | reverse complement strand
CCTTCTTGATTCTGTTATATGAGTGTATCTAGCGCTCGATTCGGAGATCGCCGTCAAGTAGCTTCTGCCACCAACTTCGCCGAGCATCCCGCTCTTTCGCACGCTCAATCGCTTCATGAAGGTACGGAGAGATATCCGGGCCTAATGAACTAAACTTACTGGGAAGTGTAGTGGCCTCCCCATTTCTGGATTGAACTAGTCTTCTCCTAATACGCCTTACATAAGATGTTGCCATAGTACTTCTCTCATATTGCCTGATAATCAAGATTGGCTGCAGTTGGTTTCGATAACGGATTTCTCGACCCACTGATTATTCATATTAATATAGAAGTCCCGGCTTCTTTGTAACACTAAACTTACCTACACGGCCCGCCTACTCATAGGATACAAGCATGTGCCGCACATGTGCGCACATGTGCGGCATAGCAGACGATTTGATATAATAGGTCGCGGGTTGTAATTACTTCACAAAACGCAATCCAAGAGAAGTATGATAGTGCAAGAGCAATTACCAATCATAGCCTTTGATAGAGCCGATACCCCGAATGAGTTAGCCGCAAAACTTCGAATGCGGGTATTCTCATCTCAGCAGCGTGCCTCTCGGTATTTCGGTGTTGCCCATACCACGATATCACGTTATGAACGAGTAGATCCTAATCCCTGGAACTCTCCAGGCGTAACACCGCCACTCGGCTATTTAGCCGAGCTAATTAGGTTGGCTGAAGAAAAGTTGACACAATCAAGTACAGACAACAACAGTCTGGAGGAGTTTAGGCAAAGAGAACTGGAACTCTTGAATAAGCTCCTGGCGCGATATTCCCCTATCTACAATTACAGAGCTCATCTACGAGATTGGGACGAGGTGACGCAGCTTGCCGCGACATATAGTAGCAAGCGCCGCAGCCATGTAAAATCGAAGAACTCTACAACTGCCGCTGGTCCGTCAAACCTAGCAGGGAAGTTTAATCTTGTACCGTCCCTACCTCCGCAAGGAGTATTTGGCCGGGAACAAATATTGACAAGGATTGAGGAGATGCTGACTATGAAAACAGCAGGTACGTCCGAGGCATCTCCTGTTGCCTTGCGAGGATTTGGTGGGATAGGCAAGACGACCATTGCAATTTCGGTCGGCAGACGTAGCACGATTGCCGCTCTCTTCCCTGATGGGGTTCTCTGGACTGAACTTGGCCCCAATCCTTTCATTCGCCACCTTCTCACCATTTGGGGCCACGCGCTCAATGTGGACTTGGGGCCCGAGCGGGATCATGCTACGTGCGAAGCCAAGATACGTGATGCTCTCTTCCAACGCCGAATGCTATTAATCGTGGACGACATATGGGATCCAAACCATGGCAGGCATTTTCTACTGGGGGGACCAAACTGCGGGATGCTTCTTACTACTCGCGAGTCCAAGATCGCTTACGACCTAACCACACCGGATCGAACGCTGAATGTGGGTCTTTTGGACCTAAAAGCCTCTCTGCAGATGTTACAGGAAATGGCTCCCCAAGCCGTGGCGTTTGACAGAAAAGCCGCGGAAAGGTTATGTATCAAGCTCGACGGTCTCCCCCTCGCTATTAAGCTCGCTGGGCAATTACTCGCAGTGGAAGCCGACGTGCCCCTACGTATGCGCAAACTGGTTGACGAATTGATTGAGCGTAGGGAGGCGAGGTTGGAGCTAACGCAGTCAGAACGTCGTCTGGGATTGTCAGAGGAACAACTTCCCTCGTTGCAAGCAATACTAGGTATGAGTGTAGAACGTCTATCTGCAATCGACAAAAATCGTTTCGCAACGCTGGCGGTATTTGGTTCTGAGCCACTGACCTGGGAGATACTTGCTTCGGCAGCTGTGTGGGAGTGCTCTGTTGAGGAGGCAGAAGCTACCATGTCACGCCTTATTCAGCGGGCACTGGTGGAGGTTCGTCCTGACGGTCGATACTGGATGAATGGATTGTTAGCTGACTACGCAGCAGAATTGCTCGCTGCGAGGGTTTTATAGCTGAAGTTTGAGAATTCCCTTAGACTCTCCTATTATATTAGTGGATCTGGTGGAGATACCGCCCTGGTGATTCGTCCCACTCGCTAGGTAAAAGCATGAGTAACTCGCTTTAACGGAGCAAATTGTGGCCACACGCGCTCGAAGAAACCTATTTGGCCGAGAACATGTTCTTGAAGATCTGAAACGCCGCTTTGATCGCGGCTTACAAAACATTGCTTCGATAGACCAAAAACTCCAATCTTTACTAAGTTCCGCAAGCCTCATTTTTTCGTTGACAAGTGTAATCCAGGTATCACAATTTATCCAGTCAGGTCATCCCTTTTTTGTCTTTATGATGGCTTTGGCACTGCTCTTTTATGTGCTCATGCTCGTAACCATTCTTTGGGGTCTGCGTGTGATTAGTGCTGACGAGGACCAATATTTGCAGCCAATCAGTAAAGAGTGGAATCATCTAGAGGGACAGTACTTTGATAGAAGTAAGTATCAAGTCTTGGAGGAAGAGATAAATTCGTACTTGGCTGCAATAGCAGACGTTGAAGATCTCATAAGCCGCAAAAGAACCAATCTCACGATAGCCGTTGGTTTTTTCGCGGCTATTACGCTCTTAATTGCAGTTTCCATCGCTGTTGGTGCATCTACGCTACCTTCGGTCTCCACCTCGCCTACGGGCGCGCCAACCGCATTTGGTACGCTAATTAGCTCGCCTACTTTGACATCCAACATTAATCCACCAATTACCTCTACACCTTCCATAACGCCATCAATTACCTCTACGCCTTTCTAGAAGCCATCTCAAAAATGGTAGGCTGAAGGTGAAAGCCCCTCATGAATACCCCGAGATGGGTGTGCTCACGTGCGCTCGATTGGGTGCTGCAAGCACTAGCCCAGGACTTGCAAGCACGTGGAGATATCGACCTATTAGAATGCTTCATCTCTGCGGTGAAAAACACTAACCTTCCTGGTGTCCTTGGACTTTCCGTCTCCCTCGAGAACTGCTTAGTAACTAACCACGTATTAACCGGGTAAGGGAAAATATATTCAGAATATGGAGGAGATTACATGAAGGGCACTATAAAGCGCCTGCTTCCGGTTGGTATGGCCCTGGTGCTGGCTTTGCCGGCGTTCGGCAGCGGGCCGGGCTACGCGCAGGGCACCTCGCGCACCTTTACCGAGACGGGCAAGACGGTGAAGGGGCGCTTCCTGGAGTACTGGAACGCGAACGGCGGCCTGGCGCAACAAGGGCTTCCTATATCCGAGGAGATGCAGGAGAAGAGCGATACCGACGGTAAGACATATATGGTGCAGTACTTCGAGCGAGCGGTGTTCGAGTCGCACCCGGACAACCCGAAACCTAACGACGTGCTACTGTCCCTCCTGGGCAACTTCCTCTACCAGCAGAAGTACCCTAACGGCGCGCCCAACCAGAAAGTCAGTACCACTAACGCCCGCAAGTTCGCGGAGACCGGCAAGACGGTGGGCGGTAAGTTCCGTGCCTACTGGGAGAAGAACGGCGGCCTGCCCCAGCAAGGCTACCCCATCTCCGAGGAGTTCCAGGAGAAGAGCGACCTGGACGGCAAGACTTACACGGTGCAGTATTTCGAGCGTGCGGTGTTCGAGTTGCACACGGAGAACGCGCCGCCTTATGACGTGCTCCTGTCGCAGCTAGGCACCTTCCGCTACCGGGCCAAGTACGGCGCGGCGACGACCACCGGCCCTAAAGAAGTCAACGTCAACATAGTGAACTTCAAGTTCGATCCGGGTACGCTGACCGTGGACGTGGGCACTAAAGTTACCTGGACGCAGCTGGACGAGACGATACACGATAGCACGAGCAAGACGAAGGTCTGGTCCTCGCCCATCTTGAACAAGGGCGACAAGTACAGCTACACCTTCACCAAAGCCGGTACTTACGAGTACTGGTGCAGCATCCACCCGGAGATGCTGGGCAGGGTGGTTGTCAAGTAATAAGGACTGAGGACTGAGTAACGCACCAAGAGGCTCCAGGGTAAGTGTCCCTGGAGCCTCTTTTTGTTAGGGTCGTGCTGTTTTTACTGGCTCGTATGTTGCTACTTTGCTCTGGGAAGTGGGGGTCAGGGGCCGGTGCACCGACGCGGTGTGTGGCGTGTTCGTTGGGTTGGAGGCTGCAATGATACCTATGTGGCTACAGGCGGGGCTGTGGGGTCTGCTTGCCGGTTCGGCGTTGTTGGTGGGGGCGGTGCTAGGATACTTCTTGCACGTCCCGCAGCGAGTGATCGCCGCTGTGATGGCCTTTGGCAGCGGCGTGCTCATATCCGCACTCTCCTTCGACCTGACGGACGAAGCTTACAAGCGCGATGGGTTCGGTTCCACGGCAGCCGGGTTCCTGGGAGGGGCGGTCGTGTACACGGCGGCTAACTGGTACCTGGCGAAGCGGGGGGCGAAGCATCGCAAACGGTCGGGGCACACCGAGAAGCAGCCGTCCGAGTCGGAGGACCGCGGCAGCGGCCTGGCCATCGCGGTGGGCGCGCTGTTGGACGGCATACCCGAGTCGATAGTGATAGGGCTGAGCATGATAGAGGGAGGGGTGGTGAGCCTGGTAGCCGTGGTGGCTATCTTCCTCTCGAACATACC
The DNA here is from genome assembly GCA_036389075.1 of Chloroflexia bacterium. GTDB lineage: Bacteria > Chloroflexota > Chloroflexia > QHBQ01 > JADMIH01 > JADMIH01. The sequence continues at coordinate 2,477 of DASVQO010000523.1, read as the reverse complement.
CGAGGGGCTGTCGAGCGCGTCGGGGATGAAAAAGGCAGGGCGCTCGCCAGGCTACGTATTCGGCGTGTGGGGAGGCATAGCCGCTGTATCGGGGGTGGCAGCCTTGATAGGTTTCAGCCTGTTCAGCGGCTTATCGGCTAACTTCGCCGCCGCCACCACGGCGGTAGCGGCGGGCGCTATCCTCTCCATGCTCGTAGACACGATGATCCCCGAAGCCTTCGAGCAGGCCCACAACTTCGCGGGCCTCATCACGGTGGCAGGCTTCCTGGCCGCCTTCGCCCTCACCAAACTGGGCGGCTGACGTAATTACGAATTACGAATTACGAGGAAAAGAGACGAAAACGCAAAGACGCAAAGGGCGCAAAGAACGCGCAAAGGTTAGGATTGTTTGGTGTGGCGGTACGCGTAATTCGTAATTACCTCACTGGTTTGCGTCTAGCTCGAACGTCTGCGTTGTGCCGTTGACGTTTACCGTGTAAGTGCCTTTCTTGAGGCCGCGCACGTCGAGGTCGATGTTCTGCTCGAAGGGAGTGAGCACCTGGGCGCAGACCGCATCGGCGGGGCGGGCGGTTGTGATACCTATGTTGAAGGTGTTGCCGTCGCGGGTGGTGTCGATCTTATCGATGCTGGTGCATGCGTCGGACAGGTTGCCTTTGACGCTGACCGATACCTGGACCGGGTACGATTCGCGTATGAGCACTTCCACGCTGTCGATCATAACATTACCCCCTGGAACCCCTCCTAAGTCTGTGCCGCCGGTTGGTTTGGGCCCCGGCGCGTTGGTGGATGTGGTTGGCTCGGCGGCGGGCACGGATATAGTCGTGGACGAGGGTACGGGTGCGGGGGCTAAGGGTGTGGGTGTGGTGGCTTGCCCCTGGCCGGTGCCGCACCCGGCGACGGAGAGGGACAGCATCGCTAGGAGGGTAAGCCGTGTGACGTAGTCTTTTATAGAGCGCATTTCTATCTCCATCTAGTTGTTCTTGCATGTCGTCTGTTTTTGCTATAGAGGGCGCGGAGGACCTCCGCGTTCTATAGCAGATAACGCCTTATTTGCATTTATTGTTCCATACTCCGCGTGGGAATCAAAAAGCGGGCCGCCCCGTGAGGGGTGGCCCGCCTGTCTGCTAATCGCTGGTCAGCCGCAGAGAGGCTGGGAGGATAGACCAGTGAGGATGCCGGTGTTATGCCTTGCGGCGAGCAAGCTTGAGGCCGACACCCGTCAGGGACGCGCCGAGGAGAGCGAGAAGAGCCACGAGGGTCAGGTCGGGGCTGCCGGTGCGCGGCATACCAACAGTCTCGCCACCGCCCATTTCACCGCCGGTTGTGCCACCGCCACTAGCGCCACCCGAGGCAAACATGTTCGGGATGTCGCCGCACGAGACGTACACGGAGGCCTCAGGGCCGGACTTGTGTACGTTGATGGCGAAGGTGCCGTTGACCAGTTGTGAGAGGCTGACCGGGACGGTCGTCTCCGAGGTGCCGTTCACAAGGCTGGTAAGGGGGTAGATTGGCTTGGGGTCGAGGGTGGCGCAAGTTCCCGGGTGGATATGCGCGGGCTGCGGAGTCGAGGAGCCGCCGGAGATGTTGACGACCACCATTGTGGTGTCACCGTGGGCGGTGAGGGTGGCCGTGCCGTTCTGCCCTGAGTTGTTTTCCTCTGTCAGATTGACCGTTACGGTGTCGGGCTGGGCGTAGGTGGCCCTTGTGCCGCCGAGCGCCATAATACCTAGGACCGCTACCACGAGTATCGCGATTTTCTTCATTGAATCGTATCCTCCTGTGTTGAATTGGTCATGCGCCCAGGCTCCGCCATTACCTGGGATACGCTGTCAATCATATACGTAATACGGATACAGCGCAATACCTGGATGCAAAAATACTACAAATCAACTACCGATTTTCGGGATTCGAATCTCCTTATCTTGTGGTCACCCCCTTTACAAGTTCCGCGAGAGCCTCAACGTCGAGAAACCCGCCTCGCACCTCGAAGACCTCCACGGACGTTTCGCCAACCAGCAACGCGGTGGCATTCAGTTGCTCAACCGTTTGCTGGTAAGTGGTGGAGTGTGCCAATGCTTCCACTGAGGCCAGGTCTCTCCACATACTCAGCACTGCCCTCTCTTGCTGCCCACCTGCGAAGAGCACTCCCACCAATCCTGGTTGGCTGCGAAACATGGGTAGCGAGCGCTCTTGGGCGAATCGTTCGTACTCAGATATCCTCGCGCTATCTATACTCGTCCGCCAGACTCGGATGATCATAAGTGGCACCCTTCTTTATGCGGTCATCTGCCTGCGGTTATGGCGCAGGCTAGGGCCTATCTGCAAACTGAAGGAGTTAAGCGAACGAAGGTGGCTCCTGTCATTCTGAGCGCAGCGAAGAATCTCAAGAAGATGGTACAGCTCCCAACGTTGAACGTCAGCACCATAGTACGTCACCGTAGCACGTGATGTTCAACAGCCTCCCTGTACTACCTTCT
>DASVQO010000522.1:0-9847 GCA_036389075.1 Chloroflexia bacterium | reverse complement strand
AGACAAGTTCGCGGGACCCTACTCCCCTCTGTCATCCTGAGCGTAGCGAAGGATCAGCCGCCCGTGTTTGACTCTTGCCACTCATGCACCAGTGTTCCCCCAGCCACCAGCATCCTGTACGTTGTGGACTCTCGCCTACCGACCTGATCCTTCGCTACGCTCAGGATGACAGGGCAGACTATAGTACGCTCAGCCCACCACCTACGATATAGCCGCCTGCTGCAACCCTTGTCATAGCCCCACCAAGATTAACGTTCGATTAGACTTTACCCCGCTTACCTCCCTCCACGCGCCCCCTGTGATATAATCAGGGTGAATCCCTACGTCCGGGGCTACGAAAAAACTATGCGCGTACTTGTTGTTGACGACGACCAGCGAATAAGAGATAACCTCAAGCGGCATCTCTCATATGACGGCTACCAGGTGGACACCGCGGGCGACGCCAACGACGCCTTCCGGCAGATAGCCGAGAGTCCCCCCGACCTCGTGGTGCTCGACGTGATGCTCCCCGGCATGAGCGGCCTTGAGATTTGCCGCCGCATCCGCCAGGTGGACGACGTGCCCATCCTCATGCTCACCGCCAAGGACACGCTTGAGGACAAGGTGGGCGGGCTGGACAGCGGGGCCGACGACTACCTGGTCAAGCCCTTCCAGCCCGAGGAGTTGCTGGCTCGCGTGCGCGCCCTCCTGCGGCGCAGGCAACCCCAGCAGCAGGTGCTGCGCTTCGGCGCGGTCACCCTCGACCCCTCGGCCCGGCAGGCGTGGGTGGGCGAGAGGCTGCTCGAACTCTCCAGCAAGGAGTTCGACCTGCTCGAGCTCTTAATCCGCCACCCCCGCCAAGTGCTCACCCGCGAGACCTTTTACGACCGCGTGTGGGGCTACGACTTCAGCGGCGAGAGCAACATCCTCGAAGTGTACGTGCGCTACCTGCGCTCTAAGCTTGAGGCCGCAGGCTCTCCCAAGTACATCCAGACCGTGCGCGGCGTCGGCTACGTGTTGCGCGAGGAGGCCGCGTGATGTTCGCCGGCGTCAGGGTGTCGAGGTAAGCTGCCATGTCACTGCGCATCCGGCTCGTCCTGCTCTCCACGCTCGTCACGGCGGTGCTGTTCGGCGTGTTCGCCGCCATCGTTTTCATGCTCCTGAAGCACTCCCTCTACCAGCCCATCGACGACGTGCTCGAATATGAAGCTTCGACTACGCGCTTCCAGGTCATCTTGAACCAGCCGCCCGACCTGTCCGAGGTGGAGAACCCCGACCCCCTCAGCGTGGTCTTCTACACTTTCTACAACACGAACGGCGAGATAGTAGAGAACCGCGGCCGCCCCATACCCGTCAACGACAGGCTCGTGCTGGCAGCCCTGGAAGGCGAGACGGTTATGGACTACGTAGTGTCCGGTGACGGGCACAGGCTGCGCGTGCTGCTCACCCCGCTCTATTACCGCACCAACGGCCATATTGCGGCAGTGCTACAACTCTCTACGCCGGTGGACATCATCGACCGCCGCCTGAGCGATCTTTCCTGGCTGCTCGCGGGGGCCTCGGGCGTATTGCTCCTCGTGGCGGCGGGCGGCTCTTACCTGCTCACCGGGCGCGCCCTCAACGCAGTGGACCGCGTGACCCGCCAAGTGCAACAGATCGAATTCTCGCGCGACCTCACGCAACGCCTGCCCGAGCCGGGCACCCAGGACGAAATCGGTCATCTGGTGAGCACTTTCAACCAGCTTATCGAGCGACTGCAATCAGCATTGGAAACCCAGCGCAGGTTCGTGGCCGACTCGTCCCACGAGCTGCGCACGCCCCTCACCGTAATCAAGAGCAACATACACCTCCTGCGCCGCTCCAACGACCCCGCCGAGCAAGCCGAGCTAATGGAGGCCACCGAGGCCGAGGTGTCGCGCCTCAACCGCATGGTGAACAACCTGCTCTACATGGCCCAGATGGAGGCGGGGCTGGACCTCAAGCCCGTGTTGCGCCCGGTGGAGCTTGATAGCCTACTGCTCGAAGTGTTCGCCCGCGCCCGCTCCATCGCCGCCCTCAAGAACCAGAAGGTCGTGCTCTCCCACGAGGACATAGGCATGACGATGGGCGACCGCGACCAGTTGCAGCACCTCCTGCTCAACCTGGTGGACAACGCGATAAAGTACACGCCCGACGGCGGCACGATCAGCCTGGGGCTTTGGGAAGAAGGCGAGTGGACGCGGCTCGAAGTCACGGACAGCGGCCAGGGCATCCCGGAGGCGGAGTTGCCGAACATCTTCGAGCGCTTCTACCGCACGCAAGAGGCCCGCAAGAGCATCCGCCACGGCTCCGGCCTCGGCCTCGCAATAGCGCACTCCATCATCGAGGCCCACGGCGGCAGGATCGAGGTGTTCAGCCGCGTGGGCGAGGGCACCACCTTCCGCATCTGGCTCCGCAAGCCTCAGCCGCCACCCGCCACCGAAATCGAGCCTGCTACCGGCACCCTGCTCACCCGTGCCGCCGGTGCCCGCTTGGGTGCATAGACAGGATGTAGACGTGCCCGGCACAGGAAGCCGCCCAGTAGCCCCACATGACGCCCTGTGGGTGTGCCCTGTGGCTAAAGCCACGGGCTGCAAAGTCCCCAGCGGGGACTGAGGAACATGAGGGTAGTCTCCGAAGGAGACTTTGCTTCTTGTCAGCCCGTGGCTTTAGCCACAGGGCACCCCCACAGGGCGTCATGCAGGGTTAGCGAGGCCGGAAATCACCAAACACCACAAGGAGCACACATGTCCGATTACCTGAACCTGCGCCTGGAAGTAGACGAGGACCGGGGCATCGCCCTCATCACCATCAACCGCCCCGACAAGCTTAACGCCCTCAACCACCTCCTGCTCAACGAGCTAGACGCGGCCCTGGACGAAGTGACGGAGCACAGCCGCGTGTGGGCGCTAGTCATCACCGGCGCGGGCACCAAGGCCTTCGTAGCGGGCGCCGACATCAACGAGATCGCCACCCTGGAAAGCCAGGAGGACGGCGTCGAGTTCTCCCGCTTCGGCCAGCACGTCTTCTCCCGTATCGAGGCGCTCACCATCCCCGTTATCATGGCGGTAAACGGCTACGCCCTGGGCGGCGGGCTGGAACTCGCGATGTGCGGCGACGTGCGCTACGCCTCGGACACCGCGCAGTTCGGCCAGCCGGAGGTGAACCTCGGGGTCATCCCCGGCTACGGCGGCACTCAGCGCCTGGCACGGCTCATCGGGCGGGATCGCGCCAAGCTGCTGATTTTCACTGGCGAGCGCATCCCCGCGGAGGAAGCGTACCGCCTCGGCCTGGTGGACCGCGTGCTCCCAGCCACCGACCTCGTGGACGAGGCCCTCGAATTGGCCGCTACCCTGGCGAACAAGGCGCCCAGGGCCATCGCCCTCGCCAAAATGGCGATCAACGAGGGCATTTCGATGCCGCTAACGGAGGCGCTGGAGCTTGAGGCGCAACTGTTCGGGCAGGTAGTGGACACCGAGGACCGCACGGAAGGGGCCAACGCCTTCAAGGAGAAGCGACAGCCCCACTGGACCGGGCGCTAAGTGCCAGTCACCCGTAGGGGCAAGAGACGAAAACGCCAAGACGCCAAGACGCCAAGGACCCCGCCAAGAGTGTAAAGGTTTGGAGAGTACAAAGGGGACCAGGGTACATGATGTTGTACCTTGGTCCTTCTGCTTAGAACACCTTCCTTAACTTGGCGTGGTCCTTGGCGTTCTTGGCGTCTTGGCGGTTCCGTCTCTTAACCTGTTGCTCTTGCCGATAAGCTCGAAGTTCGGTACGTCGCGTGTCCTATAAAAGTCCCCAACAGTACCGTTGTCCCGGTACCGCTGGGGACTCTTTTTTACGTTAAAGCGAACAAATATGCTATTTCTACCCACGAAAACAACCGAAAGTAGTAGATGTTTAGGAGATATCTCCCAGGGACCAAGGTACTAGCTACTCTACTTCTATCGCGTAATAGTGCAGACCACAGCTAAAGGGTACGATGTAGTTGGTGCCGCCTAAAGCGGTTCCCGTCTTTTCATGCAAAGGTGTTCTCTTATCGTTTGCTCTTCATTATGGCATTCGTCTTCTATGTACGCTGAAGAAAAGGAGTGGAGAATGGGAAATAGCCTTACGAGGTTGGCAGGTACGCGCTGGGGCCGCGCCGCGAGAGCGTTCGTGGCGGCAGCAGTGGCGTTCTCTGTGCTGGGAGCGGGTGCGACAGGTTCGGTGTCCCGCCAGGCCCACGCTCAGCCTCTCTTATTGGAGATGTCGGCTCGCCAGCCCGACTCTACCGTATCGGTCATCGTGCAGAAGCTGGCGCGAAACAGCGGCGTCGAAGCCAGGGTTGCGGCTCTGGGTGGCAAGGTTACAAGAGACCTGAGCATTATCAACGCCTTCTCGGCCCAGGTGCCCGCTCGCAACGTGGCCGAACTGGCAAAGACGCAGGGCGTGCGCTGGGTGTCTCTCGACGCGCCAATGGTGGAGACCGGCAGGACCGGCCCCTGCGCCGCACCCTGCATCGACGCCACTAACTTACAAAGCGTCTACCCCCAGGCGGTGGGTGCTAATAATCTCTGGAACACCGCCTCTTACCTGCAAGGCCAGGGCGTGGGCGTGGCGGTTGTCGACAGCGGCGTCAATGCGACCCATCCCGACCTGCAAGGCCGCATCACCGCCCAGGTCAAGTTCATGGAAACGCCCCAGGACATGTCTGACATGTACGGCCACGGCACCCACGTTGCCGGTATCATCGCGGGCAACGGCACGGCGTCGGGCGGACGGTACATCGGCATCGCACCGAAGGCCAACCTAGTCAACGTCAAGGTGAGCGACGACCAAGGTGCTTCCACGGCCTCGTCCGTAGTGGCGGGCCTACAGTGGGTGCTGGAGAACAAAAATAGGTACAATATCCGCGTCGTCAACCTGTCACTCAACAGTAGCGTTGACCAGTCCTACAACGTCGATCCGCTGGACGCGGCCGTCGAGGTGCTCTGGTTCAACAAGATCGTGGTTGTGGTCTCGGCAGGCAACCAGGGTAGGAACGCCCTCTTCCCGCCCGCCAACGACCCCTTCGTAATCACCGTCGGTGCCGCCGACAACAAGGGCACGGTGGCGCTCAAAGACGACTCGCTGGCTAGCTTTTCCAGCAGCGCGAGGACTGAGAATCGCGTCGTCAAGCCCGACCTGGTGGCTCCCGGCGTGGACCTTATAAGCACCTTCTCAAGCGACGCCTCCAAGATAGCCCTGAACCACACCGACCACAAGGTTACAGGCTTCCCCGGCTCGCAATACTACTTCCGCATGTCGGGCACCTCTATGTCGGCCCCGGTCGTGTCGGGCGCGGTGGCCCTGCTCCTGCAGGACGAGCCGAACCTCACACCCGACCAGGTGAAGTACCGCCTGACCACTACCACCAGACGCATGTCCGGCAACGGTGCAGGCGCGGGCCAGCTCGACGTCAATGCAGCGGTAAACGGCACCAGCACCCAAAGCGCCAACTCCGGGGTGCCCGCCAGCCAGCTTCTCTGGACCGGCAGCGAACCTGTGGTATGGGACTCGGTCAACTGGAACAGTGTCAACTGGAACTCCGTAAACTGGAACTCTGTAAACTGGAACTCTGTAAACTGGAACAGCGACTACTGGGGCCAGTAAGCACAAAGGTCTACCATGACAGAGGGGCTGCTCGTAAGGGCAGCCCTTTTACTTTATCTCCCCTCTCCTACCGCTACCCTCCCGGTATGGTATAATTGGTGCGACCATTCCTATATATAAGGGTCTCTAACCACTAGCCCCTAACCACTAACCACTTCCTGTCCCCAACCAGCCAGTCACGATGCTTGCCGAACTGAACATCTCCAATTTTGCGATCATAGACAAGCTATACCTGCGCCTCGGCCCCGGCTTCAACGCGCTTACAGGCGAGACCGGCGCGGGCAAGTCTATCATCATCGACGCGCTCGGTGCGCTCCTCGGCTCCAAGACCGGGCCTGAGTTCGTGCGGCATGGAGCACCTTCCGCCCGCGTCGAGGGTATGTTCGAACTCGGCTCCATGCCCCCGGAGCCTCTGCAAACCCTGCGCGGCATCCTGCTCGAAGGCGGCCTCTCCGACACCGAGGACGGCAGCGACGACTCGGTGATCGTCACCCGCGAGATCAACGCCAGCGGCCGCACCGTGGCCCGCGTGAACGGGCGCATGGTGAACCTGCCCACCTTGCAGCAGATTGGCGAGATGCTGGTGGACGTTCACGGCCAGAGCGAGCACGTATCCCTGCTCCGTTCCGCCACCCACATCGACCTGCTCGACCAGTACGCCGGGCTGTCCCGCGAGCGGCGCGAGATGGCGGAGCTTGTCGGCAGGCTCCGCGCCATCCAGAAGGAACTGCGCGACCTCCAACGCGACGAGCGCGAGCTAGCCCGCCGCGCCGACCTGCTCACCTACCAGGTGGAGGAGATAGAGAAAGCAGGCGTGCAGCCCGACGAGGACACCGAGCTTGCGGTGGAGCGGGGCCGCCTCGCCAACGCGGAGCGCCTATCGTCCCTGTGCGACCAGATATACGCCGTGCTCATCGAAGCGGGTGACGACGATTTCTCCCCCAGGGGCCGCACCGCCGCCCCCGCCACCACATCGGTGCGTGACGCCCTCGGTGAGGCCTCCGGCTACATGGCCGATCTCGCCCGCCTCGACCCCTCGATGGAAACCCACCTGCCCACCCTGGACGACCTGTACGAGCGCGTGGAGGAGTTGGGCCGCACCATGCGCGTGTACCGCGAGACGGTGGAACACGACCCGGCCCGCCTCGAAGAAATCGAGGAGCGCATATCGCTGCTGCACGAGCTAAAACGCAAGTACGGCCCCACGCTGGAGGACGTCGTCACCTTTGGCGAGCGGGCCGCGCAGGAGCTTGAGGGTATATCCAACAGCGAGGAACGCGTGGCGGCCTTGCAGGAGGAGAGCGAGCGCCTTGCCGCCACGATTGGCGAGCTTGGGCAGCGTATGTCCCAGGCCCGCGCCGAGGCAGGCGAGAGCATGGCCCGCGCCGTGGAGAAGTCCATCAAAGACCTGCTCATGGGTTCGTCCCAGTTCCAGGTGGAGGTCACCCAGCAGCCCTCCGACGACGGCGTGCCCGTGCCCGGCAAGAGCGGCCGCTGGGCCTACTCGGACAAGGGCATCGACCGGGTGGAGTTCCTCATCTCGCCCAACCCCGGCGAGCCGCTCAAGCCCCTGGTCAAAATCGCCTCGGGCGGCGAGACCTCCCGCCTCATGCTCGCCCTCAAGTCGATCCTGTCTGAGGCCGACATGACCCCCACGCTCGTGTTCGACGAGGTAGACGTGGGCGTGGGCGGCAGGAGCGGCGGCGTGGTGGGCGAGAAGCTGTGGGGCCTCACCACCAGCCACCAGGTGCTCTGCATCACCCACCTGCCCCAGATAGCCGCCTTCGCGGACAACCACTTCAAAATCAGCAAGCAGGTCGTGGGCGACCGCACCCGCACCCAGGTAGACGAACTCACCGGCGACGACAAGGAATACGAGATCGCCGCCATGATAGCAGGCGCGCCCCCCTCGCAACCCTCGATGGAGAACGCCAGGGATATGATGCGCGAAATCGCTGACATCAAAGACGGCATCCGCGGCAAAGAAATGGCCGGGAAGAAAGCGTCGTGACGAGTTTTGAGTTTTGAGTTGTGAGTTCTTGGTTAGGGACGGTAGGAGGATACCCTGTGGCTAAAGCCACGGGCTGACAAGAAGCAAAGTCTCCTTCGGAGACTGAGGAACATAAGGTAGTCTCCGAAGGAGACTTTGCCCCTTGCCAGCCCGCCAATTCATTGGCAGGGCGTCACGCAAGGCAAACCTAACTCGTAACTCATAACTCATAACTTCCGCAAAGGAGTCCAATTTGCTCACAAGGGTAGGCAATTACGCCGATAAGGTACTGGAATGGGGTTGGCTGGGGGCGGCGGTTATTGTGCCGCTGTTCTTCAACGTCTACAGCAGCCGCGTGTTCGAGCCGGACAAGATCTCCGCGCTCCGCTCGCTGGTGCTCATCATGCTGGCCGCCTGGATCGTCAAGCTGGTAGAGGGCGGCTATAGTGCGCTCGCACGGCGCGAGGCCGAGCCTGTACCCCATGCCAGGGGTAGCAGCAAAGTACCGGTCGCGGTGGACGGGGCCGCGCGGGCCGGTTTGCCGGGTTGGCTGGGCGTACTGCGCGTGCCCATGCTCGTACCCATCCTGGTGTACGCGCTCGTCTACCTCCTGAGTACCTTCTTCACCGTCACCCCATTCGCCACTATCTTTGGGTCGTACCAGCGCTTGCAGGGCACCTACTCGCAGTACAGCTACATGCTGCTTGCCATCCTGGTGATTGCCAACATGCGCACTCGCCCGCAGTTAGAGCGGCTGATTACCTTCATGCTGCTCACCTCCGTGCCCGTGGCCCTCTACGGCCTCTTGCAAGCCAACCACCTCGATCCCCTCCCCTGGGCGGGCGACACCGCTACCCGCGTGGCCTCCTCGATGGGTAACGCCATCTTCGTGGCCGCCTGGCTCATCATCGTGGTGCCCTTCGCCGCCTATCGCCTGTTCAACGGCCTGAGCGCAAGCATCGCCGCCAGGCAGGCCCACCGAGAGGCCGAGGCCGTCCCCCTCACCGACGCCGAGCGGCGCAAGCTGACCCGCGCCCGCATGTCCGAGCTGCCCGGCTACGGTTGGGCCGTCGTCATGGCAGGCATGGCCGTTATCCTGATACAGCTAATGTTCCTCTTCCTGGCCCTCAAGATCGAGGCGGGCCTGCCCCTCCCCGACGCGGGCAACTGGTGGGTGCTGCCGTTCGCCCTGCTGGTCTTCTTTGCCGGTTGCTGGGCGCTAGAGTGGTTAGGCAACCAGCGCGACAATCCCAGCGTGGTCTCCCCCGTGCTGCCCCTCCTCGGCATAGGGCTGTTCCTGGTCACCACCGTGGCCCTCGTCTTCAACTGGAAGGTAGAGCAGGCCGCGGCGGGTAGCGCCGAGCAGTTCCGCATCGCTATGAGCCTGGACGGCGGGGCGTTCCTGTGGGTGATGTTCTTCATGCTGCTGTGGGGCACCGTGGGCGCGGGCGCTTACGCCCTGGCAGGCACCGAACGGGTGTGGGGCAATACCGCGCCCGACCGGGGCGTGCTCCGGGCCTTCCTCAACGGGAGTTACGGCGCGCTCATCGTCCTGCAACTAATCTGCATCTACCTGAGCCAGAGCCGCGGCCCATGGCTCGGCCTCGGGGCTTCCGTGGTGACTTTCGTGGTGGGCATGTGGCTCGTGGGCCGCAGGCGCAACATAGGCTGGATGAAGCGCATCGGCGGGGTCGTATCCGCGATTGCGCTGGCAGGGGCCATCTTCGTGATCGGCCTCAACATACCCGGCTCGCCCCTCAAGTCGCTGGACGACCTGCCCGTAGTGGGACGCGGCATCGAGCGCCTCAGCACGCTCACCCAGACCGAATCGGGCACGGGGCGCGTGCGCGAGCTTATCTGGAAGGGCGCGACCGACCTCGTGCTCTCCGACCCCGTTCGCGCCGTGATTGGCTGGGGCCCGGAGTCGATGTACGTGGCCTACAACCCATTCTACCCGCCCGAACTGGCCCAGGTGGAGCTTCGTAACGCCACCCCCGACCGCTCGCACAACGTGGAATTCGACCACCTCGTAACCACCGGCGTGCTCGGCCTGCTCGCCTACTACTTCCTGGTCGCCTCTTTCTACTTCCTGGCTATCAAGGCCCTCAAACGAGTCAGGGACGTGCGGGACTCGCTGCTGTTGCTCGCCATCATCTCGGCTATGACGGCACACTTCATCGAAATCCAGACAGGCATCCAGATCGCCTCTACCTGGACCTACTT
>DASVQO010000521.1:0-32646 GCA_036389075.1 Chloroflexia bacterium | reverse complement strand
ACGCATATCGCGAGGAATTTTGACTTCCAGCTGGACCTGATGGAGGGAGGCATCCCGGTCATATAGCCTGTGGAGTTGTTCCCGTTTGCGCGCTTGCTCTTCCAATCGGCGTAGGCTATTTGGTTGACGGAATTCCCGTGGGGGAATTCTGAGGGACACGTATCTCCCACCATATGTCTACTTTGTCTATTGGGCCAGCCCGGCGTTCCGGGCTTGTTGACGGGCATTGAAGGGCCAGGGTCATATACAAATAGAGACACGATGTCGTACGTCGTGTCGTCCGGCCCGGTGGGCTGCTTGCTGGCCGAATAGCCGCGCACCACTACCCAGTGCTGGAATCCGTGCACCAGGGCAATGGCCGCCCTCTCGAAGTGCTCGATGTTCCAGATTATTCGCCTGGTAATCGCTGGTTCATCCGCAGCCCTGACCAGGTGGAACCTTGCGATTGGGGGCGAACCCGCGTTAGCGTTGATCAGGTTCGTTAGGGCGTCGGGGGCGGAGGCCCAGTCTATTTCTGTCTCCGGGCACTTAACTTTGGATGATATGTCCCGCATGAGCGCAGCCTGCTTTTTGAACCTCGCCGTAAAGTCCAGCGAATGTATCAACATCTGCGCGCACGCCCCTCCGCAGTAGTCGGTGAATTCCTGCTGGTGGTACGATATCTTCTGGTTATCGGGACCTAACATTTTTATGTGAAGTGGCATAGCAGTTTCTCCGTATGTGGTTCACGTTAGATCGAACATTACATCCGCAAAGAACGCAGGCAAGCAGTAACGCCGTCAGGTTAGGTTACAATACATGATCTGAGCGTCCAGGTAGTAAGGTATTTGTCTGTAACGGTAGATGTTTGCGCCGGAGCGTTGCGTACCATACATTGCTGGTTACACTCTAGCAATGTACATACAGTTTAAAGTGTCACAAAAAACGTCACAGAATCAGCGCGCGGGGGTTGGGCTGCCTAGCTCCAGGGCATTTGCCTCCGACCGGGCGTAGACGACCGCTTTATCAAGGGTCACAAGCTGGCCGCTCCTCCAACTGCGGTCAAACGCCTCTTCGCCCAATTTCTCCCTGGTCAGGTCATAGTAGCGCCGGTACAGGAGGAGGTCGGCAGGGGGGAGCATACCCTGGCTGGCTTTTCTCAGGGCGTCAGACATGCCGAAGAGTGTGGCAGCACGCTCGGCCCTCCCCCTCACAAGCGCCACTCCGGCCATACCCGCCAGGCACAGGGCTACGTTCGGCACGTTTTGCAGGGCAAAGGCGAGTTGCATGCTCTCCTGGTACAATTGTGCCGCTCGTTCGGCATCTCCTTCGCAAAGTGAGATGCCCGCCAGGTTGCGCAGGCACGTAGAGCTGCGGAACTTGTCGCCAAGCTCGCGGTAAAGGGCCAGGCTCTCTTCGTAGAGCAGCACGGCCTGCGCGCGGTCTTCCTGGAACAAAGCTATGTCGCCAAGACTGCGAAGCACGTGGGCCACCGACCACTTGTCGCCAAAGCCACCGGTCCGCAGGGATTCTTCCAATCTTGCGCGGGCCAGGTCGTGATGCCCCTGCACTACCGCCAGGCGGCCCAGCTCGCTGAGCTGGAAAGCAATGCCCCACTTGTCGTCCAACTGCCTGTACAGGTCAAGACTCTCGCTCTTATAAGCAACAACTTCTTCTTCGGGCTGGCGTAACAGGCCCGTGGCGTCGCCAAGCCAGTTGAGGGCAAGCGCAAGACCCCACCTGTCACCGACCTCTCGGAACAGTTGTATGGCCTCCTTGAGCGCCCCGCTACCGTCCACGGAGTTGCCTCTATGCCGGTACACCGTGGCTATGCCATAGTCGGCCAGCGCGTAGGCCAGGCCCTGTTTGTCGCCAAGGCTACGCCAGGCGGAGACGCTTTCCGCCAGGCGATCGAGCATCACCGAGTAATCATCCTGGAGCAACGCCAGGTGGCCCGCCGCGTCCAACGCCTTGGCCCCGGCCGCGCTGTGCCGCAGGCCCCCGGCTCGCGCGATGGTGCCCTCCAGCCACTCCCGGCCCTCGGTGAGATAGCCACGGAAGTACCAGAACCAGTGAAGCGCGCCTGCCAAACGCAGACCCAAATCAGCGGCCTCGGGGGTATTCATGCACCAGGTCAGCGCGGCGCGGAAGTTGTCATGTTCGAGTTCCAGGCGTTGCAGCCACAGGTCGCGTTCCGGCCCCTTCAGGTGGGGTTCGGCGCTTTCGGCGAAGGCCAGGAAGTAGCGAGCGTGCTGCCTCTGCATGAGTTGCACTTCACTGCTCTTGTTCAGTTGTTCCTGGGCGTACTCCCGAATGGTCTGTAGCATCGAGAAGCGTGGCTGCCCGCCCGGGCCGTCTTCCCGCTCGAGCAGGCTGCGGTCTAACAGCGCGACTACCCCTTGTATGGTGCCCACACCTGCCTCTTCAGACAGGTTGCAGACCGCCTCGACTGCTTCCAAGGTCCAGCCTCCAACGAAGACGGACACCCGGCGGAACAGGGCCTCTTGCTGGGCCGACAACAGGTCGTGGCTCCAACTGATAGCGCCTCTCAACGTCTGTTGGCGGCGAGGCAAGTCGCTGGCCCCCAGCGTGAGCAAATTGAGCCTGCTGGTCAGCTTCTGCCTGATGGCATGCGGCGGCAGGATTTTGCAGTAGGCGGCGGCCAGTTCGATAGCCAGGGGCAGCCCGTCGAGCTGGCGGCAAATGTCCGCGACGGCAGCAGCGTTGCCCGGAGTCAGGCGAAACTCAGGATTGACCGACCTGGCGCGTTGGACGAAGAGGGCCACCGACTCGTACTGGTACAACTCCTCCGAGCCGAGTTGCTCGCCGGGTGCGGGGAGGTCCATCGGGCGTATGAAGAACTGGTACTCGCCATAGATGTTGAGGGGAGTGCGGCTGGTGGTCAAAATTTTGATGTTAGGGCAGGCCTCGACGAGCTCGCCCACGTAGGAGCCTGCCCAGGTCAGGTGCTCCAGGTTGTCCAGCAGCAGCAACGCCACCCGCTCCCCCAGTTGCTCCTGCACCAGCGCCAGCGGGGGGCGGCTCGGCTCGTCCTTGATGTTGAGCGTGCGAGCAATGACCGTAGGCACCTTGTCCGGGTCCGAGAGTGGAGCCAGCCCGACGAAGTAGATTCCGTCGGAGAACTCGGCTTGCACGCTGGACGCTACTTTCAGCGCCAGGCGCGTTTTGCCCGTGCCAGGCGCGCCTGTGAGGGTAAGGACCCTAACATGGCTGCTCAACAGCAGCGCCCTTATGCCCTCTATCTCAGACTTGCGTCCCACAAAGCTGGTGCGCTCGGCGGGTAGCACACCCAGGTAAGATTGTTTTTCACGTATGAGTTGGTTGGGTAGGGCGGCCACGCCGGGCACATCTGAGCCGGCCCCAGGCGCGCTGGAATCTTGCCGAGCGAATTCAATGAAAGCGGGCAGCTCGTGGGCTGGGATACCAAACGTCTTCCCCAGCAACTCTGCCATCTGCTTCGATGGGCGGCGGCTGCCCACTTCGATTTTGCGTATCGTCTCATAGGCGCAGCCGACACGCTCGGCCAGGTCTTCCTGGCTCATATCGTATTCTTTTCGCTGCCGTCTCAGCCAATACCCGAACGCGGACAAGTTGCTCATACCGGCCTCCGGCCACCAACACGCACGGCGCTGCTATTCAGCCAGCACTGCGCACTACTCCCTCTCTCCCTCTCTCCCTCTCTCCCTCTCCCCCTCTCCCCTCTTTCTTGTGACACAAACTGTGACAGTCATCTTAGGACTGCCTGTAGCAAAATGTAATCGTTCGACAGAAGTATCTCGCTTCGGTCTATGAACAGAGTAATAGTACCACATTAGTCTAGGGTTTTGGTCAAAGTCGTACCTGCAATCTACAACCGGAGAAGGAGGGCAACCCATGTGCACATAACACGGCTGTGCACCCGGCTTGTAGCCTTTGCGCTAGCGCATAAGGCTCCTGTATGGGTGGCGGCAGCCTGCAAGCGCAGGTGGACTTTCCGTACGCATCGCCGTAACGAGAAAGTGTGTGTCGAACCTGAGTAGAGAGAGGAAGTGGGGGGATGAAAGTCTTCGAAGTGATTGCGCCCGTGGAGCGCATAGCTACCGATCCGAACGGAGACAGGCCGAGCGAGGGCATGGCGCTTTGCCTGTCGGGAGGGGGCTACCGGGCGATGCTCTTCAACCTGGGCGCGCTGTGGCGCTTGAACGAGTGCGGCTACTTGCCCCGGTTGAAGAGAGTATCGAGCGTTTCGGGCGGCTCCATCACGGCGGCGGCGCTGGGCCTCGCCTGGGGGAGGTTGGACTTCGATGAGAGTGGCAGGGCCAGGCGCTTCAATAAGGAAGTAGCTATACCTCTGAGGAACCTGGCCGGAAAGACGATTGACGTGCAGGCAGTGCTCCGTGGCCTGTTCGGGCCGGGAACGATAAACGACGCATTGGCGCGTCAGTATGGTAAGCACCTGTACGGACACAAGACCCTGCAACATCTCCCAGGGGATGCCGAGGGGCCGAGATTCGTCATCAATGCCACCAACGTACAGTCGGGCGCGCTCTGGAGGTTCTCCCGGCCGTACGCACAGGACTGGAGGGTGGGCCAGGTGCGAGACCCCGGCTTCGAGGTGGCGGTAGCCGTGGCGGCCTCTTCGGCGCTCCCCCCTTACCTCTCGCCTGCCGTGCTGCACATCCCCGCCTCCGCCTATTCGGAGGTCGCGGGCACCGATCTCCACTACGCGCCCTTCACCACCAGGGTGGTCCTGACCGACGGGGGGGTAAGTGATTGCCTGGGGATCGAGACGGCCTGGAAGCGCTTCTCAACCATACTGGTGAGCGACGGTGGGGGCAAGATAAGCCCGGAAAAGAAGCCGCACCGGCTCTGGCCCAGCCACACACTGCGCGTACTCGCTATGATGGACGACCAGAGGCGTAGCAGGCGCAAGATGCAGGTCATGTCGTCGTTTACGAGGGCGCACGACCAGATAGGCCACCGCTACGGCGCTTACTGGAGCACCCGCTCTGATATCAAGGAATACGGCCTGCCCGACTCCCTCGAATGCCCCCTCTCTCACACCGCCAGGCTCGCAGACCTACCATCCCGCTTGAGCCGCCTGGGCCCCAGGGTACAGGAGCAACTGGTCAACTGGGGTTACGCGGTATGCGATGCAGCCTTGCGCCGCTACGTAGACCCAGCCCTGCCCGCGCCGCAGGACTTCCCATACCCTACGGCCGGGGTTGGATAGCTGCCGCCAGGCTAAGTCGCGGCGACGGGTTATACTCCCGCCTAACGTTGAAGACTCTGGCCTACCCACCTGAGCCTTCACTACTCTCAACGGTGCATCTTGCAAATAAGTAACCAAAAAGAGCGACAGAGAAGCCCTTGTCATCCTGAGCCCTTCGGCTACGCTCAGGGTAAACTCCGCGAAGGATCAGCCACCCGTGTTTGACCGCTCCTACTGAAGCACCAGTGTGCCTCTAGCCGCCATCACCCTGAGCGTTGTAGACCCTCGCCTTCCCACCTGATCCTTCGCGGAGTTTACCCTGAGCGTAGCCGAAGGGCTCAGGATGACAGGTGGGAGTGTGGTCCCTTTTGAGTATCTTACTTGCTCGATGCACCACCCAGGACGACAGGGGAAACCCTAGCCCATCTGCCTGATCGCGGGCAGCACTTCCTCGGCGAAGGCTTGCAGCGTCTCCAGGTGCACCACGTCGCTCAGGTAGAGGATAACGTACTCCACCCCGGCGTCGATGATGCTGCTGAACGTGTCAATCGCCTCCTGAGGCGTGCCGATGAAGCCCTGTGGGTAGCCCCTGATGCCGCCATTGCGGAACTCCTCCAGGCTCATCTCGTGCCCCACCAGCTTGCTGGAGTCGCGGCGTTGCTTGGCGGTTGCCTGCTCGGGCGTCTGGCCGGGGAGCACCAGGTGCGTGAACACCTCGGCAGACTTGATGATGCTGTTGTAGTCGCGGCCCACGTCTTCGCAGTGCCGCCGGACCACGTCGAACTTGTGCCTGTACACGTCGGGGTTGATGCCGCCGATGTTGCAGGCGTCTCCGTACTTCGCCACCAGCCTGAGCGTGACCTTCTCCCCGCCGCCCCCTATCCAGATGGGGATGTGCGGCTGCTGCACGCCCTTCGGCTCGTTGATAGCGCCGTTGATCTGGTAGTACTTGCCCTCGAACGTGGCGTACGGCTCGGTCCACATGGCATGGAAGATTTGCAGGGCTTCACCCAGCATCCGCAGGCGCTCCGGCCCGTCGGGGTAGGGGTAGCCGTAAGCCAGGTACTCCTCCTCGTACCAGCCCGCGCCAATGCCGAAGTCGAGCCTGCCGTGGCTGAGCACGTCCACAGTGGAGGCCATCTTGGCTAGCAGGGCCGGGTTGCGGTAGCTGTTGCACGACACCATCTGCCCTATCCTCACCCTGGAGGTCTCACGGGCCAGGGCAGCGGTGGCTATCCAGCACTCGAAATTGGTTTCAAGCTCGCCCGTGGGCACGGTGTGGAAGTGGTCGTACAGCCATATGGAGTCGTAGCCCAGCCGCTCTGCCTCCTTCCCAACGCGCACCATAGCCTCGAATTGCTCGACAGGCCCTTCTACGTCTTCCAGGTCGCGGTGCCAACCCTGAGGCACCAGCACGCCAACTTTGACCGCCATATGTTGCCTCCTCATATTTTCGTAAAGCGCACAAGAGTAGAAATCATCTCACAAACAAGACCGCCGAATATAGCACCGAGGCCCCTACCCTGTCATTTCGAACGCAGTGAGAAATCTCGTCCCTCAGCACCCAAATACCACCTTTCTTACTGCAACAGAGTACCATGACTAAAGAGAGACATCCCGGTGAAGGACGAGATTTCTCGCTACGCTCGGAATGACAGGGTAGGGACCTCGGTGCCGGTTCTCCATGAGTTTACTTTTGAGACAACTTCTAGGTGAAAGGACGACATGCTCTCAATGTAGCGTGACTTCCTCCAAGAACTGCGCCACCGGACCGCCCCGAAGCGTCAAATACGAAGGCATAGAGACTGCTTTCGTAGGTCCGGACGCAGCTTGATTGCTACCGGGAAGAGCCAGGTTATGCTAACATACTGCTGACGATAGGCGTGGTCGAATAACGGACCAGGAGGAGAAGCTATGTCAAAGGTGACAATCAGCAAGGGTAAATTCAGGGGCATCAGCGCCTGCGCTAACGACCGGGGCGTGATAGCAGCCGCCGCTATGGACCAGCGCGGCTCGCTCAAGAAGTCCATCGCCAAGGGGCGAGGGGAGGGCGGCACCGCCACGGCAGAGGACCTCGCGACTTTCAAGACGGCCGTCACAAGAGTGCTCACCCGGCACGCCACCGCTATTCTCATGGACCCCGAGTACGGCCTCGACGCGATAAAGGAACGCGCCCCGGGCACGGGGGTGCTGCTCGCTTACGAGAAGACCGGCTACGACGCCAACGTGAAAGGCCGCTTGCCCGACCTGCTGCCGGAGTGGAGCGTGCGCCGCCTGGTGGAGTCGGGGGCCGATGTCATCAAGATATTGCTTTACTACAACCCTTTCGATGAAGAGGGCACCAACACGATCAAGCACGCGTTCATCGAGCGGGTGGGCGCGGAGTGCGAAGCCCTCGACTGCGCGTTCTTCCTGGAACCGCTGGCCTACGACGACAACGTGGGTGAGGAAAAGGGCATCGAGTTCGCCAGGGTCAAGCCGAAGTACGTAACGGCTACGATGGAGGAGTTCTCCAAGCCGCGCTACGGGGTGGACGTGCTCAAGGTCGAGGTGCCGGTAAACATGACGTTCGTGGAGGGCACGCGGGCCTATGGCGGCCAGAGCGTCTACACCCGGCAGGAGGCGTTGCAGCTATTCCGCGACGCGGCAGCGGCGGCGAGCAAGCCCTTCATCTACCTGAGCGCGGGCGTGAGCGATGAAGTGTTCCGCGAGACGCTGGAACTGGCAGCCGAAGCCGGTACGCCCTTTTCGGGGGTGCTGTGCGGGCGGGCCACCTGGCAGGACGCCGTGCCCATCTACGCGAAAGAAGGCGCGGGCGCGCTCGAAGCGTGGCTGGAGGACCGGGGCGTGCGGAACATAGAGGCCCTCAATCAGGTGCTCGACAAGGGTGCCCAGCCCTGGTGGACGATCTACGGCGGTAAGGAGAACATCCAGGTCGCCGGTTAGAGCCTGCCCCAGGAATGACACTAGGGAAATGGTGGTGTAGGCCCCCCTCTGTCATTCTGAGCGTAGCGAAGAATCTAAGATGCTGACCCTGTTCCTGAGTTGAACGCCAGCACCATAAGACGTAATGTTCAACAACCTCCTTCTACACCCTTCTTTAGATTCTTCGCTACGCTCAGAATGACAAGAGCGATCTTGGGTGCCGACGTTCAACTTTTCGACTGTTGAGCTCATCCTCCAGGGCAGCCCCTGGGGCTTCAATCACAGTTGCTGGCACAATGCGGGTGGGAGGCAGCCTGATGACCCGTGCAGCGCTCGACGCAGAACAGGGGTCGCACTTCGCGGAGTTGGCGCTGAAAGGTATCTGCCGCGAGTACCCCAACAAGCTGGACCACGTTATCAACAGCGAAGCGGACGTACGCACTCCCAGGCAGCTCCACCCCGCCTTCTACGGCTGTTTCGACTGGCACTCAGCGGTGCACGGGCACTGGATGCTGGTGCGCTTGCTGCGGCTGCTGCCCGGCCTGCCTAACGCGCGGGAGGTACGCGCCACCCTCGCCGCCAACCTGTCCGCCGCTAACCTACAGGCCGAAAAGGCATACCTCGACCAGCCGGGCCGCCGGTCCTTCGAGCGCACCTACGGCTGGGCCTGGTTGTTGAAGCTGGCCGAGGAACTCTTCACGTGGGACGACCCGCAGGGCAGAGAATGGTCTAGGAACATACAGCCACTTGCCGGTAGCTTCGTGGAGCGGTACCTCGATTTTCTTCCCAAACAGACTTACCCCATACGCACGGGTACCCACCCAAACACGGCTTTCGGCCTGGCCTTCGCCCTCGACTACGCGCGGACAGTCGCGCACCATGAGCTTGAGAGCCTGATTGTAGAGCGGGGCCGTACGTACTTCCTGGCCGACGTCGGTTGTCCGGCGGCCTGGGAGCCCGGCGGCAACGACTTCCTCTCGCCCTGCCTCGTGGAGGCAGACCTGATGCGCAGGGTGCTGCCACAAGACGAGTTTAGAACGTGGCTCGCACGCTTCTTACCCGGCCTGCTCGGTGGCGAGCCTGCGGGCCTGTTCCACCCCGCCCTCGTCACAGACCGTACCGACCCCCAGATAGTGCACCTGGACGGCCTGAACCTCAGCCGCGCCTGGTGCATGCGAAACATCGCCGTCACCCTGCCCCCTGAAGACGCCGCATATCAGGTGCTGGCGGAAGCCGCCGGCAGGCACGAACGCGCATCCCTCCCCCACGTTGTCAGTGGGGACTACATGGGCGAGCACTGGCTTGCGACCTTTGCCGTGTATCTGCTCTCCTCATAGGAGCGACAAAGTCGGCAGGGAGGCGAGAGGATGCCCTGTGGCTGAAGCCACGGGCTGACAAGAGGCAAAGTCCCCTACGGGGACTACCCTCACGTTCCTCAGTCTCCGAAGGAGACTTTGCCCCTTGTCAGCCCGCCAATTTATTGGCAGGGCAACCCTACAGGGCTATCGCAGGGCGACCCACCGCCTCCGCACAGCAGAAGCTAGGGCCAGGTAAACATCGCAACTATGCTGCCCAGCACGCCACCCAGCAGGCACAAAGTGCACAGCACCCCCAGTCCATTGACCAGGCGGCTAGACTTCACCGGCAGCGGGGTGGGGCGGTGCGGCAGCAGGATGTAGCCAACCAGAGCGCCGCACAGGAGGCCCCCTGCGTGCGCGGCATTATCCACAAAGGCAAAGGCCAGGATACCGAACACGCCCACCAGCGCCACTATACCCAGGATCGACCTCAGAAAGCCGGGCGGCACGTTGGGGCGATTATAGTAGCCGAGCACCCCCAGGAACCCGATTACTCCCATAATGCCGCCCGACGACCCCACCGACGTGGCCGGGAGAAGCAGCAAGCTGAACACGCTGCCCGCAAGCGCCGAGAAGAGAAACACGATAGGCAAGTAGGCCTGCCCCACCAGCACTTCCACGACTTTGCCGTAAGCGTAAAGCACCAGCACGTTGAAAAAGAAGTGCCAGATGCTCGCGTGCAACACCGTGCCCGTGAGCAGTCGCCACACTTCCCCATCCCACACCGCGCTCTTTACAAGCCCCGCCGCGTCGATGGCGGACCACGTCCCGCGCGGGCTCGTCCTGAATATGCCGCCGAACGCATGCTGTATGCTGGTGTAGATTTGGACCAGCCCCACTAGGAGCAGCGCAAATACGAAGGTCAGCGAGAACGGCGCTCTATGCCGGCCCAGCCAGTCCTGGTAGCGAACGTTTTGGCCCGCGCCGACGGCGTCCTCCCAGGTGGCCTCCCGCGTCCGCATGCGCCGCAACTCCCAGGCCGTCTGCGCGGCCGGTATGATGCCGAGCACCAGTGGCAAGATGAAGTAAGCAATAAAGGGAGTGTTCGTGGTCGCGCTGGAGCTGGAAAAGTTGAGCACCGCAAGGCCGGACCAGAGCACAGCCGTCAACAGGTAGGAATTTAGCTGTTTCCTCGCAACGAGTATGTCGCGGTGCCTCACCTCGTGGAGCAATTCCGGGACTTCTTCAGGGGGCACCATACGCGACGACCGGGGGGTCCACACCAGCTTGATACGCTTGGAGCGGTCCCCACCAACGTACGAGCGCAATTGATCTAGCGTGCAGCCATACGGGGCGTTGTTTACGGTATAACCCCAGCCGGGTTCCTCCTGGGCGGGGGGACTGGGGTAGAAGTCCTCCGCGTTCCAGGGCGATGGGGGTGTGCCCGGCTCGTGTGCTGCCCCCCAGGCGCGATCGTCATTGTGTTGCGGGGCGGGTGCGGTGTTCATGTCTTTTGGGCCTGAGTGAGGGTCATTCGCCCTTTGCGGTATCCCACTTGAGAACTGCCTGGTACGTACCTATCAGCAGAGTACCACCATCTGTCGAAAACGCCAGGCTCGAAGGGCTCTTGTTGCGCTCCAGTTGGAGCGTTTGTTGCAGCACGCCATCGGAGGTACGCCATATACGGGCAGTCCCATTATTGTACCCGACAACCAGGCTGGCGCCATCGGGCGTGAAAGTCAGCACCTGGGCCTGTACGTAGGTAGTATCAGAGCCTTCGAGGCGGCGTAATTCCCTGGAGCTGCTAACATCGTAGAGTATAACGTCGCCGCTATTGACCGAGGCCGGTACGGCGAGCACACGGCTGTCGGGAGTAAAGGCAACATCGAAACCGTGGCCCGCTAACGTGTGCAGTGTTTTACCTGTGGCTGCATCGAGAAGGGCGATATTCATACCTCCGACTGCAATCGTTCGGCCATCGGGGGAGAAGCCCAGGCTGAAGTCTGGCGAGGAGCTTGACCACTTCTCGGTCCAATCCGAAACGCGCCAGAGCTTCACCTGGCCGTTCGAGCCTATCGCAAGCCACTCTCCATCAGGGGAGAAATCGAGCTCTGACACCCAGGTGGTGCCCTCCGTAATCGAGCGCAGCAGCGTGCCATCAGCGACCCGCCACACGTTCACGGTCTTATCATCCGCTGCCCGCGTTACAAGTACCTTCCCGTCGGGGGAAAGCGCAAGCTCACGCACGAACCCCTTATCGAACTTTCTGATAATGCTGCCATCCAATGCGCGGGTCAAGTACGCCCCATCGCCCTGCGTGGCGATGACTACCCCCTCGCCGTCGGGCGTATACGCAATCGCATCCGGATAGCCGGGCACCCTGGCAAAAGTGGTCAGCCCACTGCTCTGCCCCCCGGGCGGGCGCCAGCCGGATAACACCATGAACGCGAGCAGCCCTAGCCCTACAACCCCCAGTGTAATCCAGCCAACGATGCCGGCGATCCACCACTTTCTCATAAGACTCCTTGCCCTCTCGTCCTAATTACGTGCGCCCCTACTCGTTTGTTACGGCCCTTCAACCGCAGTCGAGTGAAGATGCACCCATCGCACGGAATCCTACGTAATTTTTGTGCGACCACTTCGACGCGTAATTGTGAGAATATCGTGATACTCATGGTACAATAGGAGTGCGACGGGCACCACAATATTATCTCGATCAAACCCCCAAACCCTATAAGGAGGTGGACGGACTCATGTTCAACACTCTATCTCGTAGCTGGTCCCTTGTGAAGGCCAGTTACAGCGTGCTGCGCTCGGACCCCGAGCTGATGGTGCTTCCCTTCATTTCGATGCTGGGCGTGCTGATGGTCAGTATCGTCTTCCTGGTCCCGGCGTACTTCACCGGCTTGCTGGACGACGTGAGCCGGAGCGACGGCCTCAGCGGCCAGAATATCGTCGCGCTGCTGGTCTTGTTCCTGTACTACCTGGTCATGTACACCATCATCATTTTCTCCAACGTGGCCCTCGTAGGAGCAGCCATGATGCGGTTGCGCGGCGAAAATCCCACGGTGCGCGACGGCCTTCGCATCGCCATGCAGCACCTACCGCAGGTCCTCGGCTACGCCGCCATCTCCGCCACGGTGGGCGTTATCCTCAAGGTGATACGCGACGAGAGCGGCATACTGGGGAAGATAGTGGCTCTCGTCGTAAACGTCGCGTGGAACCTCATCACGTTCCTGGTGATTCCCGTGCTCGTAGTCGAGAACGTAGGCCCTATAGAGGGCATCAAGCGCTCGACGGCCCTGCTGCGCAAGACCTGGGGCGAGCAAGTGGTGGCTAACGGCGGGGTGGGCCTCGTATTGGGGCTTGCCACGTTCGCCGTTATCGTGGTGATCGGCCTGCCGCTCTTCATCCTGGCTGCCACGACTAGCTCCACCGCTCTTATGCTGCTGGCAGTGGCTATCGTCGTGCTGCTGGTGATGGCTATCAGCCTGTTTGGCTCGGCCCTGAGCGGCGTGTTCCAGGCGGCCCTCTACAACTACGCCAGCACCGGCACCGCGGGCCAGGGCTTCGACGAGCACCTGGTGAGGGATGCGTTCAGACCAAAGAAGAGCTAGCCCCTCGCACCGCGTTGCGGCAGTAGCAATGCAGTTGCAGACGGAACCGCCAAGACACCAAGAACGCCAAGGACGCCAGGATGGCTCCGTGGCTAATGAAGATCAAGAAATTATTTGGCGTATGGTGCCAGGAGATGCCGGTCGTTTTCAATCGACGGGCGTCTCCTGGCAACCTGTGTTGCCTTACACGTATGATGCCCGGTTTATTGACCTGCCTTAGCCACAGGGCTGCCCGCCAGGACTAACTGCACTCTCGCTATCTTCAGACCCATCGTTGATTAAGCGGTCAGGCGGTGGTAAACTGTTTATGGTGTGTTGTTGTTAACATTATATGACGCTGCATGTTCGCATGCTCATCAACGTAGGTTAGCCCACGACTATACGCTAATCCTTGCAAGGTCTTTGCTTCTGCATACGCCACGTGGGTCTACTTCTAACCCACCGGCGATTAGCCTACCCTCTCTATGCGTCCCGTGAAACGACCCCTACTCTAGCGGTGGGCCTGAATGCACATCCGAGTGTATGAGAAGGCGGAATTCAACGCTCCCCGCCGCCGGGACCACTGGCACACCCTACCCCACCCCCACACGACAGTCGAAACCGGACCCTCGTCCACGCCGGCCAAGACGCTCACCCGATCAGGAAGTGGAGTACTTACCATGTCGCAGAATGCGCGTTCCCGAACCACGACCCGACGAGCCAGGAGCATTGTGCGGCAGGCCCGGCGCGCCATCAAATCGAAGGGTCCCGCCTGGCTAAGCGCGTTTCTTGCCCTGGTGGTGCTCCTGAGCCTGCTCCCCCCGTCCAGCTACGCGGCGGGCAGCCTGGCCCCCGCGACCGGCGTGCGAGTGCTGGGCGTCACGGCGGGCGTGGGCCTGAGGCAAGGAGAGATAGAGGGGGCCGCCGTTGTCGCCGTTACCTTCTCCGAGCCGATGAATTTGAGAAGTGCCGAGACCGCTTTCTCCATCAAGCCTCCCGTGCAGGGTGCCTTCACCTGGCAGAAAGCCACCCTGCTCTTCACCCCCGCCAAGGCGCTCAGCCCCGGCACTACCTACACGGTGACGGTCGGCAAGAGCGCGCGCGCCTCACGCGGGCCCGCCATCTCGGCCCCTTTCTCGTACAGTTTTACCACCGCGCCCCCGCCCACGGTCCTGCGCACTCTGCCCTCGCCCGACGCGAGCGAGGTGCCCACCGACACCATACTGACGCTGTCCTTCGACCGCCTCATGTCACCGCTCGACTCGCTCAGCAACACGCCGGACGCCGGACGCTGGGTGACTATAAGCCCCGCCCTCCGTGGCCGCTGGTTCTGGTTGGGCACGGCCACGGTGGGGTTCCGGCCCGAACGTGGCTTCCT
This sequence comes from Chloroflexia bacterium, assembly GCA_036389075.1. Classification (GTDB taxonomy): domain Bacteria; phylum Chloroflexota; class Chloroflexia; order QHBQ01; family JADMIH01; genus JADMIH01. Next base: position 18,258 of record DASVQO010000521.1, on the reverse strand, counting down.
CCCCGGCACCGAGTACTCGGTCGAGGTGAAACCGGGCTGGCCCGACGCGGCGGGGGTACCTCTTCAATCGGGCCTGAGCTTCCGCTTCAGCACGCTAGCACCGGGCGTAGTAAGTAGCTCTCCCGCCGATACAGCGACCTCGCGGGCCCCGGACGTCCCGGTCGTGGTGCGCTTCAACCAGCCGGTGGACCGCGCAACCGCGCAGAGCGCCTTTTCACTCGTCCCCGAGACTGGCGGCGCGCCCGTTAGCGGTACGTATAGCTGGTCGCCGGAAAGCACAGTCATGACGTTCACCCCTGCCAGCTTGCTGGCCTTTGACGCCGGGTACGACGCGGCCATCCGCGGCCCTCTCAAGCCGCTCAATGCCGCTTTCAGCCCGTCAAAGGTCGTCTCCAAGACCTGGCATTTTACCGTTACTACCAAGACGAGGGTGTCGTACCACACCCCGGAGGGTACAACCTCCATCGACAATAGCAGCTATTTAAGTATTGCTTTCACCAACCCGCTCAAGCCGGGCCAGGACGTAGCTTCGTTCGTGAGCATCACGCCTCAGCCGGAACAGATGAGCGCGTTGGAGGTCAGCTCCGACGGCAGCTACATCCGCGCGTATGGGATGCGCCTCCTGCCCGACACGACGTACAGGGTTGAGGTGAAGCCGGGACTGCTCGACAAATGGGGCTTCCCAGTCGAAAGCGAGACGTGGGAAGTGCGAACGACGCCGCTGGTCCCCGGTTTGTCCATATCCGGTGGGAGCTTTCAGCCCGTGCACACCGGCGGCCCCAGCCAGGTAGGCATACAGGTGACTAACCTCACGAAGCTGCACCTGGCCCTTTACAGCCTCACCGAGCAGGAGGTGCTCAGCAACATCGACTCCAGCAGGACGTTCAACACCCTCCTGCGCGAGTGGGATGTGGAGGTACCGGCAAGCAATAGCGTCTCCACCGTCTACCCCGTGGTAGCCGCCGACGCAACCTCCGACCGCCTCGCGCCCGGCTACTACTTCCTGCGAGCCACGAGTCTCTCGCCTCGTGGCGGTGTGACAGCCGAGACGGCCGTGGTGCTGATGGTGGGACGCACCGGCCTCATAGCCAAGAACCAGGGCGCCGATCTCCTCGTATGGGCTACCGACTTGCTCACCGGGAGGCCCATGCTCGACTACCCGTTGCGTGTAGAGGAGCGCGTGTCCGTTGAGGGCAAGTCCACCACGCTTACGCAACAGGGGCGCACCGGCCCCGACGGCGTGTTGCGGCTGAAATTGCAGCAGGATTCTCGCGGGATAACCGCGTGGAGCGAGCAACCGGGCGATGCCGCTGTAGTGAGCACCAACTGGGGCTCCCGTGCGAGGTCTTCCGGGTATGACGGCTACGACTCGTACAGCCCGTATTACCGGGAGAGCGCAAGCCAGGCAGCCATCTACACCGACAGGCCGATATACCGCCCCGGCCAGACCGTCTACTTCAGCGGCATCTACCGCCACGACGATGACGCCAGCTATTCCCTGCCCCCCGCCAACACTACCCTGTACCTTCACGCCAGCGACCCCGTCCGCGACAACGTCTATACAACTACCCTCTCACTTTCCGCTTTGGGCACTTTCAACGGGCAGTTCGCGCTACCCGCGAGCGCGCCCACCGGCCCCTACATCCTGTCCGTGGATGACCGCACGCCGGGGTACTACGAAATCGCGAACGTGACTTTCAGGGTAGAGGAGTACCGCAAGCCGGACTTCGAGGTAAACGTAACCACGCGCGAGGGTGTGACGCACGGCGAGCCGGTCACTGCCACCCTGAGCACGAGCTACTACTTCGGCGGCCCGCTCGCCTACCTCACCGCTACGGTGGAGGTCCAGGACAGCCCCTATAGTTTCGAGTGGGCCGACCCGCAAACCGGCGAGTGGTACCAGTTCGGAGAGGACACGCCGGATGAGACACGCCGGGAGCGGACCTACGAACGGAGCACGGACGGCCAGGGGCTGCTGGTGCTCGACCTGGGTGAGGACGTTGACACGAGCCGGGGCAGCCGCAGCCTGGCCGTAGAGGGGCAGGTGCAGGACCTGAGCAACCAGCGCGTGGCGAAACGCGGCAGCCTCATCGTGCACCAGGGCCTCTACTACATCGGCTTGCACGAGGATACGTACATCGGGGAGGCGGGCCAGCCGCTCACTTATACCTTGCGGACGGTGGCCCCCGACGCCAAGGTGACCTCGGGCGGGCGTGTCGTGCCCGGTGTGCCCCTGACCGTGCGTGTCTTGCGGCAGGAATGGTCGGAGTCGGACCTGCGCGAAACCGAGGTAGCCACGGGCAGCGTCACAACCGACGCGGAGGGCCGCGCCCGGTACGCCTTCACGCCCGAGGTCGCGGGCTCGTTCCGCCTCGTCGTGGAAGGCACCGACCGGCTGGGGAACAAGTTACGAAGCAGCCTCAAGAGTTGGGTATCCAGCCTCGATTCCGGCTACGTTCAGTGGCGTTACTCGGACGACCGGAGCGTGGACCTGGTGCCCGACAAGGTGCGGTACAGTGTGGGCGACACCGCCCGCCTTCTGGTGACCTCCCCCTTCACCGAGGCCACAGCGTTGCTCACCGTGGAGCGAGGGCACCTGCGCCGGTACAGCGTCGTCACCCTGAACGGGGGCGCGCCGGTTGTCGAGGTGCGGTTGGAGGAAGGCGACCTGCCGAACGTACATATCGGTATCACGCTGCTGGGGCGCGGCCGCGCCCCCGCGAGCGCGCCCCCCGGCTGGGTGGAGAGCGTCCAGATGCGCGGAGGGTCCGCGAACCTGCACGTCAGCGTCGAGAGCAAGCGCGTGCGGGTGAGCCTCGAGCCCCAGGGCCAGGGCGGCCTGGAGCCGGGCGGCACCACCAACGTGCTGGTGCGTACCACCGGGTATGACGGCAAGCCCGCCCCCACCGAGCTATCGCTCGCAGTCGTGGACGAGCCAATCTTCGCCCTCGCCGACGACAATTCGGCCGGGCTCTTCGATGCATTCTGGTTCGAGCGTCCCTCGCAGGTAACCACCTCCAGCAACTACCGCTCCGGCCAGAGCAACAGCGTAAGTACTGGGGCTCCATTGGATGTCTTGCCTGTCACGGGTGGCGGCGGTTACCCCAGGACGGGCGGGGGCCTCGGACCCGAGGGACCTGCACGCGTGCGCTCCGACTTCCGCGATACGGCCCTCTGGCGCGCGGCTGTGACCACCGGGGCCGACGGTACGGCCCTGGTGGCCGTACGCTGGCCCGACAACCTCACGACCTGGCGGCTGACCGCTCATGCCGTCACCGCGGACACAAGCCTGGGCACGAGTGTCAGCAAATTGACTGTCACCCAGCCCCTCCTGGTGCGCCCCGTAACGCCCCGCTTCCTGGTCACGGGCGACCACCCACGCGTGCAGGCGGTAGTCCACAACAACACCGGCGCAACCCTCCAGCTGGAGGCCAGCCTGGTGGTGAGCGGCGCGCTCAGTCTCGACGCCAGGGCCGCACCGTCGCGCCGCCTCATCCTGTCGCCGGGCACCCAGGCCACCGTCTCATGGGACACAAAAGTAGGCGCGGGCGACACCGGGGGCCTGCGCTACTGGGTGCGCACGGTCGGCAAGGTCGGTAAAGCCTACCTGGAAGACGCGGTAGCCATGCAGTTGCCGGTGAAGGTGTTTGCCGCGCCCGAAATGGCCTTCATCAGCGGCGAGGTGACGGGCACGCACGCCTCGGAAAGCATCTACCTGCCCTACAGCGAAGACCCGCTATCGGGCGAGCTGGTGGTAAACGTGGTCCCGTCGCTGGCGGCGGCCACCTCCGGGGGTGTGCAATACCTGGTGGACTTCGAGCATGCCTGCACCGAGCAGACTACCAGCCGCTACCTGCCCCTCGTGGTCCTGGAACATGCTTATAAGAGCCAGGGCCTCAAGACCGCCTACAGCGACCGGCTGCCCGACATCATGCAGCGGGCCTTCAACCGGCTCCGCGAAATTCAGCATAGCGACGGGGCCTGGGGCTGGTGGGACTTCGACGATACCCGCTGGTGGCAGACGGCCTACGTGGTGCACGGCCTCATCGCGGCGAGGAACTCGGGCTACGACGTGCCGGAGGAATTGCTGCGGCCCGGCCTCGACAAGCTGCGAGCCTTCATGCTGGACAACGGGACGCACGGCCTCGACCAGACTTCCCTGCTAAACGTGAGGGCCTACACCCTCTACCTGCTTACTCAAGCCTGGGGCACCGGCGACTCGTTAGGCAAGGTGGGGCTGACGGAGCATGCTAAGCAGTTGCTCGGGAGAGTGCCTGAGATGGGCGTGCACGCCCGCTCCTGGCTGGCTATGTCGCTGGCGAGGCTGGGGCTGTCGCAGGAGAGCGCCACGGTACTCGACAGCGTGGTGGCAGCCGCGCGGCAGGACGGCCCCCGCGCCTACTGGGGAGAGGCACAACCCGACTACGCGGGCATGGGCACCGACAGCCGGGCCACCGCGATAGCCCTCGACGCCCTCATCACCATCAGACCCAACGACCCACTCATACCGAAGGTGGTGCGCTGGCTGATGTCCATATCGCGGGAGGGGCACTGGGACAGCACGCAGGACACCTCCTTCATCCTCATCGCCATAGCCCATTACCTGGAGGCTAGCAAGGAGTTGAGCGCCAACTACACCTGGCAGGCGAGCGCGTTCGGCACGAACCTGGGCGGGGGCGTCGTGGGGCCTAGCAACCTGACGCAGACGCAAACGCTCAAGGTGCCCGTGGCGAGCCTGCCGAGGAACAGCCGGGGCAGCCTGGAGTTTACCCGCTCCTCGCCCGCCGGCAAGATGTACTACCAGATGACCTTGCGCTACTTTGCTCCCGGCGAGCCGATTGAGGCCGTCAGCAAAGGCTTCTCCGTGGCGCGTAGCTACTATAGCCTCGATGGGACCGAGCCGGTCAGGGATGTGCGGGCGGGCGACCTGGTGAAGGTGCGCCTTATGATTACCGTGCCCCGCACCTCGTACTACGTAGTGGTAACAGACCCGCTGCCCGGCGGCCTCGAAGCCGTGAACGGCTCCCTCAACACCACTTCTTTCAGCGAGCGCCCGCCCGATGCTAATGGCTCCAGGGTTGAAGACGAGGACGACCCCTCCGGCTACCGGTACAACTACTGGGGACTGTTCAACAACGTCGAGATGCGCGACGACCGCACGCTGCTCTATGCCACCGACCTGTCGCCGGGCACCTACGTCTACGAATACTTCGCCCGCGCAACCACACCCGGCGTATACATGTCCCTGCCGGCCAGCGCCGAGCAAATGTACCAGCCCCAGGTACACGGGCACAGCGACGGCGGGGTCTTTACCGTCAAATAGGGTACAGGCCAGACTGTACGAGAAGGGGGTGCAGGGGTACTCCCCTGACGGGAACCGGGGGCGTCCCCCATCTCTCCCTCACAAGGCGGTGCAGTGGTACTCCTCTGGCGAGGGCCGGGGATGTCCCCACTTCTCACCCAAGAGGGTGCGGGGGATACCCCTGACGGGGGCAGGGAGCGTCCTCCAGGTGCTCTCCCTCAGAAGGGGTGCAGGGGTGCTCCCCGGGGGGGCTGGGGCTGTCCCCCGTCTCCTACAAGGGGGTGCAGGGGTACGCCCCTGGCGGGGGGCTGGGGCTGTCCCCCAGTGCTGTCCCCCATCTCTACCTCACAAGGGGGTGCAGGGGTACTCCCCTGACGGGGGGCTGGGGGTGTCCCCCAGTTCCACCCTTCTTTATCTCTTATAGTCCTCCCAAGTAAAATTGGTGTAAGGACCAGCTAGACAAAAGAAACGAGGAGCAGACAATGGACACAATTCCGCCGACGGCGGCGCTGATTATCATCGACGTGCAGAAGGGCTTCGACGAGCCGTACTGGGGCCAGAGGAACAATCCCGAGGCCGAGGAGAACATCGCCCGGCTGCTGGCTGCGTGGAGAAGGACCGGCAGGCCCATCTACCACATCCAGCACCAGTCCACCGAACCGAACTCCACGTTGCGCCCCGGCTACGTGGGGAGCGAGATCAAAGAGATAGTGAGCCCGATTGGGCCGGAGCCGGTGTTGCAGAAACACGTCAACAGCGCCTTCATCGGCACCGACCTCGAAGCCAGGCTCAGGGACGGCAGCCAGGACACCGTCATCATCACCGGCCTGACCACCGACCACTGCGTCTCCACGACCACGAGGATGGCCGCCAACCTGGGCTTCAAGACGTACGTCGTGGCCGACGGCACCGCCACGTTCGAGCGCACCGGCCACGACGGCAGGCACTTCAAGGCCGAGGACATCCACGCGATGGAGCTTACCAGCCTCAACGGCGAGTTCGCCACGATAGTGGACACGGCGGCCTTGCTCCGGCTAATCGAAGCCGAGGAACCTACCCCAGAAATTGTAGCGTCCGCACAATAGCACCGGCCAGAGACGGAACCGCCAAGACGCCAAGGACGCCAAGAACGCGCCAAGTTATTTTGGTTTGGCCAGTGCAAGGAGGACCAGGGTACAACATTCTGTACGCTGGTCCTCCAGTTTGGAACACCACCTAAACTCTGCGTAGCCTCTGCGTAACCTCTGCGTCCTCTGCGTCTCTGCGGTGAAAAACAATTCTTATCTTGGCGCGCTCTTGGCGTCCTTGGCGTCTTGGCGGTTCCGTCTATTCTTCTGTTCTCATGAACTGTTGCCGCGACTCTACCCGCCTTCGCCCAGCCAACGCACAGCGTCCTTCGCGTAGTACGAGATGATCACGTCCGCCCCCGCCCGCTTGATCGACGTGAGGCTCTCCAGCACCACCCGCCGCTCGTCCAGCCAGCCGTTGGCCGAGGCTGCCTTGAGCATGGCATACTCGCCGCTAACCTGGTAGGCCGCCAAAGGCAGGTCGTAGCGGTCGCGCACCTGCCGAATTATGTCAAGGTAAGGGCCTGCGGGCTTGACCATCAGCATGTCGGCCCCCTCCTCCACGTCCAGGGCCACCTCGCGTAGCGCCTCGCGCCCGTTGGCCGGGTCCATCTGGTAGGCGCGGCGGTCTCCGAAGCGGGGGGCGGACTGCGCGGCCTCCCGGAACGGCCCGTAAAAGCCCGAGGCGAACTTGGCGGCGTAAGCCAGGATAGCCACCTGCCCGTGCCCCACCGCGTCCAGCCCCCCTCGCAACGCCGCCACCTGCCCGTCCATCATGGCGCTGGGGGCCACTATGTCCGCGCCCGCATCGGCAAACGACACCGCCGAACGGGCAAGCAACTCCAGCGTGTCGTCGTTCAACACCTCGCCGCCGGGTGACAGGATGCCGCAATGCCCGTGGTCGGTGTACTCGCACAGGCAAACGTCCGCTACAACCAGCGTATCCGGCGACCGTCGCTTGATGGCGGCTATGGCGCGCTGTACCGGGCCTTCAGGGTGCCAGGCCCCGCTCCCCGTCGGATCCTTCAGGGCCGGGATGCCGAACAACAGCACCGCCGGGATGCCGAGCGATGCTATCTCCTCAACTTCGGGCGCCAGCATATCGACTGACAACTGCGCCTGCCCCGGCATGGAGGAGATGGGCCGCACGACGCCCTCCCCTTCTGTCACGAATAGCGGATAGATGAAATCTTGCGGCAGCAGCACCGTTTCCCGCACCATGCCCCGCAAAGTCGCCGTTCGCCGCAGCCTCCGGGGACGATGGGCGTGCGCTGGGGCATTAGCCCTTTCTTTTGCAGCACCTCTTGCAGCCAGCATAGCCTAACTCCTCGTCTCACCCGCAAATAACAACACCAGCGCCTCTATGAGGCCGTCCGTGGTATAGGTGCCCGCCACGCTGGTAACGTTCAACCCACAGGCCGTGGCAGTGCCCGCCGTGATTGGCCCAATGCACACCACTGCCGCCCCGTTCAGCAACTCAACCGCCTCACGTTCGTCGAGCCCGGCCTGCACCAGCCCCTCTATTGTATACCGGACCGTGGAGGAACTGGTAAAAGTGACCGCATCCACCGCATGCCGGGCTAGCTGCTCTACGAGCGAGGCGGTCGCATCGCCGTGCACCGTCCGGTAGGCCGCTACCTCGTCCACCCGCGCGCCCAACTGCCGCAAGCCTTCAGCCAGGGCTTTGCGGGCGATATCGGCGCGGGGCAGCAACACGCGGCAGCCTCGCACGTCGCCTATCTGCTCCACTATCGCCTCGGCTACGTAGCTGTCGGGCATGAAGGCGACGGCGCACCCCAGTTCTTCCAGCCGCGAGCGCGTGGCCGGGCCGATAGCGGCCAGCTTGCGCGAGCATAGGGCGGTGGGGTCCCCTCCTACCTCCGACATGCGGGAGGCAAACACCTCCACGCCGTTGACGCTGGTGAAGACCACCCAGTCGTAGCTCTCAAGCCGTGCAATGGCCGCATCTAGCTCCCCGAAGTCCTCAAGCGGCGCTATCGAAATGGCGGGGCACTCCACCGGCTCGGCGCCGAGGGCCAGCAGTTTCTGCACCAGGCCCGCTGCCTGCTCGCGAGCACGAGTAACTACAATGCGGCGGCCTTGCAGGGACAATTTCGCCGTAGTGACACCGGTAGGGGTATCCTTCATCGCGCCAGCGCCTCGCTCTCCTCTATCAACTCTCGGCCACCCTCGGAAAGCAGCGCCGCCACCAGTTCCCGGCCAACTAGCTCAGGCTGGCTCCCGTCACCAACGTGCTCGCCCCTGAGCATACGGCCGTCGGGTGCGCCTATCATGCCTCTAAGCCGCAAATGGCCGCCCTCCAGCGTGGCATACGCACCCACGGGAAGCGAACAGCCGCCACCGATAGCCGCGAGGAACGCACGCTCCGCCCTCACCGCCGTTGACGTGGCAGGGTCGTCCAGTTTACCCGCCAGGTCCAGCATGAAGCGGTCGGAGGCGCGTACTTCTACAGTGAGCGCGCCCTGGGCCACCGCCGGGAGCATCGCGCCGGGGTCCAGCCACTCCGTTACGCGGTCGAGCAGCCCCAGCCGTGCCAGGCCCGCCGCCGCCAGCACGATGGCGTCGTACTCCCCGGCGTGCAGCTTGCGCAGGCGCGTATCGACGTTGCCCCGGATGTCGAGCACCCGCAGGTCGGGGCGCACGGCCAATACCTGGCACGTACGGCGGGGGCTGCTCGTGCCCAGCACGGCATCGGGCGGCAGCGACAAAAGGGTGTGGCCCTCCCGCGACACAAGCACGTCGCGGGCGTCGGCGCGGGGCAGGAACGCCGCCAATGCCATATCGGGCGGGAGCAGGGAGGAGAGGTCCTTGGCGCTGTGCACCGCGAGGTCTATCGTACCGGACCGCAGCGCCTCCTCTATCGCGGTGACGAACAGGCCGTTACCGCCAATCTCGCTCAGGGGCCGGTCCTGCACAATGTCACCCTTCGTGGTGATGGTCTCGAACCGCACCTCCAGGCCAGGCTCTAAGGCGAGCAGAGCCTGGCGCACGATCTCCGCCTGCGCGAGTGCAAGCTTGCTGGCGCGCGTGCCAAGCAGCAGAACGCGCCGTCCCGCTGCCTCTCCCCGGCCTATATCTCTTGCTTTGGCTTGCTCTGTCATGCTTTCGGAAGGGCAGCCGCCCTTGCCTCTACAAACTTCACCGGCGCGTAATCGAGCGATGGATAGCACCAGCACGGCGCGGGCGCTTCCAGGTGCTCCCTCACCACCGAGGCCAGTACATCTATAAACTCAGGCCGGGCGTTGGGCATCTGCGTCCGGTAGTAAGTAACGCCCAACTCGACCGCCTTGTCCCTGGCCTCAATATCCAGGTCAAAGAGTATCTCCAGGTGGTCGGATACGAAGCCAATCGGCACGGACAACACGTTGCGCGCGCCCTCCGCGTGCAGGGTCTCCAGGAAGTCCACTATGTCGGGGCCTAGCCAGGGTTCGCCGGTGTGGCCCGCGCTCTGGAAGGCGAAGCGCCAATCGCGCACCCCCACCAGGCGGGCTACGGCCTCGCTGCTCTCGAGCAACTGCCGCTCGTACGGGTCGTCCCAGGTGCGAATCCGCTCCGGCAGGCTGTGGGCGCTGAACACCACTGTCACATCTCCCCGCACGTCCTGGGGAAATTGCTCCAACCCCTCTCGGACCAGCCCCGCCATCATGTCGCGCCACGCCTCGTTATGGTGCCAGCACTTCACGAACGGCACCTCAAACGGGCGGCCGAGCCGCTCCTGGGCCTCCTCGACAGCCTTGCGATAGCCCCCCAGGCTGATGAGCGAGCAGTGCGGGGCCAGCGCGAAGGCCACCACCCGCTCCACACCATCCGAGGCCATACGCTCCATAACGTCGCCCACGAACGGGTGCCAGTGCTTCATGCCCGCGTACACCCTGAAAGCCTGCCCGGTGCCTGCCTCACGCCGCAGCCGCTCCTCAAGCTTGTGGGCCACCTCGTTGGTTATCTCCAGCAAGGGGGTCTTCCCACCAACGAGCCTGTACCGCTCCTTCAGGCGCTCCACCGCCTCGGGCGAAGGCACGCGGCCACCCCGGATGTGCGTGAAATACGCCTCCACCTCGCTCTCGTCCTGGGGCGTGCCATACGCCATCAGCAAAACGCCCACCGGCTTGTTACTTGCGAACATGCTTTGCCTAAGTCCTCTCTGTCGCTTTGTAGATTACCCCGAAACAAAGTCGTGGAACGTGAGCACCCAAGCCCCTTTTATGTCATTTCGAACGTAGTGAGAAATCTCGTCCCACACCACCCCCGTAACACCTTTCCTGCGGCACAGAATCTCATGAGAAAAGGGAGACATCCCGGTGTGGGACGAGATTTCTCACTACGTTCGAAATGACATAAAAGGGGCTTGGGTACTGCCGTAGTAAGACAGGAGCTATCCACCAGTCCATGATGCATCATGCCCCTACAACCCCAGACCCTCTCATAGTCTGAGAATCTGCCCTGCGGACTTAAGGGATGCTTATCCGCAGAGCAGATTCCTCCCCTTGCGAAGTACCCTGCCGCTACAAACAACCCTTAAACTTTGCGCGTCCTTTGCGTCTTTGCGTCTTTGCGTTTTCGTCTATTCACTACCTACTAATGACTTGCCTAACTGGCAGCTACAGCCTCCGGCTCACGCTCCACCCGGAAATCCGCCCCGTGCTCGTGCACGAAGTCCACCAGGCGGGTGACGTTGTCGAGGGGCAGGTCGGGCAGCACGCCATGCCCCAGGTTGAATATGTGCCCCGGCCTCCCGCCCGCCTGGCGCAGCACCTCAAGGGCGCGCTCCTGCCAGAACACATCCGGCCCGTACATCACGGCGGCATCGAGGTTGCCCTGGATGCCCAGGTCGTAGCCTATGCGCTCCCAGGCCACGTCAAGAGGTATGCGCCAGTCCACGCCGATAGTAGTGCCGCCGTCGCCCTTCATGCGGTCGAGCAGGGTAGCGGTGTTGGTGCCGAAATGGATGAACGGGAGGCCTCGCTGCCGCAGGTCTCCCACGATGCGCCGCGAGTAAGGTTCCACGTACTCGGCGTAGTCGCGGGGGCCGAGCGCGCCCACCCAGCTATCGAAAAGCTGCAAGGCGTCCACCCCCGCATCCACTTTGGCGTGCAGGTACCGCGTCATAATGACCGTGAGACGTTCCATGAGGCTGTGCCACACCTCGGGGGCGGTGTACATCATCGCCTTGGTCCTGGAGAACTCGCGGGTGGGCTTGCCCTCAATGAGGTAGGAGGCCAGGGTGAACGGCGCGCCGCAAAAGCCTATCAGTGGGGTCTTGTCGCCCATCTCCCGCTTGAGAATGCGCACCGCCTCCATCACGAACGGCACGTCCTCCTCAGGCTCGATAGGCCGTAGGGCCTCAAGATCCTCCAGTCTGGTGACCGGGTTAGCCACCACCGGCCCCACGTTGTCCACCAGCTCCACGCCCACCCCTATGCCGATGAGGGGCAGCATAATGTCCGCGAACATCACCGCCGCGTCCACACCCAGGCGGCGCACCGGCTGCATCGTCACCTCGGCGCACAGCTCAGGCTGCCTGCACACGTCCATCAGCGTGTGCCGCTCGCGTATCTTGCGGTACTCCGGCAGCATCCGCCCCGCCTGCCGCATAAACCACACCGGCGTAGTATCCGCAGCCTCCAACCGGCAAGCCTTCATAAACCTCGTATCGGCAATAGACATGTGAAGTTCTAATCTCCTTTAGCTTCCCTGACGATGGAGGGTTACAAGCCACAACCACCGACTAGCGAGAACACCCTCATCTTAATCTCGGCGTTATCTTGGCGTCCTTGGCGTCTTGGCGGTTCCGTCTCCTAGAGTCTTTCGTCTAACCAAGCAGGTCCAACGCCTCGGGCAGAGGCCGGTATATGCAGGTGAAAATCGGCTGGTCCTTCAGGGTGTAGCGGCGGGCTTCGGTGGAGCGCAGGGCGATCAGCAGGCCCTGGTACGAGTACAGGTCCTCCGTCTCGTAGGCGACCACGAACTCCTGGTCGTCCAGCCCCGTGGCGTAGAGGAGCACCTGGCGCACCGCCGCGTACTCGTGCCCCACGCGCATGTGCTCGTTCATCATGCCCTGGCGCGCTTCCTTGCTCATCAGGTACCACTCGGTGGTCTTGCTGAACGGGTAGACGGTCAGGTAACGCTGCCTCTCCTGCTCGTCTATCGCCTGCTCCTGCACCGTGCGCCGCCGGGTGTACTGCGAGGGGCGCGTCATGCCGAACAGCGAGTGGGTCACTTGCAGGTAGCCACCAAGCCCCGTCCGCAGCAGCCGCGATAGCATCTCCTGCAACTCGTCCAGCGACCCGCCAATGCGCCACAGCATCAGGTCGGCGTCCACCTTGAGGCCCAGCGTGCTGTACGAGAAGGTCTTCACTCCCGCCGACTGCTCCACTGCCTGCACGAACTGGCGCTTGCCCCTGTTGCGCTCCTCCTCGGGGAGCCTGCGCCACGCGGGGTCCACCTTGAAGAACAGGAACTGTACGAAGCGCGGGGCCTCAGTCTCACCCTGCGGCTGTTCGCCCTGGGCCTGCTCGCCCTGTGGTGTGCGGTCTGTGCTGTCTGTCATGTGTCCTCTATTCCTCCCTGCGGCAGCCCCGGCAGCGGTGCGACGCACGGTTACAATTCAGGCCATTATAATAGACTATAGATGGTCGGAGCGGGGCTGGTCAAGGCGGATGCGCCGTCGCGGGTTGATTTTATATGTGATTTCAATGTTCGGAGACTGGGCGGCCAGGGGTTCCGCAAGGTTCATGCATGAGTACGCAAAAGTGGTACGCAAAGGCAATCTCTCCCTTGTCGCGGCTGTGCCGGAGTTGGATACCAGGACCAACTCCCCCTCTGTCATTCTGAGCGCAGCGAAGAATCTAAGATGTTGCCTTTGCCACGCCCTCGAACGCCAGCACCATAAGCCGGTAACATTCAATATCATCCCTCGCCAACTTTTCTAGATCCTCCGCTACGCCCAGTACCATACTCACGAAGGAATGTCACAAATAAGCCAACACAAGGTGCCAGCCGACGCCCCGCGATTGAAATCGGGGGCTACACATTGCGAAGTCCCTGCGGGACTGCCTGTGTGCTGTGTGCCTCTACCAGGAGAATAGGGGCTGTGGGTAGTCCCCTTGTGGGACTTGGTAATGTGTAGCCCCCGATTTCAGTCGCGGGGCGTCGGCTGGCACCTTGTGTTGGCTATGCTGCACCACTCAGCATCCTCTGGCACCTTGTGTGGCTCGTATCGCACGATGAGGCGGCGGCTGGCACCTTTTGCGGCTGTACAAGTATGTGGCTTCCCTTAGTGACATTCCTTCCTTAGCATGGTACTCGGGGTGACAGGGGCCACCCCTGGTCCCGCCGTTCCACCCTGGCACAACCTCGCTACTCGCGCCATACCCCCCACCCCCAACGCTGGCATAGCTTCTGCTTCCCCTTTTCGCGTTAGCTTCGTCGCAACCTCGCTCTCCCACGGTGATATTTGTCACCCGGCATCAAACATGCGACCCGGAGGTAAACTTGCCCGGACACGACATCATTGTAATCGGAGCCTCCGCGGGGGGCGTGGAAGCCCTCACCTCCCTGGTGAAGCGTCTCCCGGAGGACTTGCCCGCCGCCGTCTTCGCGGTGCTGCACATCTCGCCCGAAAGCCCCAGCAGGCTGCCCGAGATACTGAGCCGCGCGGGCAATCTCCCCGCCACCCAGGCCCGGCACGGTGAGGAGATAAGGCCGGGGCATATCTACGTGGCCGCCCCCGACCGCCATCTCCTGGTGCACAAGGGGCACATCGGCGTGGTACACGGCCCCAAGGAGAACCATTACAGGCCCGCGGTAGACACCCTTTTCCGCTCGGCGGCCCGCTGGTACGGTCCTCGCGTGGTGGGCGTGGTGCTCACCGGCGCGCTGGACGACGGCACGGCGGGCCTCATCGACATCAAGGAGCGCGGCGGGCTGGCGGTAGTGCAGGACCCCAACGAGGCCCTCTTCCCCAGCATGCCTACTAGCGCCATACAGTACTGCGACGTGGACTACGTGCTGCCCCTCTCCGGCATCCCCGCCATGCTGGTGGAGTTGGCTAACAGCCCCGCAGAGGACGAAGGAGGGTACCCGGTGTCCGACAGACTAGATTTAGAGGTCCGGATCGTCGAGGGTCTGGACAGTCACCCGGAGGTCCTCGACCGCCTGGGCACCCCTTCCTACTACACGTGCCCCGAGTGCCACGGCACGCTGTGGGAGATGCGCGAGAGCGAGCTTCCCCGCTTCAGGTGCCGCACCGGCCACGTCTACTCGGCGGAAAGCATGCTGGCCGAGCACAACATCTCGGTGGAGGCCGCCCTCTGGGCCGCCGTGCGCTCCCTCGAAGAGAGCACCACCCTCTCCCGGCGGCTGGCCGCGCAGGCACTCAAGCGGAACCACCTCATCGTGGAGCGCAAGTTCACCAGCAAGGCCGACGAGACCGAGCGCCAGGCAAACGTCATCCGCCAACTGCTCTTCACCAGGCCCGAAAATACGGAGCAACCAGACCTCACTGCCATAGGCCGACCGGACGGAGCAAGGTCCATTGGTCACCAGCAGACGCCTATCGACTGAAATCTAGGGCAACGTAGCGTGCAGAAGGCCGCACCGTGGCCCTGTGGGGCGACCGTGGTAGGGCAACCCCTATCTCCGTGCCGAGGGAGGAGATCCCGTCCGTTATACGTGCGCCTTGACAAGCTACTGCCGCCTCTGTAATATTGTTCATCAACGTCTACTTAAGAACAAAGAGTAAGAACTAACACAGCATCCCAACAGCATCAATAGGGGTGTTGTAAGTGGCGTTACGTTCTCATTCAATTTCCGCACTACCTATTTCTATTCACCTAGATTGGAGAAGCCCAGTATGCCAGGTCGAAGCAAAGCCAAGCAGGCAGACGGCGCGATTCTGGAAATCAAGCAAGAGGAGGACGCCAGCATAGCAGGCAAGCAAGAGGACCAACCAGGGCAGGAAGGCGTTGATCCTGAGCGCAGGCTGGTCGTAATCGGCTCGTCAGCCGGGGGTATACAGGCCCTGTCCGTGCTCGTGGGCACACTCCCCGCCAACTTCCCCGCCCCCATTGTCCTCGCCCAGCACCTCGACCCCAACCGCCCCAGCAACCTCACCGCCATTCTCGACCAGCGCAGCACCTTGCCCGTGGTCACGGTCGGCACCAGCACGCTGCTCGAGGCGGGCAAGATATACGTGGTGCCGTCCGACCGCCACGTTTCCATCAACGACGGGCACGTGGAGATTAGCGAGTTCGTGGACCGGCCCAAGCCCTCGATTGACCACCTGCTCATAACGGCGGCGGAAGTGTATGGTGAGCGCCTGATTGCCGTGGTGCTCACAGGCTCCGGCAACGATGGGGCGGCAGGCGCGGTCGAGGTGAAAAAGCACGGCGGCTTCGTCATCATACAGAACCCCGACACGGCCCACTTCCCCTCTATGCCTATGTCCCTGCCCCCCACAGCGGTGGACCACATTGGCGACATAGAGAACATAGGCCCCATGCTGGCCGACCTCATCAACGGCACCGAGACCCCCGCGCTCTACGAACAACCCTCCGACTCGGTCGAAGAAATCCTGGCTATGGTCAACCGCCAGGCCAGTATCGACTTCACCCAGTACAAGCCCTCCACCATTCTGCGGCGTATCTCCCGGCGCATGGTCGTGCACCACATCCCCACCCTGGACGATTACAAGGACTTCATACGGGAACACACCGAGGAGGCCATCGAGCTTGCCAAGGCATTCCTAATCAAAGTCACCGAGTTCTTCCGCGATCCCGAGGCCTTCGATTTCCTCAAGACCACCGTGCTGCCTGAGCTAATCGAGCAGGGCCGGGCCAAAGGCAACGTGCTACGCATCTGGTCGGCGGGCTGCGCCACGGGCGAGGAACCCTACTCTCTCGCCTTGCTCGTGGCCGACCTGCTGGGGCCGGAGCTGCCGCAGTGGAACGTAAAGATATTCGCCACCGACGTAGACGAAGAGGCGATCAGCTTCGCACGGCGCGGATTCTACCCGGAAAACCTGCTGGCGAACCTGCCGGAGATTTACCGCACGCTCTATTTCGAGCCGGCGCAGGGCGGCTGCCACGTCTCCAAGACATTGCGCCAGATGGTCATTTTCGGCCAGCAAGACCTCAGCCGGGGCGTGCCCTTCCCCCGCATGGACATGGTGGTCTGCCGCAACCTGCTCATCTACTTCCAGGCGAAGCTTCAGCAGCAGGTGCTCGACACCTTCTGCTATTCCCTGAGCCATAACAGGGGCTTCCTCTTCCTGGGACATGCCGAGACGGTGCGCCCATCGGTATCGCGCTTTCAGGAGGTGAACAAGCGCTGGAAGGTGTATCGCTGCATCAGCCCCAGGCTGCCCATGCGGGCCCACACGGCCTTGCAACTGCCCGACGACGGGTCGGAGCGCCGCCCCACGCCACCGGCTAAGACTAGGCCTTCCGGGCAGGCAGGGAGGCCGGGACTTGAGTCTGAAGGCCCCGGCCCCGAAGTGCTCACCCTGCGCCGCTTCAACGAGCTTGTGCTGCGCCAGCTACCAACCGGGGTGGCGGTCATCGACCGCATCTACCGGATAGTCTCCATCAATGCCTCCGCGCGCAGGCTGCTTGGCATACGCGACACGGGGATGGACCACGACTTCCTGCACACGGTGCGCGGGCTGCCCTACTCGCAGGTCCGCGCCGCCATCGACTCGGCATTCCGCGAGCGCACGGCAGTGCTCCTGCCGGAGGTAGAGCTAGAGCAGGGTGGAGGCGGGACTGGCCGCTACGTTGCCCTCACGATGGTGCCTGTAGAGGCTGAAAACGACGCCCCGGAGTTGCAGGTTATCAGTGTGGAGGACGTTACTGACACGGTCGAGTTGCGACGCAGCATGGCCGCGACGCAGACCGAATTAAGGGAGTTGTTGGGCGAGATGCAGAACAGCAATCGCCGCCTCAGCGACATGAACAAGGACTTGCAGGACGCCAACGAGGAGCTACAGGCGGCCAACGAAGAACTCATGCTCGCCCAGGAGGAGTTGCAGGCCACCAACGAAGAATTTGAGGCCACCAACGAAGAGCTTCAGGCCACCAACGAGGAACTCGAAACCAACAACGAAGAGCTTCAGGCCACCAACGAAGAGCTTGAGACCACCAACGACGAGTTGCACGCGCGCACCGAAGACCTGATACAGCTTGCCCGGAGCCTCACCACCCAGCGCAAGCAACTCCTGGAAATGGTCGAGCACGCCCCCTTCTACATTCTTATCCTGCGCGAGCCTAACCTGCGCATAGAGGCATTCAATCCCAACTACGCGCGCATGTTCGGGGGCCAGGAAGTGCTGGGCATGAACTTCCAGGATGTCCTGGACATGTCCGTGCCTGGCATGAAGGCGCTTATAGAGCTGGTGCACGGCGTCTACAGGGAGGACGCGCCACAGACTGTCGCCAACGTTCATACTCGCCTGCTGGACGAGGAAACAGGCACACAGGCCCGCTACTTCACTTATACAGCCGTCCCCCTGCACGACACGAACGGCAACGTGGACGGCGTGGTCATATACGGCGACGAGGTGCCCGGACCCGCGGCGGACGCATCCCACAACGGCCAGAGCAGCTAAGAAGCGCTCCCCCTGGCCCGCCACTATGCGCCCGTCCGCCGCTACCCTGGCACGCATTGTGTTTAGCCAAGTACCTTAGACCCTGTCTCACCTTGTCATCCTGAGCCTCCCCCTTGTCATCCTGAGCCTCCCCATTGTCATCCTGAGCGTAGCGAAGGATCAGGTGGGTAGGCCAGAGTCTTCAACCTACACGATGAGGGTGGTGAGAGGAACGTTGCGGCCCGACTAGGAAGAGTCAAACACGGGCGGCTGATCCTTCGTTGTGC
>DASVQO010000520.1:0-1522 GCA_036389075.1 Chloroflexia bacterium | reverse complement strand
ATTCAACGCGATCAGGCCAAAGAGCCGCAACACTTCAGAGCGCGCTGTCCGCCAGCGATACGAGGCGGTCACCGGCTCCCTCCCCGGTTCACTCAGCCACACCACTACAACCTCACACTCAGCTTCCACGGACCCGACCCTTTCAGGATTATCTGCCACGCGTCCAGCCACCCCAATCACGAGGTCGGCTCTGCCCTTGCCCGCGTATCGTGCAAGTTCGGGCAGGTCAACATCACCGTTGGTACCATCCGAGGAGGCTAGCAGTTGTGCAGCGTGTCCGAAGTCCCTTGCAGTGATAGCGCCAACGACCTGCTCTGACGTACCGAGCTGGGACGACACACAACCGATGGCGCCTTCGCCCACCTCCAAAACGGCGAGCCTTGTGCCCGCCCTTTCCAGCAGGCCCAGCACAGCCCCCGCGGGACTTTCCTCGTCCGCCCCGTAGATTGCAAGTCCGAGCCGCGAGCGTACCTGCTCTTCCACGGGCTGTATCATCTTACGGGCCATCTCCTCGGTGCCGGCCTTGGCGGTAATACGCAGGTGGATGCCGTCCTGCTTCGCGTAGGGGGCCAGGGTGGGATTCGCCCCCGACATGAGGTCCACCACCACCTGCTCCACCGCCGACTCGCCCATCCCGAGCACCTTCAAGGTCCTTGACACAATGCGCGTGGGGCTAAGCTCTCGCAAGCGCGGCTCCACCTCAATTTCCCACATGCGCTTCATCTCAAAAGGCACACCGGGCATACTCACCATAATAGGCAGCCTGTCGCCCTCCTGCCTGCTAACCCACCAACCGGGCGCTGTACCTATCGGGTTGTCGATAGGCGCCGCTGATGGCACCAATGCTGCCTGTTTGAGGTTGGCCTCGGGCATGGGACTTCCCCGCCGTGCGAAGAACTGCCTGACGTGTTCGGCGAGCCCGTCATCGGTGTAGAGCGTCTCGCCCAGCATCTCAGCAATTGCCTCCCGCGTCAGGTCGTCCACCGTGGGCCCAAGCCCGCCCGTGGTCACCGTAAGGTCGCTGCGGCCCCAGGCGCGGGCCAGCACCTCCTTGAGGCGGGCCGGGTTGTCGCCAACCTGCGAAACGTAGAAACAATCAATGCCCAGCAGGGCAAGCCTCTGGGCAAGATACGAAGCGTTTGTGTCGGTAATGCTGCCAAGCAGCAGTTCCGTGCCAATAGACACGATCTCGGCCCGCATCTTACACACCTGCCCTTGCGCAATGTTGCCGGCACGCCATGATTATAGCACACCCGCGAACGCCCACCAATAGCCTACTTGTCCTCATCATCGCGCTCGAGGCGCAGACGCACGCCCGCGGCTTCCTCGTACACGGAGGCGACCACGGAGTAATCGAGCCGGGCGGTCTCCTCGGTTCGGGCCAGCCTGTAGAGCTGCTGGGCCAGCGCGCCGCCGAAGGAGGGCAAACCAAGCTCTCCTGCCCAACTAAGGGCGGCACGCAGGTCTTTCATGAGGAGGTCGAGCGCGAAACCATTCTTGAGGTCATCGTTGAACAGGGTCT
>DASVQO010000519.1:0-6491 GCA_036389075.1 Chloroflexia bacterium | reverse complement strand
ATTCTTAATTTTTAATTCTTAATTCTTAATTGGGTTTAGTGGCAAAAGGGGAACAGCCAGGCAAGTAGCGGCTGTTCCCCTTTTGTAATGCCTCTCCCGCGTCCAGCAATTAAGAATTAAGAATTAAAAATTAAGAATTCCGGCGCTAGCCGATCAGCATTCTGCGGAGTTCGGGTTCGCTTTCGCGGGTGGCGAGGGCGATTACCTCGTCGCGGGGGAGCAGGACTGTCTCGCCCCTGGGGATGATGAGGTTGCCGTCGCGTAGGACGGCGGAGATCACAATGTTCTCGGGGAAAGCAATCTCGGCTATGGTCTTGCCCGAGGCTACCGCTCTTTCCTCCACGGTGGCTTCGACAATCGCCATCTGGGCGTGCTTCAGCGTCATCAGATGCACCAGGCCGCGCTCCGGTATCTCCTGCTCGATGATGCTCAGGATCACGTTGGTCTGAGACACCGTAACGTCGATGCCGAGCCGCTTGAAGATATCTTCGTTCTTGGGGTTGTTCACGCGGGCGATGGTGCGGGGCACGTTGAACATCTTCTTGGCCGTCTGGCAGATCACCAGGTTGTCCTCGTCGTCGCCCGTGACGGCTATCACCACGTCCGCGCGGGCCGCGCCCGCCATCTCAAGCGTGCCCGACTCGGCCCCATCCCCCTCCAGCACCACCGACCCGAACCGCTCGCCATACGTGGCTACCTTCTTGGGGTTCTTTTCGATCAGCAGTATCTCGTTGCTTCCCTCGTTGACGAGCGTCTTGGTCAGGTAATAGCCGACCTTGCCGCCGCCTACAATAATGACGTACATGCGCGGTTCTCCAGTGGATAGAGAGGATAGAGACCGGGGCCAGGAGCCAGCTTATTTACTGCTGGCTCCTGGCCCCGGTACGTTGTTTCTGCTTGTCTAGCGTCCAAACAGGCCGCGACGTTCGCGCCCGTTCTGTTGCTGGCCGTTCACCGGCCCGCTACCCACGCCACCGGTGCCGTTCGGTTGAGTGGGGGCAGACATGGTAGAAGGTGCCGCCTCGTGGTTGACGATGGGGACGTTAGCGCCCGGGGCCTGGTGGTCGTGGTCGCTATCGAAGGCGGCGTTGCGCCCGGCCAGGGCGTTGGCCACGGCTACCACGTCCCTGGTGGTGTCCACGCGCAGAGGGCCGGTGCCCGCGCTCTCGGGCGTGAGCAGGATGTCGTGCGCGGCGGTGGACAGCAGGGTGGTGGGGCAGATCGTCTCCAGCCCGAGCTGGTGGTACAGCCCCTCGCGGCCGGGGTCGTAGATGCGCGCCAGCACCTTCTTCACCCCGAATATCTCCTTGGAGACCTGGCAGGCCATGATGTTGGTGTTATCGAAGTTGGTGACCGCGGCGAACGCATCGGCGTGCGCGATACCCGCCGACTTGAGCACGTCTACGTCGATCCCCGTACCGAGCACCACCTGCCCGCCGAAGTTCTCGGGCAAGTGGCTGAGGGCCACAGGGTCGGCGTCGATGACGCTTACGTCGTGCCCGTCTTCTTCCATCATAGCGGCCAGCCGGGCACCCACCCGCCCGCAGCCAAGAATTACTATCTTCATCGAATGTTCCTTTCGACAGGAGACGATGGACGCTGGAATGGCTACAAGTTGCAGGCCGGTATCAAACGAGCCTTCATCAACTTTGCGCGTCCTTTGCGTCCCTTCGGCTGCGCTCAGGGCATGCTTTGCGTTTCCGTCTCTTATTCCCGTCGTCTACCGTCGCTCGTCCTCTTCCGGCATCGGGGCGCGGCAGATCCAGACGCGGCAGGGGGCGTGCTTGAGCACATAGGGCAGCGTGCGCCCCAGGTCAAGCTCGCCGAGCTTCTTCTGGTAGCTGGTCGCCATGACGATCAGTTCGGCGCCGCTCTCGCGCGCCGTATCCACGATGGCCGCGCCCGCGCCACGTGCCTGCAATATCGAAGCATCGACGGTGAGGCCCATCTCGCGGGCCGTCACCTCGGCTTTGTCCAGCGCCCGCTCGCCCTTTTCGATCTCCGCGCTCAACTCGGCGTTCAACGGCAGCGCGTGGGGTACCTCCACCACGTACACGACGTCCACCGAGACGTGGCGACCCTTGCCTATCTTAGCCAGGGCGTAGGTATATGCCAGGCGCATCGCCTCCTCGTCAATATCGGAACCCTTCACGGGGACCAGGATGCGCTTGAGCTTGCTTTCCGGCGCTACTTCGCCTTCCTTGCGATTGAATATACGTGCCAACTTCCTTCTCTTCCTTGCTAGGTGTAGCTATCGACGTACGACCTGTCCGCGTGCCTACACCTAATATATACGTAACTGCTTTACACGGCGTGACGGTTCACACCAAATCCACATCAATTTCCACATCTGCCCGCCGCCCTGGCGGCAGTACTCGCACAATCCACGCCACACTGTTCGCTCACATACCGGTCACCATGCTGTGCCGCACGGTTGCGCCTGGAAGCTGCGCCCTGCAGAAGCAATCGTGAGAGGTACTGAGGGGGGTAGGCAGGTGGAAAGGGGAGGGTTGAGCGTGGAGGGAAGCCCGAAACAAGCGGCTGCGGGGCCTCGGCAGGTCGCGAGGTCGCTTGCAATCGGGTTAGCCTGTGGGCATCCCCGCCCTCCGCGCCGCTGGGGCAGAGGCGGAAAAACCCGTCAGCCGCCGGAGAGACGGCCTGTTGCTGTATGCTGAGTCTCATAGTCGATGGGCTACGCCCACTTCACGCGAGCCTGGGCCTCTCGCCGTCGATTTGCTCGACCGGCCCCTGCCGCCTGCGACGCTTTAACACCGCCTTGTAAGCACCACATCGTGCTCGCAACGCTCTCAAGGCTACACGCCACAAGTGTAAATTATACCACTCGTGCGTGTGAAACGCAATGGCCGCGTGGAGCGAGCAGAGGCCAAACGCATCTAAAATGAAACCGGTTGAAAAGGCTGGGACCCATATGAGTGCGGGTGCCCTGCCCACTCAACTACGTGCCTTGACACACGATATATACTTGATGCAATCCATACAGCATATGTGTACCAACACCGCTACGTAGACCGGCCCAATTCCGAGGCCTCCTGGTCCAAGCTCTCTGCGTACCGCCGGCACCGATAGGTCTCGCTGACTACAAGGAGGAGCAAAACGTGATAATCTTCGGCTTCTGGTCGTCCCTCAAGAAAACCGTGAAGGCTGTGGCCAGGGTGGTAACAGGTATTGTCACCCACCCCATACGGTTCGTGAAGGCTCTAGTCAGGGTAGTAGTACGCATTGCCGCCACGGTAATTGGGGTGGGACTCGGCATATTCGATTTCTTCTTTGGCTTCTTGACCTGGCCGGAAAAGAAAATGCGACTCCAAATCTTCATTCTTTCCAAGCAGGCAGGGCCGCTTATCGATCCGGGAGACCTTACGGCGTCCATAGACTACGCCAGGAAAGTCTTGAAAGACAGGTTCAATGTGAAGCTGTTACCTTACAGCAAGAACATAGTCGAAGTAATCAAAGAGCCAGCCCCAGCCGCCGCCTTAGACGTGCGCTGCGACGCGGCCGCAGTGGAAGACGAGATAGGGGAAGCTGGAGAGTTTTTCGCGAGCCACCTGGCGGGGTGGAATGCTATTCCTATTTCTCTAAATTTCCCCATCACTGTCTTTGTAGTTCAAAATATAGAAGATAAGCAGGGATGTTCCCTGGGCCCGTTTACAGACTATCTTACCCTTGATCTTGAGGGCGTTAAGAGTGAGAACACGCTGGTCCACGAAATAGGTCACGTGTGTAATCTTGTCTGGCACTCGGGAAGCAAGTCGAATCTAATGTGGGAAAACGATGACAGAGGCGATAAAGTAAACTGGCTTCAAAAGAACCTGGTGCGAAGCTCTCGGCATGTGATGTACTGGTGATTCACTATCTGTTGCTTGTATTGCGCGTAGGACCTGGCCTGGCACCGGCTGTAGCTTAGGACAGGGCATACAATACAATGCGTCCCTTGTAACTCTGCATCGTTGTTAGGGACTACGATGCATAAGACAGCAAAAAGCCACCGAACGTGTCACTCGGTGGCTTTTCCATGCAACCTACCTCGTATGTGGCTACTTCACAACCAATTCGCCTTCCATGCCTTCGTCCTCGTGGATCTCGCAGTACACCTTGTAGGTGCCGGGCTGCGCCGATTGCAGGTCGATGCTCTTGTTCTGGCCGGGCGACAGCTTGGTTTCGGGCAGCAGGCCTTTCACCTCTACCTCGTGCACGTTCTGCCCCGAGTTGGTAGCCGTGATGCGTATGGGCTTGCCCGCTTCCGCCGTGTAGGTCTTAGGCTCGAACAGGTTGTCCTTGGCTACGATGTTGATCTCCTGCGCTCCCGACTGGGTACCGCCGCTGCTGCCTCCGACCGTGGCTGTGGGTGATGTCGAGGCCCCGTCCTGCCCGCACCCGTACAACGCGCCCGCCGCGAGTACGCCCAGGGCCACCACGGACACGGTCCTCTTCAACGCTTGAAACTTCAAAAAAGGTCTCCTTTTAGCTTTCGCTGAGATTCTTGTTCATTTGCGGCTGGCCCTGTGTGGAACCGGCCAGCACCGGCACTGACTCGGACGCCTCTGCGACGGCCGCCGGGGCAACTTGCGGCTGGCTCGTCTGCCGGGGAGCGGAGGGGCGTACCACCAGCCAACCAAACACCAGCAGGTAGCCGAAGTAGCCGATTAGCTGCATGAGCGAAGGCCGCGAGGTGTAGCCTATCAACGCCTGCAACACCGACCCAAGCGGGCTGCTTGTGGGCACCCACTGGCCCGTGTTCCACACTGCCTCCACGATGGGGGGCACCCAGCCTACTTCCTCGAATTCGTGGATGGCGTAGCGCAGGATGGCCGCGCCGAACACCACGAGCAGTATGCTCGTCACCTTGAAGAAGGTCCGCAGTTGCAGTCGCACCCCCGCCACGTACACGGCCCAGGCCACCACGCCCGAAAGGAGCAGGCCCACCACGCCGCCCACCAGCGTTTCAATACCGGAGCTTTGGAAGGCCGAGGCCGATAGGAACAGTGCCGTCTCGACGCCTTCGCGGGCCACCGTCATAAAGGCGAGGGCCAGCAGGCCCCACACCGCCCCTTGCGCCAGGCGGTCCTTCATGGAGTGCTCCAACGAGCCTTTGATGTAGCGCGCCTGCCGGGCCATCCACAATATCATGGAGGTGAGCATCGTCACGGCCAGCAGGGAGGTCACACCCTCGTAGATGCCCTTCGCCGGGTAGTCGAATTGCGCGCCAATCATTTGCAGCACCAGCGTGAATACCACAGCCAGCGCCGCCGCCGATATGGCGCCTACCCACACCGACCACTGCATGTCGAGGCGGCCCACTTTACGCAAATACCCGAGCATGATCGCCACGATCAGCGCGGCCTCCAGCCCTTCGCGGAAGGTAAGAACGGCAGCTCCAAAGTTCATCTAGTCTAACGCTCCTGGTCTTAGATTAGGGCAATTTGCGTTTCGACAGCTTAAGCTGAGGAAACAGACATTAAGGTAACTTAATTTGCTCGTTCTGTCAAGGGTGATTTTGGATGTATTTAAAAGAGACGGAACCGCCAAGACGCCAAGGACGCCAAGATAACGCCAAGAATAGAGAACGGTTCACCGCAGAGACGCAGAGAACGCAGAGGGCGCGCAGAGAAGAATTGAGGTTTAGAGAATACAAAGAGGAGCAGGGTACGTGATGTCGTACCCTGCTCCTCTTGCTTAGAGCACTTAACTTGACTTGGCGTTATCTTGGCGTCCTTGGCGTCTTGGCGGTTCCGTCTCCTGCCCAGGCCCCGCGGGCTAAGGCTGGCAGTTGGGGAAGAAGGCGTTGCTCACGATTTTGGCTACCTGCCCGCGAGTGGCGTTGTTGTTGGGGCGGAAGGTGCCGTCCGCGTAGCCGCCTATAACGTCACGGCCCACCATGCGCTCGATGTATGTGTAGAAGGGGCTGTCGGGAGCCACGTCCGTAAACGTCTGCCCCGATACAGGCTCGTTGTAACCGGCGGCGTTGGCGACGATCTTGGAGATCTGGCCCCGGGTGGCGGGGCTGTTGGGGCGGAAGGCCCCGTCCGCGTAGCCGCCGATGATGCCGCGTCGAGCGATGCGTTCGATGTAGGCGTAGAAGGGGCTGTCGGGGGCCACGTCCGTAAACGTCTGCCCCGATACCGGCTCATCAAAGCCCACCGCGTTGGAGACGATCTTCGATAGCTGGCCCCGCGTCACGTCGTTGTTAGAGCGGAACGTGCCATCCGAGTAGCCGCCGAGGATGCCCTTGCAGGCCAGGCACTGCACGTACTGGTAGAAGGTCGAGCCTACCGGCACGTCGCTGAATTGTATGTTGCAGTTGCTCGGAGGCAAGGTCGCTGTAACGCTCGGGGGCACGGGTGTGCGGCTCGCCGGTACAGAGGTAGCGGTAGGCGTAGCGCTGGCGACACCTGTGAAGGTGGCAGTCGGGCTAGAGCCTGCGACGGCAGTAGATGTA
Organism: Chloroflexia bacterium; assembly: GCA_036389075.1. Classification (GTDB taxonomy): domain Bacteria; phylum Chloroflexota; class Chloroflexia; order QHBQ01; family JADMIH01; genus JADMIH01. The sequence goes on along the minus strand of DASVQO010000519.1, from coordinate 34 downwards.
GCAGTGGCCGTCCTGGTGGCAGTACTGGTAGCGG
>DASVQO010000518.1:0-41289 GCA_036389075.1 Chloroflexia bacterium | reverse complement strand
AAGACGTGCTGCTCTTCGGCTGTGAGAGATTTCTCGCCCGCAACCAGGAGCTTGTTGAACGCCTTGACGTGCAGGTCGTCGGCCGGGCTGGTGCCCGCACCATTACCGGGGTTGCGCTCGCCTGCGCCGCCCTTGATCTCGAAGTCGGCCGAGAGGCGCTTGGTCTCATCGACCGTGCCGAGCTGCGTGTTGAGCCTGGCGGCCTTCTCTTCGCGAGTGGCCTCCTCGAGCTTCTTGGTGGCCGCCTCGAAGAGGCGATCCACGGTCTGCTCAACGTCCGCGGGCATTGCCTTGCCGCGATACTCGTTGAGCTTGTCCTGGCCTTCCTTGTGCAACCGGGTTGCCTCGGCCTTAAGCTGGGCGATCTCTTCAGGTGTCATCGATTATTGTTCTCCTCTTTGAATAAGTAAGTTCTGAATGGTGTCTGCGCCCTATATCTGCAGGGCGATCTCTAATGCCTTCGACTTACGGAGCAAGCTAACAAAGCTCTTGTCTCCTTCATCCTCGGCTGCCTTGGACTTCGGTTGCGCCGCGACCAGGAGTTCGTCGATCATCTCCTTCAGCGGGTCTACCTGGTCCAGTCCGTCTCGCAGCGCCTGGAGCTTGTCCACGTTGGCCTGCGATAACATGCGCCCCTCCTTCTGACTGAGGAGCAGATCTATGCGTGCCTGCACACGAGGCGCTAATCCCTTGACCGCGTCACTCACGGCCTCCAGGTGGGCTGCCATGCCGGTCCCAGCACTCAGGCCGGACTTGGCAACCATTGCCCCATCTTCTCTGGCGACCGTACCCATGACGGTCGCAAACACGCGCGCTGTAAACTCGCTTAGAACTTCGTGCACCATAGCCGGCACGTCGAACGGGTTACCCGTTTCATCGGCCAGCTCTGCCATCCACTCGATGTCCCAGAGGACCGAGCACAGCACATCGAAAAGCGAGTAAAGAGAATTGTTCCGCTCGGCGTACCTCTCTTCGAAAAGACCTTTGACACTACGGGCACCGGAGGTAACATCAGCCAGGAGAGACTTCACACCACCGACGGCGGCCAGGGGATTGGCTGGGATGTTCACGATAGAGCCTTCATACAGGTCGATCTTCTTTAGCTCGCGGCCGGTGGTAATACCTTCGGCAATCAAGTTCTTATCTTCCATCGGCACGTAATCATGCTTGCGGGTGATATAGCCCATCGAGGCCTTCACGCTCTTGCCACGCTCGGTCCGCTCCTTCATCACAGTGCGCACTTCCTGGGCTTCGGGCGTGGAATGGAAGTCACCTTCAACCCAAAGGCCATAGTCGTCTTCATAGGCATTGCGCACTGTGGCGATAGGGAGGTTGCCATCCTTGTGTGCCCAAAGGATCATGCTATCGGTGACGAAGGCTGCTAGAGACTCGGCAAACGCACCCTTAACCGGCCGCTCCGGAATGGGTCTTACTCGGTCCCAGTTGCCCCAGGTGGCCAGGTACATGCCAAAGGAACCAGGGCCACTATCATCGCCCTTAAGCTCCAGCTTCGAGACTGTAAATTCCTTGCGCTCCAGCTTCATTCGTTACCCCTCAATGACCGGTTTCAATACCCTCGTGCAGCCTGGGTGTGCTATCGGATTGTCGCGCGCTTTTTCTAATGTCCAGCGTTGCCCGTTGGCCGAGGCACACTCGTCGTCACCGTCGCCGTCGAGCACGTCCACCTCTTTGACCCCAGCCTCTTCGTAAGCGTAGGTACCGCCCAGGTTATAGGCCGTGGTTGTCTCAGTCCTGGCAATCATCTCCGACCGGCTCCTGGCTCGGCTCTTATCTACCTTGCTATCGCTCTCCGGGGCCAGATCAGCCAGCCCTCTAAGCTGCTTGGCAAGTTCCTGGGGAGACCAACCTTCATCGGTCGCCTTCGATGCCAGCCTGCGGATCTCGTCTCGAGTAGTGTCCGCAACACCCCTGACCTTCGTGCCCAACTTGCCTATAGCCTTCTGCACCAACTTGTTCTTCTGGTCGAAAGACACATCAACCGGTAACAACTTGTTGGCATCGGTGTAGGCGATGCCGAATAAACCCTCGTAATGCGGCTGCATCAACTCTTCAACATCGTCTGCATCCGCGTCCCAGTCTTCGTCGTCCAGCAAATCGGCCGAAGCCTTATCTTCCTTGCCTGCCCGGGTTGCCACTCGCTTGTAGACACCTGTGAGGTGCGCTTCCAGATCGTCGGCTATATTTGCCTCAATCGATTCTTTTTTTTTGCTTCCGGCTGCCTTAGTGGCGAGTACGTCCAGATCTTTCTTCGTCGGCGAGCCTACTCCCACATCACCACCACCGAATGAGCCACCTGGTGAGGGGTCCGGCAAGATCACATCGCCACCTGGTATAGGCGACTTGCCCAGTTCCTGGCGGACTTCATTTAGTGTTAGATACCGCCCCGCACTAATTACCCGCTTCCATTTGGCGTCCGTACTCTCGTGGAGCGCATCGACCTTGCTGGTATCGAACCGGACAAGAACGTCGCCGCCGAACCTGGGCACTATGCTGGACTGGACCTCAGCCGCCACGGACCCCCACATCGGCACAATTAGCTGCATGTGGAAGGCTCTATTTGCCTCCTCGAAATTGCTATAAGTCGCATGCTTCAAACCAACGAGCGCGGCAACCACAGAGGGATGCACACCTATAGCCATGCAGACGTCGGTTTCTAGGCCGGCCCTTAATTCCTCAGCAGCGAGTTCCTCAAAGTTGAGAGCAATGCGCTCGTAGGTCATGCCCCCTTCGAGCAAGCCCACGATCCCACGATTTTCCTCCCCGTATTGGCGTTGCCAGTCCTGGCGCAGTTCGTCTTTCTGCCTCTTCGTGAGGGGCATCTCAGCAGGCACATGCAAGATGCCACGTGTGACCGCATCGTTCTGCAAGATCGCTTTGGTATACCTGAGCAGCTCGTGCAGAGTATCTATCTGCTTCGATGCCGGCACCAAAGGCGATAACCCTCGGAAGGGGTACTCCGGGTCTACCGCCCATTTCCAATGAGCTACGTCTTCAGCTTCAATCCGCTGCCTTGCCCCGGTGGAGTGCAGGAAGTCATAATGGTCCACCCACCGGTTGCCCAGCGGAATAGGCTCTATCTTGCCTATGTGGTATGGCCACACCTCGCCAGGTTGCGGCAGACTCTGACCCGGGTTGATCCTGTTCGTCGGCACCATATGCAGGAAGCCGTTGCCGCCAAAACCCCCGTACACAATCAGGTACTTCCACAGCTCGGCCTCGCCCATGATCGGGTTTGGGTTCTCAAACAGTCGGCGCAGCGGATGGTCCGGGATCTCGTCACCTTTCCTGGTGTAGACCCGGAGAGGAGCTTGAGCAAAGGCATCAGCTATAGCCCTGAAGCAAGCGAACACGAGCGCACATTGCTTGTAGCCATAGGTGATCAGGTTAGCCGTGCTGATCTGATTGAAGGTAGCAACCAAACCGGCAGCCACATCCATAATCGGAAATGCAGCCTCTTTCCTCGCCATCGTGGCGGGCTTCTTGACTACATCTCCGAAAAACCAGGGTGACTTGCTCAAAGACTAGAGATCCTCAGATTCAATTCGCCACGTTTCAATGCGCCCACGATGTACCTTTCAGCGTCCATAAAGTGATAGCTGCTCTTGTCGGCAATTTCCTCGGTAGGCTCGCCATTCACATCGAGCTTCCGGGCGTAACTCAGCTTTTGCTCCAGGTAACCGTGGAGGTCGTCGAACACTATGATCTCCCCACGCTTGTGAGCGCCGTACACGCGTCCGATACCTACTTCAACTTCCCTTACTGCCGGCTCTCTGACAGGCAGCCCGCCGTTACCAAACTCCCGGCGCCACTGCCCTTCTGAATGCGAGCCTCCAAAACACAAGGGGACCATAGGCTCCCCATCGAGTAACCGCTCGGCATGCTCCTTCGCCGTTCGGCCGCCGGCCTTGTACTCCCGGTACAGATAGAGCTTTCCCGTATCCGGTTCCTCGGCGTAGAACAGGGCTGCCGTGTTCACCCCGCCAAAGTCCAGCCCCAGATACCGTTCCCAACTATCCGGTATCGTGAACCTCGGGCGCTTGTGCAGCTTCTCATCAAAGCTGTCATAGATCAGCCCGGCCGGCCGTTCGAACATACCCCGGTAGAACATGTTGAACTTCCAGAGAGGCATACTATCTCGCGCCCTGATGTACTCCTCTTCGGGGAAGCTCGGGTTAGCCGTACTGTCGAATTGGATCACCTCGATCTCCGGGTGACCGCCAGGCTGCTTTCGACGTAGCTCCCACGGGTCGTATATGTTGGACTTAATCCAGCCCATGTTGTAAATGGTTGTGCCGCCCAGAACACGCCCCTTGTTGAGGGACACCCTACGCAACACTGCCTGCCAGGTCTCTACCGTGAAAGCGTCCTGGCCGCATTCATCGAGAGCTGCGGCCTTGGCCGTGGAAGACTCGAGGCCCCCACCCGACTCGGCCGAGCGAAGGATGATCCGGCCCCACATGTCATCGTCAGCTTTGTTCGCCTTGAACTTGCGCGTAACCGGGTCCGCAAGCTCGATAACTTTGTGATTGGACCAGTACCGCCCGATGCCCAGGATGTGCTCAAACACCTCACGCATCGAAGGCAGAAACTTCAATTTGAAAAGATCGTAGGAAGAGGTAACCGCTAGATAGTCACCAGGTCCCCTCAGTCCGGTCTCTCGCCACAGCCACCAGGGTATGTAACTCGTCTTGCCGCCCTGGGTGCCCGCGAGGAGGAAAATAAACCTCTTGTCCGATAACCAGCCCCGCGACTGACCTTCATGGAAGTTGAGACTTAGGCATCCCTCACTATCCAGTTCCCAAAGGTTCGTCGGTGGCACTATTCCCTGCCTCTATGGCTCCTGCCGTCTCCGCTCCTCGAACGGCCAAATTCACAATGACCTCTCGGACTAGAGGCGCGCCGTTCGCCCCGCTCACCTGCATGTTCACCGTTTCCCGGTACTTCTTCGGTGCATGGGCCTTGAGGAGAAAGATCATCAGCGTATCTGAGTAGACCGTCTCGACTGAATGCCCAACCTCTTTACCGTAGGCATAGTGAGGTATCTTCCGCTTGACGCCCTCCTGGGCGCGCCGCCAGGCTTCTCTCTCGAGGCCCTCTACCGCGCTCTGCTCAGCTTCATCCCAGGCCCTTGCAAACTCGATATCCGCCTCCCGCCACTCGTAAACAGTAGACCGACCTACCCGAGCTGCTTTGCAGGCGTAGCTCACATTGCAGCTCTTGGCCAGTGTCGTAAGGAACTTTGCCTTCTTGGCGTCCTGGCGCTCCTCGACCTTATCGGCCTTCCCTGCTTTTTCAGGTGTCCGATTTGTCCGGGTTTGCGCGTCCGTCATCTAAAGTTCCTCGTCTACCGCTACCAGCTCCGCGGCCCGCAACTCCTCGAGGCTCTGCATGACAACAGGGCCGAAGATGGCTTCGATGTCCTCATCACCGAAGCCATCTATCGTGCCCATAGCTCCCATAGTGCCCCTGGATCGCTCCAGAGGGGCGGGGAAGCGCCGCCAATCCTTATTGCCGGGCTTGTAGTCCGCGATGGTGTGGCCGGCCTGTAAACACTTCAGGTCCCACCAAACGCCTTGCTTCGATACCAGGATGTTGCCCTGGCAGTGAGGACACCTGTTGAAGGGAACCGGTATAGGGGGTTGAAAGTCCCTCGGTATGACCTGATTCCAGATGTATTCGATGTATGTGAGCGTGGTTGCAGTTTGTTCCAATTGGTAGCCCGGTTCTTATAGACCTTTTTGAATGCAAAAAGCGGCCACCCTCTCAGTAAAGAAAGGTGGCCGCTCTGGTGTCCAGTAGTCGGTTGTGTGCGGCTGGTATAAAGGTGCCGCTATGTTATGTCGAGATGATAGCAGAGAAGTTGCATATTAAGCTAGGGGTTGAGAGTAGTACTTTCGGGCTATATTATGGCCCCCATCGGTGTTTTACCAGGGGAGCGAAGGCCGAGCCTACCAGTTGATGCTTCTCAATGTAGAGCCTTCCGTCGCCCCAGCCATGCTCCAGTGTGTTCACCAGGCCGCTACAAATAGCCTGCATCGCATGAGCCGCGGACATCACGAAAGGATCATCGATGGGGCGTCCGGTCTCGGCGGCTATAGCCAAGCGGAAAGCATCCCATGCTTCCATGCTGTCAGTCTGTAAAGCTTTGCCTGACACGGCCTCTGCCTCTGCCTCTGCCACCGCCACCTGCAATCCTGGCCCCTAAAACAAAGTAGATAAGTAGATCGCCTATAGTACGCTCAAGAGCCTGACCGGGTTAGGGCCAGGCTCCAGCACAAAGCTATAGAGGACCTTAGTAGGATGGTAGTGGATTTACATAACAAGTGTCAATAGGCGTTTGGTAGGGGGTGCCGCGGCGCCTAATTCCACGACAAATAAGGCAGTGAAAGCAGCGCGGCGTGAGGACGTATCAAACCGCCTATAAAGGAGTCCGGGTTGGCTATTGCCTGCATCTCTTCACGGCTCGCTGCATACCACTCGTCTTCCGTTGGATTATTGATCATCGTAATTGTAGGCATATTACGGCCAGATGGGCGAGTACGGTTTGCCCAGTGGGGGACGGAGGAATTAGGCCCAAAATTAGGCTTGTTCATAATAACCCTCATACAAAACACCTTCAGGGAAGACATCCTCGAGGACGTCTTGCGCCCGGTCTACCCTGTCGATGGCCGCGCCGATCTTAGGGGCGAGCACTTCCCGCTCGACCGGCGAAGCGGCCTGGTAGCTCTCGAAGACTAGCGTCTCGGCACCGAGGGCCACCTGGTAATCGATTATGGCTTTTAGCTGGGCACCGGTTAGTTCTTCGCTCATGAAGGCTCCTCGTGCTGAAGACCTCCAACAACATCAGCAATCATCATGGCTAGCGCGCCCACATCTCCTGCCTCACTGGTTATAATCTCTGGACTACACGCATGTAAAATTGCTCGCCGTAATTCGGCCACCTCCTCCTCTAGCCGTTTGAAGAGTGCCCACGCACTAGCACCTTTCCAACCTGTTGGCCCCCGGTCCTCATCATGCGCAGCTATACCCCGTTCTACAACTTCTGCAAATCTCACTACTTCAACTCTCATTAGATTACCTCCTTCAGCAACTACATTCCTTTACGCCGCCACTTCCGGCACAACAGCCTCAATCCTGGCCTTGAGTTCCTCATCAGGAACCCATAGGCTCTGGTACCCGCGTGCGGGGATTGGCTCGTCAAGACGAAGGATATTGGCCAGCACCCAGGCATATCGGCCAAGCCCATAGTTGCCAAAGGACAACTCCGGCTCCTCCGGCGGTATCTGCACGTCTAGACGAATGCCGGTGCTGGTGAGCATGAAGGGTTGACGAGGCAATCCCGGAAGCACTTGTACGCAGTCAACAAGCTCGCACAGGGCCACGATAAAGCCACGAGGCAGGTGATGCGGTAGGTGGTAGCCGGCGTTGCGTAGGGGCGTCCTGAAAGGCTCCTTGGCCAGCAGCATCTGGTCGTCCTCGGTCCAGGCCTTGGCCGCGTGGATCGCGAGCAGCCCGCGGTAGTCAGTCTTCCAGGACCGGGTCTCAATATGCTTGGCTCCCACGGCCACGAGGCTGGCCCAGGGCTGCGTTAGAGTGAGGCAGCGTATCTCCCGCTCATTAGAGATTCGCTGCCAGCTCTTGAACTTCGTAGGGAGGTGGACCACGTCGGCCCCCAGCTCGCAGGCCAGGTAGTCGGCGGCCACTTTGCGATGGCACGTCACCACGTCCTGGCAGCCGCATAAGAGGATAACCGGATAATGTTGAAGAAGAGCACGCACCATGCGTAGCCCGATCTCCGGGGCGAAGAGTTCTATAGGCCCCGGCTTGTTGTAGTTGCGATTGCCGAGCTGGGGGCAGCCGATGTAGCGATCATCGCCCACCTGGACCCGCAGCGAGGCACCAGTCCAGTGAGGGGCTCGGCTGTAGGGCGACATGCGCACGTCCACCAGGATCGCGTCGAGGGCCTGCATGTAGCCCTTGAGATCCTCCGGAGAGGAGCCGGTATAGCCAAAGGTGTAGATGGTTGGTTTCATTTCGGACCCTCCAATAGACCTGCAACATCTTCAGGCAAACCAGGTAGCATTGTCGGCATCTGACCGGTGTCGTATACCCATTGGATCTGAGGCTCCATATACTCGCCAACAGTAGAGCCGTTCGGCAAGACAACATGTGCCAGGAACTCTTCCTCAAAAGTCACGATACCAGAGTCTACGGCCTCCAGCTTGGCCTTTATCACCAGGGCTAAAGCACGCCATCGCTGCCGACATGCTTGCTCCCAGGCTGTTCTCGCACTCTCTGCAGTACGCGGTATGCGACGAGTATCGCTCAAGGCAAATGAACTAAGCAGAGGCATCGGTAGATCAAAGCGAAGACGGCGGTTGCGCATTTCGAACTGAATGCGCGCCAGACTGTTGTCATCATCAAAGCCGTACACACGCTTAGTCGCACCATACCCCTTGAGAGCCTTGTCTATTTCCTCCCTCGACTTCTCTTCGCTAACCTTTGTATTGGTTGCATATTTGCCACTCATCTCTTTCCTCCGGCAAACTTCGCAGCATCCGGGCAGGTCTGGAAGTGGTTAGTATGGCGGGTATAGTTGGTTATGGTAGGATCATCCCGCTCGTTGGCCTTCAACACCCGGTAGGTGCCATTACCCATCACCAGGATGTTACCGTCGGGGGTAGGCTCGGCATCGATGGGCGCGCGCTTCTGAGTTGTGGTATTCACCAGCCACAGGATGGGAGCGTGGCAGGACCGGCACTGGTCGGTAGCTATGGTAGTCTTCATGGCCGCATCTCCTCTAGCCTCTGAGTGGGAGGCTCCTCCACCTCGATAGTAAGTGTCCACTGACTACAATTCTGTGGCGATACTCGACTAGCTCCCGGTGGCCGAACAATCTCGTGCCTGAAAGTGTAAGGCACTTCAAGCTGTGCTGCGGCCTGTAACCATTTATTAGCCTCCTCGCCCTCACGAGTTGTCTTCACAATAGTGCTCACGCGGGCACCTCCACCGGCTCCAGGAACCGAACAGGCTTGCCAAGGAGCTGAGCGTACTCGAGCTCGCTCCGAGTCGACTCACCTATGTAGCCGCCCACATTGAGGATGAGAACCTCGTCGGCCAGGTCGATCTTCCGCTTGTGCAGTTCGTCGAGCTGGAGCTTTTCCTCGGGCGTTATCCCGACATTCTCTCCGTGAACCTGGGCCAACACAGCAGGATTAGCGTAGAAGCCCACGGAGAGCACTATCTTGCCCTGCATGGTCTCCTCATAGTTAGCACGCTGGAAAGCCGCATGGAAGCGCGTAGAGCCGCACAGGACGACAATAGAAGGGCGTGCTGGAGATACTGCCTCATGCCGCTTATCCCAGCGCTGCAGCAACTCGCCACGGAACTTAGTCATCCTGCGGACCTGGGCATAGTTCATTGCAAGGGCGGCGGCCGTTGAATGCTTGACGTTCTCGATGATGAGCGAAGCAAGAAGCAACTCACTCCTAATCTGAAACACATCGATCTCAAGGTTCTCAAGTTTACGTCTAAGGATCGGCACAGAGTTATGCGCCTTCACAATATTCTCGGCACATTCAATACCCTTGCCCCAAATGTTGGCCGCACTACAATCGGCAATAAAAGTACCCACTTGAGGGTCTGGGTGCCCCGCGAGCACGCCCGCCCCCATAGGCCCATCTACCACATACCAGGGCTGCCAGCCATCCAGTTCATCAACATCTTGTCCAACTTCTCCAGGCCGATCATTCATGGTCCAACTCCCTTCACTAGCCAGCTTTCTCGATAAGATCAAAGAACGATGTTTGCGTGGCGGCCAGCCAGCCGCTCTGCCATTGCCGGCGAAACCCTAGCGCCCAGGTCGGCTTGCCTCGACCCGGCCCCTCGACCTGGCGCTTGTCCCTGTACGGGCAGCTCTCGAACGGCTGCCCCTCGCGGCCTGCGTGATAGCCTCTGTGGTAGGCTACATCCTGGGAGCTTCTTTTCGGCCCCCCCCCCCTGGTTGGTTTTCATGGATGTCTCCATCAGTCTTCCCATGACCCGGCATCTTGCAACCTATCCCAACTTTCGCTTTCCGTTGGTTCCTGCTCAAATGAATGTCCGTTTTCGCACGTGTAAATACCGCCCATGCCTCCGCAATCTTCACAGCCAAAGTACACAGATGCGGCCCAAGCACCCTCACCCTGCATCTCCGGCACCACCGCGCTGCCGTGGCATCTGTGACAGGCATCAAAATCTATGTCGTCACTTTCACATATTGGACATAATCTTTTTGCCACTTGCCCTCCTAGTACCGAAGTACTTAGTTAATGAGAATAGCCATTCTCGGAATGTTCCTATTCTTTGGCCTGATGCCCTTCTTTTTCTTTCTTTTTTTCTTCTTCTTAAAAAAGAAGATAAGAAGGGTTAAGCGTAAAAATGGACAGGTTGGACAGGTTTAAGGCATTTCCCCCTTAACCTTCGTAAGAAAATATTTTCTTGTGGGGGTTTAAGGGAAAAACCCTCAAACCTGTCCAACCTGTCCATTTTTCAAGTTTCTCTGGCTGCGGTCTCCGGGGCCAGAATGCGAAAGCCTACGTAGCCACGTTTGCCTCGGAACTTGTCTCGAGTAAAACCCTTGTCGGTGATATTGCGGCCCAGGAAGGTTTCGGTTGGTTCTCTAAACCCGTGCGCCCTGCACCAGTCCCGGAATGATTGGTAGGCTTCGGCGGAAGAAATGAACTGCCCAGGGTCAGAGGCGCAGCAGTCCGAGAACCATTGGCCAACCAGGTCGGACTCCTTTCTGTATTCCTCCGTGGCGTCTTCGATAGCTCTGGCTTTCCCCAGGCCGTGTTGGAGCCACTCTTGAAGGCCTTCGAGCGCCCAGTTCAGGATGCCGGGCATTTCCTGCTTCAACACGTCTCGCAAGCCCCTATCTTCTTTCCCTTCGAAGTTTTGCTCGAACGGAATGATCTTGAGTCGGCGCCAGATGCCGCGGTCGGTGCCCCGGACTATGGGCTTGTGGTTCATCGCCAGCCACATCTTGAATTTGGGCTGGTAACTAAACGGCTTGGAGTAGAGGGTACGGCAGGTGATGTGGTCCTCGCCGGTTACCGCCTTCACCCGCCCCTCGGCCAGCCGGCGGTCTTCGTCGTTCTCTATTAGAGTGACCAGGCGCTTGCCGCGCAGCTCGGCCAGGTAGTAGGCGATCTCTGAGGTGCGCTCGCCGTCGAAGGTGCTGAATGGTGTGTTGGCCGCGTAGTCGCCTAGGAGCACCGAAAGGATCTCCATCACGGTGCTTTTCCCATTGGCCCCGCGGCCGTGGCACAGGAAGAGCACCTGCTCGCGCGTGATGCCCGTAAGGGAGTAGCCGACGGCGCGCTGAATGTAGCGGATCAGCTCGACGTCGCCCCCGAATACCTCCTCGAGGAACAAGCGCCACCTGGGGGCGTGGGCCTCCGGATCGTAGTGCGTCCCGAGCTGCATGGTGATAAGGTCGGCGCGCCGTGAAGGGCTGATGAAGGTGCCAGATAGTAGATCGAGGGTGCCATTGGGCGTGGCCACCAGCCAATCATCCTGGTCGTACTGGTCGATGCTGGTAGCAAACCCCGGGAGGCTCTCGGCCGAGGCCAGCAGTCCCTTACGCTTGCCGGTGTTCTCGCTCCCGTTGAAGAAGGTAAGGGCCTTCTTCCTGGCCGCCTCGTCTGCTATCTGCTCGGCATATACCCGTCGCGTCCTTACTACCTCAATAGCCGTGCGCTCGGCCTCGCCGTTGCTGTCGATCTGCCACCGGTTACCGTCCCACACTCGCCATACCTTCAGGATGTGATCGTAGCGGAAGAGATCGCCGTACATGGCTGCCAGGCACTCGGCATTGCCCCATTCGGTGTAGGGGGCCTGCTGGAGGAGCTGGTCCACGTCAAGCTCTTCTCTTAGCTCCAGCCCGTGGCCTTCCTCAACTTCCGAGTTGGCGGTTGCTTCCTGGGATTTGCGAGCCAGGCTGATCCTCAAGACTGTAGGTTCCGGCACCTCGCGCGGTTTGGCTTTGCCGTTGTTGATTCCCCACCGGATCGTCTGTAGAGCCTTGTGCTTGTCCTCTGCCCTATTCTCAATGGCCCTGTACAGGCGCTGCTCTATCTCCGTTTCCGTGAGAATGGGCACGTAGCCTCCCAGCGCGAGGGCTGAGTTACGGAGCTGGACATGCTTGCTGCCGTCGGGAGCGTGCTCGACCTTCTGAGCCTCCCGCTCCAGCGCGGCCAGAACGTACTTGCGTTCGCGGTCGCTGTAAGCTGATGGGTCGGCCGGGCGGATGACTTGCAGTGCAGGCTTCGAGGCATCGCCCCCGCCCCGTTCTTCGCACAGGGCCAGGAGTGTGTCAGGTAGCGGTGGCAGCCCACCGTTGTGTGACTTAGGCAACGTCATCACTGCCCTCTGTGGCTTCGCTGAGATCCACGTATTCGATCCCATCTACAACTGAGCCGGGGCCGACTACATAGCCGCCATCCCCCCGGATATCGATGCCGGGGTGAATACCGACACGGTTGGCAATGCGCCGACCTGGGCCAGGGTGCCTAAAATAAAGGTGCCGCCCATGTGGTGTTTGCACAATCTCACAATCCGGCAGGGGGTCAGGTAGCAGCTCAGGGAGGGACTCTTCGCCGCCATGATCGCGGTCCACGTCTACCACAACCAACCTGGATACTGCGCCCGTGACAATTCCCAGGTTGGCGTCAGGCCACTTGCGCAGCCATTCGTCTACTTCTTCCGGGGTGGGCAATCTCTCCTGGTATTCTTTCCAGCTCTGAAGAAGCGGCTTCTTGCTGCCGGGCTGGAGGGGGATCACCGAGTAGCCATGTTCCAGGCAGGTGTAGAATTGGTCTCGCAAGGTAGGCTTGGTAGGTGCGGTCATGCTGCTTTGTCTCCTCTGCCCGAAGCTTCCCTGGTGCTAATCCGGGACGGTTTTCTTGTGGAGGTTGGGGCCTTGCGACTCTTGCAGGGCCTGCCGGGCGTCTTGCTCGGCATAAAATTTCCCCGCCGCCGTAGTTCCTGCACCTTCGTGTCTACGGCATGCTCGGTGCGGCGAAGGACCGCGGCAAGCTCGGTGTAGCTTCTGCGCCGGTAGTTGTTTATGAGGAAGGTTTCTTCCTCGAAGGTCCAGCTCAGCCCGCTCCGTGTTCGATTGCTGCTATCGACGTAGAGGTTGGCCAGGTCGCGGTAGTAGCGGTTGGTAACCCAGTCAATGCGTCTGTGGTCGTACTTGGCCGGGTACTGCTGAATGAATGCTTCGACGGCTTCCTGCGTAATTACCCAGGGGGAGCCTTTACCGGCACCCTTGTTGATCTTCCTGGCGCTGATGAGGCCGGCTGCTATCCACCTCACAATGTGTGAATGGTTGACACCAAAGATCCTGGCCACGTCGGTCGCCGTGTAGAAGTTGGCGGTACGATAGAGCTTGAGTCTTTGGGCCTTCACTCTGATTGCTTTCTTGGTACGCCCGAGGATGCGAGCAAGCCAGGCATCAGTTATCAGGCCAAAGCGCTCGGTCAGTATCTCGACGTCCTCTTCGGTCCAGCGAGCTTGTCTTCGTGACAGGTTCTTCTGGTACCCGAGCTTGCGGTCGCTGGTACTAGGGAAGCCGCTCATGCTGCAACCTCACGTTGCTTTTTATTTGCGTTCTCAAGGTCTTGACGTCTTCCTCGCTGGCTCTCCTTCAATTCAACGGCTTTTGTAAGGCAAGCCAGTTTGGAACGTTTCAAGTGTTTGGCTACTTGATTTTCTAGCGCGCGCCTGCGCGCCCTACGTTCATTAGGTGGTAGATCTGAGACGTCGCCTAAGCTCGCATACCAGTGCTGCAGAAGGTACTGGATCTCAGTTTTGGTCCAGGGTCTTTTGGGTGCCACTTTTCCGCGAGCCTTACGGGTGCGCCAGTTCTTTTTGAGAGGTACCAAGTGTCCCTTTTCCCGTAGCACCTCCAATCTGTAGTGAACGGCCTCGCTGGTGCGCCCCGGTAGCTTTGCAGCCAACTCGTCGTAGGTCATATGGTTGTTGTGGTTGAGTAGGAAAGCGTCTTCTTCGGCTGTCCAGTTGGTACGTTTGATGCTCGGTTTTATGCTGGTTGCGTTTGCAACGCGTTCGGCCAGAGCACGCCACACAGGATGGTCGATGGGATCGATGAGCTTGTAGTTGTACTTGTCAGGGTGTTCCATAAGGAAGGCGGCGATGTCCTTACCCAGCACACACCAAACCTTGCGAGGACCTACACCGACGTGGCTACGTGAAGCTGTCAAATAACCTTTGGCAATCCAGTCGTGAAGTACTTTGTTCACGTCTACCTGGAAGATGCGTCTGACGTCAGATGCTGTGAAGAAATTGGTAGTTCGGTTGATGCCGATCTTGAGCGCCTTCAGGCGTATCGCTACTATTGAGCGCCCGAGAGTACGAGCTATGGCCTGGTCGCTGCGTAGACCATAGTTATCACGGAGGTACCGCACCTGGGCGGGTGTCCAGTTCTTTCCTACGCCCTTGAGTTGTGGCCGCCCAGTGCTCATGTCGCGGTCGCGACCTCGACGAGGGCCTGGCGCTCGTTTGCAGGGTCCTCTACCAGCCACGCCACGGGCATCTTTACGACTTTATCTACCTCGATGCCCAGGGCTTGCTCCGCAAGGGTGTACGGGGCATCTACCGCGTCTTCCGCGAAGTCTTCTACCAGATCGTCTCTCTCCTCAATAGCCGCCATATTGAACCTCCTCAGATTGAAATGTATTTGCCGTGGAATACCTCTCCCTTGATGCCTCGACCCCAGCGAGCTGGGCGGACTCACCAGGGCGGGGCCAAAGGAGGAAAAGATAATAGGTTGTTTTAGTGAGGCCCGCTGCTACCCACAGAGGCACCGGCGAGCATGAGGATGATGAACAACAGGGTGAAGCCAATCCCCATCAGGAATCCCAGGCTGAAGACCATGCTCATGGTTGCGGTGCGTAGTTTGGGCTTCACTGTTCTATGTTTGCACTTGTGGCTGGTAGGTCGAAGGGGTCTCCCCGAACGTCCAGGCGATGGCCTCATGTGCCGTTCTGCAAGTAGGGGGCACCCTGAGCCAGTAGTCCTTGAATTCTCCCGTTGGCTCGGGCGTGCTGTTGACTACCTTAACCATCACCAGAGGCTCATCGCCGGGAATGTCTTTTCCGTAGAGCACTCCCCAGTCATCCCGGTGGATTTCTTTGGCCCCACTGTCCACAAGGTAGCGCGCTTGCCCGTAGCGCTCTACCATCACCCGCCGTACCTCGGTGTTGCGCTCTTTATCTATGCCTGCCACAGTAAGCAGCTCTGGATGCTCGATAATCCAGGCCGGTACTCTCACCCCGTGGATGGCATACAGAGCCGACCCGTCGCGCCAACGGCAGAAAGGGCCGGTATCACAGTGTGGGCGGTTCTGGTCGTCTACCCGAAGTATCTCCGGCCTGTCCGATACCATGCAGAAGTCCGGGTGCATTATGCGCGGCCCACCATGGAGTGAGGCTGTCTCCCAGTGCTGGTAAGACAGATACTCAGGCAAATCCAGTTGCGCTACGTGCCGGAAGAAGCTCAGGTAAGCGTCATAACCTGACCACTGGTTACTTCCCTGCCACATTGCCCACGCTCGCTGCGCGCATTGAAGCCAAAAGTTAGCATCATCCCCGGCTACTTTTTTGGCCCAAGCTACTATCTTCTCAACCCCGCACCGGTACCATGTGGCGTCCCATGTGGCGTCCCTGGTGGCGTCCCTGGTGGCGTCCCTGGTGGCGTCCCTGGTGGCGGCCTCAGTGGCGTCCCATGTGGCGTCCCATGTGGCGGCCCTGGTGGCGTCCCTGGTGGCGTCCTCAGTGGCGTCCCTGGTGGCGTCCTCAGTGGCGTCCCTGGTGGCGGCCTCAGTGGCGGCCTCAGTGGCGGCCTCAGTGGCGGCCCTGGTGGCGTCCCATGTGGCGGCCTCAGTGGCGAGCGACACAGATTCCTTGCGGCCTAGATGGTATCGGTACCAAATCGCGGCAGCGAATCCACCGGCGAAACGCAGGACAAATGGACTGGGGACAAAGACGATGTGCTTTGGAGGTGGTAATTTTGCCGCCGCATACATGCCCTCTATCGCCTTTCGCATGAGCGCCCGGTCCTCTTCGTTCATCGCCTGTGTGCTCATCGCGTTTGCGATCCAACTGCCCGCCCACTCACCAAATCGTGCCTCATGCTCGGGGGCCAACCTGTATAAAGCTGTCTTCGTAGTGCTGCCCATCGTAGTTCCTCTTTTCGATAACGGCCCGGTGCCTGACAATTCAGGTTTGTCCTACACCGGACCGCGCTTACTGGATAGACCTAGCTAATCAGCTACCTGGCGGATCTCCTCGGGCGAGTACTCGCGCTGCCTGCGCACTTCGTAGACCCCTGGGTGCACAGTGATAGTGCCATGCTCCTGATGCGTAAGTTCGGAGATACGCTCAACTGTCAGGTACCGAAGACCTGCTGCCTCCCACAGTTCGGCTTCGCCCCCTACAACCTCGTGGGCATGGCCGGTCACCTCACCATGCGCCAGAATAATCCGGCCGTTTTCCCTCACCGACTGTGCCCCTGTCGGCACGCTCCCCTCTGGCAGCCGCACCAATGCTACGTCGCCCTGACGGTAGATCAATTGTTCCTTCGATTTTCTGTCCATCGCTCTCAAACCTCCATTGACTAGTCTTTTGATTGTCTCTACGAGCACCCAGGCCCGTATTGTGCCGCCGCGCCATCACGATGGGCGTGGGTGCCTCGATAGCACACCGGCGGCTGATCTATTAGAAGGGGATGTCGGCCCAGGGGGGCACTTCACTCGATGCCGCGGCAGCTTCCAGGCTCTCAACCTCGTAGAGTTGCCTGGCCGGTGTCAGGTTTGGGAACCGGCTCATTGGTCTGCCGTGCATTTGCTCTCGATAGCCGCCCGGCGTGTTGAGCTTATCGTGCTCGTACCACTTTGTCTTTTTCAGCGCGTCAATGGCATTGGTGCGGCGCAACGCCATCTGCCGAATCTCCTGCTCAGTTGGCTCTCTCAACGAGTCGTCGAAGGGGTCGTCATACGACAACTGCCGCTCGCGCTCGGCCTCGTCCAGTGCCTGTTCTGGCGTCATCCTGCCGCTGTATGTCGCAGGGTGTGGCAGTTTGCCGTTGCTGGCCGAGGGAGCGGGGGCCGGGTCCTGCCCCCGCTTCGAGTAGTAAAAGCCGTTAATGACGTTGCGGTCAATACCCTTCTTGTCTTTCTTGATGCCGATAGCTCCGCGAGCGCGCCGGCCTATCAGGTCTTCGTATTCCGCGGGCGTGCGGAACTCGGTGTCTGCAAGCGGACGGCCCATCAAAGCAGTGGCGCGTCTGCGAGGGCTGCCGTCTTCGTTTGCCTTGGCCGGGTGGACGTTGTTGTTGCTGATGTCCCAGACAAAGCGCCCCTGGAGACCCTCTTCATCTATCTCCCACTTCCAGTTCCAGTAGGGGCCGTACTGCCCTCCCTTCTCGTCCAACTCGCGGAGGACCATCTCGTAAGTCTCAGGTTCCACGAGCGCAAATTGTGTTTTCTCCTCGTCGATGGCTGATAGCCGGCTGGGTGCTGCCATTGCATTGCTCCTTGTGTCGTGACTTGAATTGACGTGTCGTGTGTGGTGAGGTCCGATGAAAGTATTGCTTGCCGACCTGCTGACTAGCAGGCCAACTGGTCAACCGAAGAAGGATTGTGCTCTTCGGGGTCTTCGTAGTCTTTCCTTACTAGCCTGATAGCCTGGCTCCGCTGGGGGCCTCGGCGTACCTGGCCAGGCAAGCTACGTTGCTGTGGTGGCTCCGGGTCGGCGTCCGGCTCGTCGAAGTCGCCCTCGACCAGGTGAGCGACTATGTAGCCTCGAAGATAGAGGCGTAAAGACCGTCTGCCGCTCAGCATGCGTGAGGCATTTAGCTTTCGGGACTTCTCGCTCGCTTCATCACGCGTTTCGTAGCGGTTGTATTCGACCAACACGTTGTCTGAGGTACCGGCCTCCTGCCAAACTGCGTAGACCACGTAGCGTTTTGCCGCCGGGATTGCGAGTGCGTCCGCCTCCTGCCCGTTTTGTCTTTTCCTGAGAATGCTAAGAACCATATCGACCTCCAATCAGTAATGTCACTAAGCCGCCAGACTTGTTAGTTATTGGTGTTCCGCCGTTCAGGCCGCTTGATCGTCTTGAGTGCTCCCATCGCTTGCAGCCTCAGTAGGCTCGATGATCTCGGCGATCTCTACCTGGACGGTCGTCTGTTGTCGCTCAACCCACTGGAGCCACCGGAGTACCACGTCGGCTCTGAGGGGAGCCTGGTCCTGTGTTGTTGGTCCATCGGTCCAGTTCACCATGTGCGAATACCTCTTGACAGGCGGTGCACCTGTCCTATAAGATGACAACAAGACCTCTTCTAAGCCGCCAGCTTTCCGGAAGTCTGAAGCCCCTCGATCTCGAACATCGCGGGGCTTTCTTCTTGCCCCTCTGGAGGGAACGACTTCTCTGCTCCCTCGAACTCTCTAGCTGCAAGTTGCCGGTCTACTTCGGCGCAGTGGTCTTGCAGATGTCGATTCGGCGTAGCATGTCTCCCCAGCGTAAGCACCTGCTTTGCGTGGAGAATGTCAGCAGCAACGTCCTGCACGTCGAGGGCGGCGTCCTCAACCTGGCCCCCAAGTTCCTCAGCCTCCCCCGCTATACGGAAGAGTCGCTGGAGCTCCTCTTCATCGACTACTCCGTCTTCAATTAGCTTGCGGACCTCGTCGCCAAGTTTCTGAAGAGCCTTGCCTCGCTTGATAAGCTGATCGCTCACCCGTTCCGCCTTTATAAGTACTCCTGCCATGTGTAATCTCACCTCCTCTCTTCGAGGGCTGATCTGTAAACTCATAAGTCAATGAACACTTGCCATTAATGAAATTGCCTACTCTTGCTCTACAATGAGAACATGAAGCAGGCGCGGGTGTTACCTCTTTCGGTCCCTCTCGAACATAGTCTCCAGAAGAGTACCCAGGTTAAAAGTGACCACCCGCCCTATGGCATTCGGATGGCCCGCGTTGGTTACTTCGTGGGGAACATTGACGAGAGATGGTGGAACGCCGAGGATTGAAGACGTGAAGTTAGGAGCCTGTTCAATTGAAGGGTCAAGCTCATCGCCGTCGAACAGCTCGTATTGGCTGCTCGGCTGGGAGGCCAGGAAGCGCGCTCGACTGATGTGCCGGCAGTGCGGCTCTACCCCGGCCGCGACTCCTCGCCCGTGCGGGCAATCGCAGGTAGCAACTATGCCGTTGAGGTTCACCGTGTAGGTGGTCCAGTTCTGCGAGAACTCGCCGGAAGGTATGTGCCACACACCGTCGCTGGCCTGGTGCTCGACGCCGGGGGTGTTGAAGCAGGTAATGCAGCCATCAGCGGCATACTTGTACGCTTTGTTGGAGGGAGAAGATGCTTCGTCGCGCGCTGTTAGAGACATGGTGGAGGCTCCTGTGTGGGCGGGTAGGTGTCTAAGCAACAGCTTGTTTGGCCTTAAGCTCTCTAGCTTTTTGCTCAATGTCGGCTCGACTAAAAAGTGCCTCGTCGCCCACATAGGCCGCTGGTGAGAGTTTGCCCTGCCGCACCCAGTTCCATACAGTCCACCGATGCTTGCCAAGGATGGTAGCAGCTTCTCCGACCCGAATAAGGTCTCCCATGTGCATCTCCTACAACAGTTGTTTGCTCGTGAGCCTATTGTAACAACAGTTGTTGTAGAAGTCAATAGGTTAATCGAAAATCTGGTGCGAGATTATCCAACTAGTGTTGTAAAGCCAGGAGAGGTTGTGATATGATGGTGCCAATGACAGGATCTTCGTTAGCATCTAAAGTCTTCGAGTGCCGACGTGAGTTGAATCTTAACCAGAGTGCTTTTGCTCGTCTAGTTGGGGTTAGTTCAACTTACATTCAGAAGATTGAGAACGGGGAGGCAAAACGTCCTTCCTATGATGTGTTGCGCCGTCTCGGCGATGCCTGCAATCGGCCTATTGAATATTTTGCAGTAGATGGTGAGTACAGTCCTGCTAAGCAGCTTGTAGATGAATCTGATGTTCTTAGTGAAGTTGCCCAGCGAACGCAGAAGCATGATCCTGTAAAGCTTGAGCGTCTTCTTAGGATCCTAGATAGCATGACGCCAGAACAACGAGAGTTATATTTAGAGCGCGGTGAACGCCTGGCAGCTTTACGACGTGAAGAGGAAGCGCTTTGGGCTGAAATAATTAATGGGAGTGAGGGACGGTCCCACCAGCCTTTACATGATGAGAAAGGGGCTTCTTAGTGCATTGTAATTACTACTAGCTGTAGCTTCATAATCACTATTCCCGCGCGCTGAAGTGCTGTATTCGTATGTGTAAATGTGCAACTTCGGAGAAACTATCATTGTTGTATAAGCGACTCTGACGGAGTTGCAGCCTTGGCGCGAAAGAGAGGGCTGCGAGACCATGTGTTTCAGCCAGCGTGAGGTGGCGAATCACTATATAGCTCGGTTGCAGAAAGGTGGCCCGCATGCCTCGACTTCTGACGATTCGTAAGCTTGAGTGGTTTGAACACTTGCAACTTGTGATAGAGCAATGGACATGTGCGGACCTGGATCGTTGCCTGCAACAACTAGAGCAAGATAAACCTACAAGACGTGTTTGGGAGCGCTATGAGGAGCCTATAGCCGTAGGTCAATCCTGGCCCACGCGCATTTTGGGTGATGACCAATTACGCCGTAAATAGGAGAGTGCCGTGTCTCAGCAACCACAGGTCGAATATGACAACAAGGGCCAGTACGACCGCATTCAGGCTATGGTAGTGCCCCCGGAAATACTGTACGCCGTCCTCGACGAGAAAGGTCGCGGCACCGGCTTTGTAGGCATTACCGACCGCCGGCTTATCTTCATGGACCAGGGCACGATTCGTAAGAACAAGACAATCGTAAGTCTGCCCTACTCGAAGATGACTGCGGTGGCTAGCGAAGACAGTGGCGGCATAGTCTTTGGCTCCAGCAAACTTATTGTAATTGCAGGGAGCCGAGAGTTCGATTTTGAGTTCCGCTCGAACGACAAAGCCCATCGTGCATACCAGCTCATAATGTGGAACCTGCTTCAGGACGAAAAAAAGGGTATGATGGGCCAACGGTAGCATGCTTCAGTGATGCGCTCCCGTAGTCCTCTCTACCTAGTTGTTTTAACCTTGGGCATCGTGCTGGGCATGAGCTTGGAGGCAGTGTTTCGGCCCCTTGCAAGTATTCCAGCAGTTGCGCAGGCTACTTGCCACACATTTGAGGAAACCCGGCAGACCGTCTGCGGGCGCTTTCTTGAATATTGGCAGACACACGGCGGCCTTGGCCAACAGGGCTACCCGATCTCCCCTGAGTTGGAAGAGGTAAGCCAACTCAACTTCAGAATTCACCGTGTCCAGTACTTCGAGCGGGCGGTCTTCGAGTATCACCCGGAGTTCCAGCCACCCAACGACGTGCTCCTGGCCCAGCTCGGCACGCTCGAATTTAGACGGCGCTACCCTGACCAGGCACCTCCCCCGGTTGGCCTCCCACAGGCGACACCAGAACGTTCACCGTTGCCAGTAGCTACACAGCAACCCACAGCGGTAAGTACAGCCACTAAGTCAGTTCCTCAGCCGACGATTGTTCCTACAGAAACTCCTCCCACACCATATGCGTGCCCCACGCAAAGAGTAGGTGGGGAAAGATGTGGGGCTGTATGCAGGGACGGTTCAATATCAACAGCAATTGGTAGCGGCGCTTGTTCAAGGCAGGGTGGTGTGTGCGAGTGGTTATACGTAGGAGATCCTCGATGTCCTGGCTCGGTTAATAGGTAGATTGTTAGAGCTAAAAGCCTGCTGGGATAG
Organism: Chloroflexia bacterium; assembly: GCA_036389075.1. Lineage (GTDB taxonomy): Bacteria > Chloroflexota > Chloroflexia > QHBQ01 > JADMIH01 > JADMIH01. The sequence continues at coordinate 19,405 of DASVQO010000518.1, read as the reverse complement.
TTGGTAGTAATAGCTAAAAAGAAGGGAAGCTGGCGGTGACCCTCAAATTCGCGGTTATATATCTGCGCGTGTCTACCCAAAAACAGGCTCGCGACGGCACCTCGCTGGAAAGCCAACTGGAGGCCTGCAGGCAGTTTGCGCGAGAGCATGGTTACCATGTCATTCAGGAGATACAGGATGGAGGCCGTTCGGGCTTCTACCTGGAGCGAGATGGCATGGACCAGGTCCGCGATTTGGTGCGGGATGGCAAAGTCCAGGCGGTGATCTGCTACAAGATCGATCGCATGAACCGCGAGTTGGGCGACCTCCTGGCTCTCGACAAAGAGTTCGCACGATATGGAGCTCAGCTACACTTCGTTGCTGACCAGGTCGAACGGACCGATGAAGGCATTCTCTTTTTCCAGATGCGTGGGGCCTTCGCTCAGTATGAGCGTGCCCAGATCATGGAGCGAACAAGGCGAGGTAAAGACCAGCGCGTTCGCAACGGTAATGTTATAGTTACTCCTTTCGATCCTTTTGGCTATAAAGGCATCGCCGGCGAGGCGCGGCTGGAGATTGTTGAGAGCGAAGCCTTTTGGGCAAAGAAGATCTTCGAATGGTTTACGGTTGAGCGTATATCACTTCGGGAGATTGGTAGAAGGTTGGATGCGGCCGGGGTCCCGACTAAGCGTGGCGGCAAGTGCTGGCACCCATCTACGGCAATGAGCATCCTGACGAACCCTATTTACACTGGTGAATGGTGTTGGAACAAGACACGAATGGTGAGCTCGCGACCTAGAAAGTTTGTTGAACGGCCTCGTGAAGAGTGGATATGCACGCCGGTGCCAGCCCTGGTTAGTAAGGAGACGTATGATTTAGCTCAGGGCCTTCTTACCGAAAACAAGAGGATGTCTAGCCGCAATGCTAAGCACGGCTATTTGTTACGCGGTATGCTCATCTGCGAGATCTGTGGCTATCGTCTTCGTGGGAGCTATAATTCGGCCAAGCAGAAACGCGCCGAGAGCCTAAGAGCGAAGGGGGCTACCGAGTCGCTTAAGTCTCTCGAGGAGCTTAATTTCCGGCAATACCTGTGCAGCTACAATGCGGATAGTCGTAAGCTTAGAGGGTGCCCTGTGCGTTCTCTACGGGCCGATCTCCTTGAAGAGGCGGTGTGGGCTGAAGTTGTAAAACAATTTGGCGCTGCCGAGGTATTGGAGGCATCGGCGGCCGAATGTTTGCAAGAGTTCGAAGGCACTGAGGACCCGGCGAGCCGGTCGATAGAGCGCGCGTCTTTGGACAAGAAGCAAGCTGCTCTTGATAGTGCCCAGGCTCGGCTGCTTACCTTGTATATAGAGGAAGATACGTTCGATCGCACTGTGCTCGACGCTCGGCTTTCAGAACTAAAACAACGTCAGGCTGTCTTAAACAAGGAAAAGCACCGTTTGGATCTCCAAGACCAAAGCACAAAGTCAGTCAAGGAGCGGCAGGAACGAATACAGCTATTGGCAAATAAACTCGCCGACATGTTAGAGGGCGCTACATACGAACAACGGCGCGCCTTCCTGGAGATCGCAGGTTTTCGGGGTGTAGTAAGTGGGACGCATGTACACCTCCAGAATCTACGTTATACTGTCAGCCTTCCCATTTCTCTCTTCAACAGAAGCAAACGCTTTAGAGGCCACCGTAAGATCTAATTGTATACATTGCACCAGCTTCCAGTCGCCCTCCTCCTTGCGCACTACGCCCGTCATGCGAAACGGCGCTGCGGTCCCGTCAGGGAGGGTCACCACGGGCTGCGCGGCGAACCAGCCTATGTTGCCGTCCCGGTAAGCTTGCAGGTTTGTCGCCCTGACAGGGAAACTGCCGCCCACGGCCTCGAACTGCGCTTTCCAGATGCTTATGATGCGTTCGTAACCCGTCCACCATTCGTTCGGGTCGGTGCCTATCAACAGCGTGCCGTCGTCCCTAGACACAAACTGCTCCAGGTAGCTAGTGTCGCCGCGGCATATGGCATCAAAGTAGTGCATTGCAACCTCTCTTACCTCCGCCGACTCGTCCATGCTGGTCCTCCTCTAATAGCTGCCTCGCAACCCCCACATCTTACGCTTGCTTTTTCTGGTGTGCGCCGCATTTGCATCGTAGTGGAGGAACCTGCAGGCGACAATAGTAGTTCTACTACTTTCGCCTGCTCAATTGGGAGTCCACGCCTTACTCACTTTTTGTTCAACTTGGACCGCGTAGTGACAAACGCTCTATCTAGACCTTCCCAACCAAAACATACTAGGGCCTATCTGCAAACTGCCCCTTGTGCGGTGCCGAGCCCCCCCTTTGTCATTCTGAGCGTAGCGAAGAATCTCGTCCCTCAGCACCCAAATACCACTTTTCTTCACATCTACACGGTGCAAAGTGCTGCCTTGTGCTAAGGAAAAGGGTAACACCTGCATTGAGACGAGATTCTTCGCTACGCTCAGAATGACAGGGTCCACCTCTGGGCACGTACTTCCAGCAGTTTGCCGATAGGCCCTAGTACAGTTGCTGGCTGCAACCGGGATGAAAATAAGGAGAGACACGGTCCTATGATAGCGATTCCTGCTATCAAGGCGTACTGCAATTTTGAGCCGGGGGCTTTTGCTCCCCGGACCTAGCGTTTTGTTAGCTCTTGAGCCACATGAGAAGGTGGAGCTTCAGGTGACGTGGCACCTCAGGCATCGCCCCTTCGCTGTTGTTGGAACCTCCCAACGTTTCCAGCCAGCATCAACTTTAGACGCAAAACCGCGCCGAAGCAGGCATTTCAACTTGTACTAAGTTATGTCTGTCCAGGAATTACGAGTGGTCAAAAATATGATATTTAGTTGACAATGGAAGGACAAATTGATAAGATTCTCATGCATGCAGAAATTGAACGGTCGTTCTCAATACTATAATATCCTCGATAAGTAGAAAGAGAGAAAAGCGCGCATGAACCTAGTCAAACGCCGTACTTTCATGCGCTTGACGATCAGTGTAGCAGCTTTTTCGCTGCTTGCTTTTTTGTACTGGCTTATACAGCCTACGATTTCCCCTGTTGATGCTCGTACGTTGCTGGCACAGGCCAGCAATATCAGCCAGGGACCAGCGGATGCCGAGCAGGTGTCTCACGTCAAGTACAGGATCTTCCAAAGGGCCAATCCCAAAGCTGTGGAACCTGGCGATCCATACCACAAGCCCGTACTACAACTCTATTCCGAATACTCGGTCGTAGATGTCTGGAGTCGCGGAGGTGCTGTGAAGCAGCAGCGCACGACCGGACGCGACGCCCACACCGGCCTGCTGCTGTTCGACCAGGTTTCCAACGATAACTATACCGGGTCGTACCATGCTGCTAACGGGTACGCTTCGGTAACACAGGGCCGCAAAGACTCTCCTGCCAGTACTACTACACAGAGCACGAGCCAGCCCGGGCAACCGAATCTTCAACTCGTGGGCACCACCACTTCAGCATGGGGAAAGCCCGCCCAGATCCTACGGGCGCAGCACAGTCCACCCTCTCGGGACCAGCTGGAGCAGAATATGAATGTTTCGCTGCCGTTCCAGAGGCCGTACACCAGCGACTTGAATATTGACAACATAGAGCAGACATGGGTAATCGACCGGGAGTCGGGCCGCATGGTTAGGTACACGGAACAAGCTGTAACACGCTCGGGTAGCGTGCTGTTACAGGAGATAGATTACGAGCCGTCGGAAGTAAAACCGCTGGCGTCGATGCCCGCCGACTGGTTGTCCTTTCCTCCAAAGGGGGTGCCTCTCCAAAATGGGGGTGGCGCAGAGCACAGCCGGTCAACTAAGAAGCTCCTCTTGAAAGAGGCGCAGGTCTGGGCAGGCTTCACAATCTTCTTGCCGGACGCGGACCGCTTTGGCTTGTCTATGGCCTCGTCTGACTTCAGGACGCCCGTCACACCCAAAGACGTATGGAACTCCGTCTGGAAGTTTGATATTGAGGATGCTTCGCAGTATGGCCTGACTTTGCAGACCATTTACACCCCAGGAGCCGCCGGCACTACAAGCAAGGCTGTAGCTCTAGCCCAGGGGCCTCGCGAGTTGTTGGTGCCTTTGATGCAGCAAACAGAGCCAAGCTGGACTGAAAGTCACCCGGTGCGAGCCACGGTGGAGGGTCAAGAAGTAACTACCTGGATAGCCACTGGAGGTCCCAGGAATAACCCACCGAAGCGCATCGTAGCGATGCTGGAGGTAGAGAATACATTTCTTTTCCTCGTCGGGCAAGACTATAGTGAAGCGGAAGTGCTGGATATCGTTGAAAGTCTACACAGCACCCGCTAGGCATACGGGGCAAGTCCTTAGGTGTAGCTAAGCTACCCTTCTTACCTTTACAAGGAGATTCTAGATGATCCGTCGATGGCGAAGAATTAGAATTGCCATGGCTTTCGTGATGCTGGTATTACTTATTTCGGGGTCACTGAGTAACAATATCCCCTCGGCGTCTGCTGAGACTTGTTCTTGGAACGACTACCCGAATTGGCCTCCGCACAACTGGGGCTATACGAGCTCTGTTCTAAGCCTGTCCGGGCAGAGTTACATATGCTTTAGTAACCCGTCATGGTCTGGAAAGGGTATCACTTATGGCGCTGCATACGGGAACCAACCTATCAATGGCCTCCGTATCCAGATGCAGGCATGGGAAACGGTGGGCGGAAGCGTGTGCGGGACTGTTTGGCAGGCGGATAGCGGCTGGATTTACGGTCAGCTTTCAAACACGGGTAGAAATGGGTGGCGGGACATAGCGTGTACGGGCACGGCTTCAGCCCCACATGGGTATGCTTCCATAGATACCCATACATTCGGTCAGGGAGGTCAGCAGGCCCAGACGGGTTACAATCAGTAACCCCGAGGTTGCGTACTCACACAGAATAACGACAGAGGTGCTGGAGTTCCCGCCAGCACCTCTGTCTTTATTTGTAGAACGACCCTGAATGTGGATAACACTATTGCCAGACCGTCAACTGCCAGATGTACTCAGAGCCGTTCATCAGGCAGACGCGGGTTGCCTGGGAAGGCCGTTTGTGCCCCTGGCGACTGCCCCAATACAACAGTAGCCGGCAACCTCGGGCCGGGTTACAGGAGAATTGCATCACGAATCAAAAAGCAGCTTGTCCAGCCCGCGCACGAGGCCAGTAGCGCTCATCACCTTCTGCGCGGCCAACAACGTGCCGGCCACATAGGGTTCCGCCCCCGAACCGGCATCGTGGCGGATAGTGAGACGTTCTTCGGGCAGTCCAAAGATCGCCTCGAAGGCGATGACGTAGCCCGGCAGGCGAATGGAATGCACCTGCGTGCCCTCGATGCTTGCCCCTCGCGCCGCCCTGGCCCCATATGTCTGCTCGATTGGCACGGCCAGTTGGTTCCGCGCGACCTGGGCCAGCGCTTCGGCCAGCTCGCGCGTCGTGCCGCTCGGGGCGTCCATCTTGTCGGCGTGAGCGTAGTCGATGATCTCCCAGGAGGGCAGATAGCGGGCGGCTATCTGCGCGAAGTGCTTCAAGAGCGCGGCGGTAAGCGAGAAATTGCCGGCGGCTATCACGGCTAACTCGCTTGCCTCGGCTGCCAGCCGGATCTCCTCGTAGTCCTCGGCGGTAAGCCCCGAAGTGCCCACGACCACGCGCACGCCGTTCGCCAGCGCCGCGAGTATGCGCTCTTTGACCGAGTCGGGCTTGGTGTAATCGATAAGCACGTCGGGCCTAATGGGAAGCACTTCCTCAAGCGATTTCGTGACCAGGATGCCTGTGTCCGGCAGGCCCAGCACCGCCCCCACGTCTCGCCCCGCCTCCCGCCGGGCTATCACCCCTACTAGCTCGAACGCCTCCGCCTCCAGCACGGCGCGGGTCACCAGACTACCCGCCCACCCCGTCCCTCCAGCCACACAGACCCTGATAGCCATCTGCCTACCCCCTTAGAAGTTGTGAATGTCCAGCCCGAACGTGAGAGAACTGGCAGTCCTCTCGCAAACCTAAAGTGCGGGACGTAAGCACCCAAGCACGACCTTTGTCATTTCTCACTACGCTCGAAATCTCGTCCCTCAGCACCCAGGTATCACCTTTCCTGGGGTACAGAGTCCCAGGAGAAAAGAGCAACATCGGGGTAGAGGACAAGATTTCTCACTACGCTCGAAATGACAAAGGTCGTGCTTGGGTGCTTACCTTCCACACCATCACTTTTGAGGTAGTATCTAACCATCCTTAAACATAATACTCTACCGCCAAAACGTAAGAATTATGCCCCTGGAAAGCTCGTATTCACGCTAGTATCAGATGTACTAACAACCAACAACTAACAACTAACAACTCGTTTGACACGCCTGGGAGCATCACGTATAATGGCGAAGTACATTTTATATTGGCGTATTGTGCCGTCCGCAGGCGGCAGTTCAAAAATAGGAGAAACACGACAGGATGGTCAAGCGTACTTACCAACCAAAGCGCATCCCGCGCAAGCGCGAGCACGGTTTCCTCGCCCGCATGCGCACCAAGGGTGGCCGCCGCGTAGTCTCGGCTCGTCGCGCCAAGGGCCGGTGGCGGCTCACAGTGAGCGACGAGGCTAAGGGCGTAAAGTAGTCCTGAGTGCCGAGTGCCGAGTACCGAGTGATTGTATCTTCCGACCCACTCGGTACTCGGGACTCGGCACTCGGCACTTGTATGGAGACACTCAAGCGTAGCGGGCAGTTCGAGCGAGTGAGGCGGGAGGGGCGCACGTGGGGCGGGGGCCTCATGGTGCTGAACGCCGCCACCAACGGGCAAGACGCCGTACGCTGCGGGTTTATCGCAGGCAAGAAGGTGGGAGGAGCGGTCGAGCGCAACAGGGCACGCCGCTTGCTCCGTGAAGCTCTAAGGGCAAGGCTGCCGCGCATCAAACACGGGTTCGACCTGGTCTTGATAGCCCGCGCTCCTATCGTACAGGTGAAGCTCGACGCGGTGGGCAAGGAGCTGGACGAACTGCTGCTGCGGGGCAAGCTGCTGCTCCCACCCGCTGAAACTGCCGGGGCGCAATCGCGTATAATAGGTAGCAAGGGCGACCCAGCCCCAACAGGCGGGGACAGCCCTCTACCCGTTACCGAGCGGACGACGGTGGAAGCACCGGAGAGAGCACACACCACCGGCACGGCGCACCTGCCGGAAACAAGGACATAGGCACCAGAGATGAGCATTGCCAAGCTCGGAAGGCTGCCGAGACAGCCCCTTTTGTGGCTAATACGCCTCTACCAGCGCACCGTCTCCCTGGCGCTACCGCCCGATACCTGCCGCTTCTATCCTAGCTGCTCGCACTACGGCTACGAAGCGATTGAGAAATACGGCATCATCAAGGGCGGCGCTATGGCTACCTGGCGCATTATGCGCTGCAATCCCTGGAACGACGGTGGCTTCGACCCAGTGAAATAAACAATTTTAGATTTTAGATTTTAGATTTTGGATTGTTCTGACTAATCCAAAATCTAAAATCTAAAGTCTAAAATCCGGAGATTGTCTTGGAAATTTTTGGCTTCTTGTGGAACTCGTTCTGGCACGTACTGCTGAATGTGCTGGTGGCGATCAACTCGGTGGTGCCGAACGCCGGTGTATCCATCATCATCTTCACGCTGATGATGAGGCTGCTGACTGTGCCGCTCACTATGAAGGCGCTGCGGTCGTCGCGCAACATGCAGCAAATTCAGCCGCTCATCAAAGAGGTCCAGAAGAAGTACAGCAAGGACCGGGCGAAGCAGCAAGAAGAGCTGATGAAGATTTACGCCGAGTATGGCGTGAACCCGGCGGCAAGCTGCTTCCCGATGTTGATACAGTTGCCCATCTTCATCGGCCTCTACAGCGCCCTCACGTTCGTGCTGCCGGTCTTCAACGGCACCGAGGCAGAAATCGCCAGGGCCACCGCCGCGCACCTCGAGCAGCTCAAGACAATACTCTGGAACCCCGCGTGGGTGGATAACGCCGCCAACTTCGGGCAAGCCTTCCTCTGGGTGCCCAACCTGGCCCGCGAAGACCCCCTGCACATCTGGCCGGTCCTCTCCGGCGTCTTCCAGTTCATCCAGAGTCGCATGGCTATGCCCGTGCGCGACCCCAACCAGCCGCTCGACCCGCAGACCAGGATGATGCAGAACATGATGCAGTTCATGCCCATCTACATCATCTTCATCTCTTGGGGCTTCCCGGCGGGCACGGTTATCTACTGGGCCTTCTCGAGCATCTTCGGCGCGGTGCAGCAGTACTTCATCACCGGCTTCGGCACCCTGCCCGACCTGCCCGGCCTGGGTTGGCTGCCCCGCAAGCCCGTGCAGCCGCCCACGCCCATCCACCCCCGCGATGAGAGTGGCGAGCTTCCTGCCGGGGCCAGGCCCCAGCCCAAGCGGGGCATGATGACCTGGATGATGGAGAAGGCAGCGCAGGCCCAAGAGACGCAGCGCGCGGCCCAGGGAGCCCAGGGGGCGCAGGCCACCACCGCCATCGAGGAGAGGCGTGGCGGCGCGGCCACACGGCCCACCGGCTCGAGCACGGTCAAGGTTGGCAGCCCCAATGGTGGCGAGCCGACCAGGAAAACAGGCTCCGTATTGCGCGGCGGCAACGTCGGGCGTGACGCGATAGAGAACGGCGCGGCAGGACAGCGCAACAAGGGCCGGGGCAGCGTCTACGGTAGCGCACAGGGCGAGGACGGCGAAACGAACGGCGAGGCGCCCCGGGGCGCGGCGAAGTACGCATCCGACCTCGACCTTGTAGAAGGCACCGCGGGGGCGGCGTCCGGCACAAACGGCGCGTCGGGCCCGGCCCAACTCCCACGCAAGAGAAAGAACAAGCGATAAGCGAGTACCGAGTGCCGAGGGCCGAGTACCGAGTTGACCAGACCTCCCGCAGTACTCAGCACTCAGCACTCGGCACTTACGAGAGGGAGGAAACGAGTTTGCGACAGGTTGATATACAGGCGCGCAGCGTTGACGAAGCGGTCAGGCTGGCCCTAGAGCAACTGGGACGCACGCGAGACCAGGTAAAGGTAGAAGTGCTCGCGACCGATCCCGGAGGAGACGAGGTTCTTGTAAGGGTAACCGCTCCCGACCTGCCGGGGGCGTCCTCCCAGGAGGAAGTGTCACCGAGGGGCCGCAGGGCGTTCGAGGACAGGGGCGGCGCGCGCCCCGCCGAGCGTGTCGAGCGTCCCGTCGACGACGACATCGAGCCCGGCAACCGAGACGACCGTGGCATGCGTCCCGACCGGCCCGACAGGGACCGGGCGCCTCGCCCCGACCGCCAACCTGGCATGGGCTACGCGGGCAGGGAGCGTCTGACCGGGGGGCGCACCGGAGGCGGCGGAGTAGACAGGGGCGGCAGGCCGGACCGGGGCGGTATGGGCATGGGCGGCGGCATGGGCCGGACCTACGGCCGCCCAGAAGGTGGCCGCTACCGCACCGAGCCCCAGTACGACCCCGATGTGCCCGGCGAGATCGAGATAGATAGCTCGCTGCAAATGGAAGCGGCACCGGAAGGCGAGGAAGGGGCTGCTAAGGCCAACGTCGCGCCCCTGGCCGCCGAGGTGTTGCAGACCATCCTGCTCGGCATGAAGATCCGGGGCCGCATCGTGCGCCGCATGCCCGCCGAGGAAGGGGACGCCGCCTTCGCGGAGGACCAGGACTCGCTGGTGCTCAACGTGGTTGACCTCAACGAGCGCGACCAGACCACCCTCGTGGGCCGCCGTGGGGAGACGCTGGACGCGATACAGTTCCTGGTGAACCTCGTCCTGAGCAAGCAGACCGACAACTGGGCGCGCGTCACGGTGGACGTCGAGGGCTACAGGCTGCGCCGCAAGCACTCGCTTATCAACCTCGCCCGGCGCACCGCCGACCAGGTGCAGACGCGAGGCCAGGCGGTGCCGCTGGAAGCGATGCCGCCGCACGAGCGCCGCATCATCCACATGACGCTGGCCGACCACCCGAGCGTGACCACCGAGTCGTCAGGGGCCGAGCCTGAGCGCCGGGTAGTGGTGCTGCCGAAGTAAGGCATATGCAACCTGTAACGACCATCGAGGGGGCGGCTATATGCTGCCCCTTCACGCTTTGCGCGGCTAAGTGCAACATCCTCCACCACGGGGTAGGCTCTTGAGCGACGATCATCTCCATATGCGGCCCGACTACCTCGTCATCGGTCACGTCGCCAAGGATGTGCTGCCGGGCGGGGGCAGCGCCGCGGGGGGCACGGTCACTTACTCATCGCTGGCGGCGCAGAAGCTAGGCTTGCAGGCGGCGGTGGTCACAGCGTGCGCGCCGGAGGACGAAGGACTGCTTGCGCCCCTGCTGGACGCGGGCGTGTGGGTGCATGCCCTGCACTCCCACGTCACCACCACCTTCAGCAACACCTACGGCGCTACAGGCCGCCGCGTGCAGGTAATCGGCGGGCAGGCTCGGGGTCTCGACCTGGACGACGTGCCCAGGGCGTGGCAGGCGGCGGCAATCGCGCACCTGGGGCCAATCGCACAGGAGTTGCCCCTCCAACTGGCGGGGCAACTCTCGCCGGGAAGGCTGTTGGGAGTCACGCCGCAGGGTTGGCTGCGCTCCTGGGACAAGCAGGGCCGAGTCGCCCAGTCTGCTGTGCCCCTACCTCCCGCCCTGGTGCACCTGCCCGAGAGCGCCGCGCTCGTGCTCAGCATCGAGGACCTGGGGTACAGCTTCGAACTACTCTCATCTTATGTAAAGCTAACGGAACTCACGGTAGTCACGAGGGGAGCGGAAGCGGCTCAGGTCTACCGGCGCGGCACCTTCACGGAAGCGCCCGCCCTACCCGCGCGTGTAGTTGACCTCACCGGCGCGGGGGACGTATTCGCCGCCGCCTTCTTCGTCAGCTACGCCGAGACGCACCGCCCCGCGCAAGCCGCCCGCTTTGCCCACGCCGCCGCCGCCTGCGCGATAGAGGGGCACGGCACCTCGGCCATCGCGGACAGGGGAACGATAGAGCGCAGGCTGCGGGGCCAAACGTGAGGCGGCTTGCCACATTAGACCCTGTAAGCAACGCTCCCGAGGACTTGAAGGCTGGTACAGTGGGACCGAATCCACCTCTGTCATTCTGAACGAAGTGAAGAATCTCGCCCCCGGCGCCCAGAGTCCCCCTTTTCTTTATCGTAGCACTTCCCCACAGGAAAGGTGCAATACCTTAGTAGGGGACGAGATTCTTCACTTCGTTCAGAATGACAGAGGGGAGCATAGTGCCAAAATACCAAATGGATAGCAACCACGTAGTCTGTTGAACAAACCACAGCACGCCTGCTTTTCACAACCATGTACCAGGACACAATAGCAGCCATAGCCACGCCGCAAGGAGAAGGCGGTATCGGCACCATACGGCTTAGCGGCCCCGCCTCGGCGGAGATACTGGCGCGCGTATTCGCACCTGCTCCCGGTGGGCACGCGCGGCCCGCTGAAATGGAGTCGCACCGGCTCGTGTTCGGGCACGTGATCGACCCCGAGAATGGCGCGAAGGTGGACGAGGTGCTGGCGGTGCTCATGCGCGCCCCGCACTCGTACACCCGCGAGGACGTGGTGGAGATAGACTGCCACGGAGGCACGGTGCCGTTGCAGAGCGTCCTCGCGCTATGCCTGCGGGAGGGGGCGCGGCTGGCCGAGCCTGGCGAGTTCACGTTGCGGGCCTTCCTCAACGGGCGGCTCGACCTCGCTCAGGCCGAGGCGGTGTTGGACGTGGTGCAGGCGCGCACCGGCGAGGGGCTGCGGTTGGCGGTGGAGCAGCTTGGGGGTGGCGTGTCGGCGCGGGTGAAGGGCGTACGCGCTAAACTGCTGCACGCGCTGGCCCACCTGGAAGCCAACATCGACTTCCCGGAGGACGACGTGCCCCCCGCCGACGTTACGCCCGAACTGCACGAGGGCATAGCCGACCTGGACGCCCTGATAGCCAGCGCGAGCACCGGCATAGTGCTGCGGCAGGGGGTGCGTACCGCCATCGTTGGGCGGCCCAACGTGGGCAAGTCGAGCCTGCTGAACGCCCTGCTGCGCACCGAGCGGGCCATCGTCACGCCCATCCCCGGCACCACCCGCGACACCCTGGAGGAGGTCGCGAACGTGCGCGGGGTGCCCCTGGTGCTCACCGACACCGCCGGGCTGCGGCACGAAGCGGACACCGACGACCCTATAGAGCGCATCGGCATGGACCGCACCCGCCGCGCCCTCTCCACTGCCGACCTGGCACTGCTGGTGTTCGACGGCTCAGAACCTTTGGGCGAGGCCGACCTGGAGGTGATAACCCAGGCTAAGGAGCTCGCCCCCTCCATGCGGATAGCCGTGCTCAACAAGAGCGACCTGCCGGCCGTCCTCGACCTTCACGAATTGACGGGCATCCTCGATGGTGTGGAAGTAGTAGGCGCGTCGGCGGCGTCACTGGGGGGCACCGCTGCGTTGGAAGAGAGGCTGGCGGGCCTCGTGCTGAGCGGCAAAGCCGTGCGGGCGGGCGACGGGGCGATGGTCACGAGCGTGCGGCACAGGGATGCGCTGGAGAGGGCCATGGACCACGTGCGGGAGGCGCTGGAGTCGGCGGGGAGCGGCGCGCCCGCTGCGTTCGTGGCGGTGGACCTGCACAGCGCGCTGAACGCCCTGGGGGAGATCACGGGCGAAACAGTGGGGGAAGACCTGCTGGACGAGATATTCAGCAACTTCTGCATCGGGAAGTAACGCGCGGCAATAAAGTCAATGTGCTGTACCTGCACAAAAAAGCCGTGACTAGAGTCTATCTGCACACAGTAGGAAGCAAGCGAACCAGGATGGCCCTTGTCATTCTGAGCGCAGCGAAGAATCTCGTCCTCCATGCAGGTGTTGCCCTCTTCAACAGCACGTAGCAGCACATGGCACCGGGCCGGTGTGAAGAAAGGTGGTACCTGGGTGCTGGAGGACGAGATTCTTCGCTGCGCTCAGAATGACAGAGGGCGGGGCTTGGTCCCGCACGGGCGGCGCGTCGCAGATCGATCCTAGTTAGCACAGGTTCCAGTTGTTGCTATTCGTAATGCGATTAGAGAAGCAGGCTTCAATGTGCTGCTCCTCTGATCGCACCCTGGCATCTGTCCTAACTCTTGCCTGTGGGGTCAGATGGCACCAGTCCGGCGCGCACTGCATAGAGTGCGGCTTGCGTGCGGCTGGAGGCATTTAGTTTGGCCAGAATGCTCGTTATGTGGGCTTTGACCGTCTTTTCGCTGATTGCCAGGGCGTGAGCAAGCTCCTTGTTGGAGTAGCCCTGGGCCAGCAGACGCAGCACATCCGTCTCCCGCTCGCTCAGAGTGCCCATGGTTTCGGGAGCGCGCACCTCCCTGACCAGGCGAGCGGCGGCCTGGGGTGAGAGTTGTACTTGCCCGGCAGCCGCTGCCTTGATGGCCCGTCGTAGCTCATCAGCTTCCGTATCTTTGAGCAGGTAACCAATAGCCCCGGCCCTCAGGGCACCGAAGACCAGAGCGTCCTCGAGCACGCTCGTTAGCGCGATAACCTCGGTGTCGGGTAACTCTCGTCGAATGATACCCGTGGCGGACACCCCGTCCAGCCTGGGCATCTTCAGGTCCATGAGCACAACGTCCGGTGCGAGCTGCCGCGCCAGTTGCACGGCTTCCTCGCCGTTGGTCGCGTCCCCCACGATCTCAATCTCGGCGTCCAACCCCAGGAAGGTGCGCAACCCTTCACGCACCACGCTGTGGTCATCGGCAATCAGGACTCGTATGGGCATAGCTACTCCCGTACTACGACTTTGGGCGATTGACAATTAAGGCGAAAGTCCAGGCGCGGCTATCAGCTTAAGCAGCACGCGCCGGGCTGCGTTACAGGCTAAACTTGGCTATATCGACAGCCTATTACACCGCCACGGAAACGCGGCAGCTATGGTTACATTTGTCGTATGGTAGCATACCCGATCCAGGGCGCGCAATACACAGTGCGGCCTTCCAGTGAAAGTAGAAGTAGGTGCTCGTCCACCGGGGCAACATACTAGCTCCGGAAGCTGATAATAGCGCCATACAAAGACGCACGTGGCGGTGCAATGCAGAAAGAGGATTACATTGATGGTTACTGTACTCATAGTAGACGACCAGCCGGGAGTGCTCGATGCTCTACGCCAGTATTTCGCGGTGGAGCCGGATATACGAATAGTCGGCGAGGCCACGGACGGGCGGATTGCGGTAGCCCTGGCCGGGGAACTACAGCCCGATTTGGTTATTACCGATATAAGAATGCCAAACCTGGGCGGAATAGCCTCGATACCTCGCCTCCGGGAAGTCGCGCCCCAGAGCAAAGTGATAATACTCACCATCTATGACGACCCGGCCACGCGGGCGCAGGCCGTTGCCGCCGGGGCCAGCGCCTTCGTCGCCAAGCAGGACCACGCCGAGGTCCTGCTGGACGTCGTTCGTCAAGTTAGCGGCGGGGCAAAGTGACCGGAGTTGGCCTTGTCTCCTGGTGTGTTACAGCCAGGCAGTGGTTTGCTCGAGTGACCTCTTGTAGGCGAAAAGTTGGGCTGTTATACTGGTGCAAATATGCGCGCAGCCCCTATAATGGGGCTTGCCTGCTGGTACCTGTGCTATGCCTCCGCTGAAGATGGCTCTATAGAGTGCGGTGGCGAAGCTATCTACTCTTGCGCCTGACCGTGCCCAGATATTACTGCCTCCGCGCGCGGCACTCAAGCTTTACCAGCTTCGTGCACTAGCTATAGCGGGAACGTAGAACCGGAAACGAGGGGAACATGAACACTGCACGCCATACGACTACGAAGGCTCAACATGTACTGCTACAGCTAATCGAACAGGTAGAAAACGACCCGGAGAGCCTGCCCGAGGTGCCTGTAGAACAATTCCCCCCTGGCTCAGATGAGAGGCGTCTACTTGAGGGTTTCGCGGGCATTCTGCTGCGCGCCAGGCAAAAGGGACCGCAACTCACCCCTGCGGAGAATGTTGCCATAGACCCCGCGACCGGGCACAGTGCCCCTGGAGCGTCCGAACAGAGCGCCCTGGAGAGGGAAGAGCAATATCAGGCCGTGTTCGAGGCAACCAGCGACGGACTGGTTATCAACGACATGGATGGTATCGTGGTGGCGGTGAATACGGCATTCTGCGATATGCATGGGTACTCACGTGAGGAGTTTATCGGCTCTGACCTGACGAGACTGCACCCGCCCGGCAGCCGCCCGGTGTACTGGGAGTACCTGGACACTGTGAAGGACGGGCGTGTCTTCATGACCCAGGAAGAGCACATCCACCAGCGCAAGGACGGCACGCTGTTCTATGTGGAGGTACACGGTAGTAAGTTCAACCTCGGGGGCCGGCCTCACATACTGGGTGTCGTTCGAGACGTGACGGAACGCGTGCGCGCCTACGAACTGCTAGAGCAGCGAGTCGAGGAGCGCACCCGCGAACTGGCGACCTTGCTGGAAGTATCCAGTAACATCACATCCACTCTAGAGCTGAAACCGCTAATGCTCCGTATTCTCGACCAGTTGAAGGTCATAGCAGACTATGACAGCTCGTCTATATCGGTACTGAATGGGGACAAGCTCTCGTTCCTGGAGCTTCGAGGTTCGACCCGCGATACGCTGGGGATCGAATGGTCTACCCAGGTGGAGCGATTAGGTGTGATATGGGAAACGCTATGCAGTGGAAGCCCCGTCATTATTGCGGATGTCCACAGTGATTCTCCCCTGGCGAGAGCCTTCAGGGAGGCCGCCGGAGAGGACTTCGGCGTGGGGTTCGGCCACATACACTCCTGGCTGGCCGTGCCTCTGATGTCAAAAGAGCGCGTGATAGGGCTTTTAGCCTTGTCACACAAAGCACCGGACCGCTACCAATTGCACGACGCGGGACTGGTAACGGCCATTGCAAACCAGGCGGCCATATCTATCGAGAACGCCCGCTTGTACGAACAGGCCAGGACAACCAGCCGGATCACGGGGGCGCTGTCCCAGACCGCGTCAAGGGTGGCTTTCGGGGGCTCCCTTGAAGCTACCCTGGAGGATATCTGCCAGCAAGTCGTTAGCGCGACAAGCGCAGTGGCGGCTGCCGTGGTACTCTTCAGGCCGTCCGAGGCGAACAGCAGCACTCAAGGCGCGCACCTGGCAGGTACTTACGGGCTGCCGGGGGACTACGTTGCCGCAGTTAACAGCACGCTGGCGGCAGGTGCGGAAATGGAGTCGATACAGGCGCTGCTACGCCGGGAAGTCACAGTGGTCCCGCGGTTGAACCCACGCCTGGAAGACCTGGTGGCTAAATACCCGGAATACGAGGCCGTCCTTGAGTTCATCGCGGGAGAGCCTTTCGAAACCTTTGTCTCCATGCCCATGGTCCACGCCGACAACCTGGTGGGCGGTCTAATAGTCTACTACCCTAAGGGTCCGAAGATAGACGATACGCTGCTCGCGTTCCAGGCCGCTATCGCGGACCAGGCAGCGGTGGCGGTGCAGAATGCCCGGCTCCTGACGCAGGTGCAGGAGAAAGCCGCGCTGGAGCAACGCCAGCATCTCGCCCGCGAGCTACACGACTCCGTTACCCAGGGCCTGTTCAGTATCAACCTGATTACTCGCAGCATTGAAGTGATGATGGAGCGAGAGGGCAGCCAGTCGGGAGAGATTACCAAGAAGATCAAGTACCTGAGACAACTGACGCAAGGCGCTCTGGCCGAGATGCGCGCCTTGATATTCGAGCTTCGCCCGGGCGCTCTTGAGGAAGAGGGGCTGGTGCAGGCCATTCGCAAACATGCCTCTGCGCTACAAAGTCGAGAAGTGCTGCAAATTGAGGTAATAGCTGACGAGGAAAAAATGCCAAAGCTAAAGCCCGCTGTAGAGGAGGCATTGTACCGGATAGCCCAGGAGGCTTTGCACAACATCGTCAAGCACGCTAAAGCGAGCAACGTGGACGTCCGGCTGCAAGTTGAAGACGGCTTCTTACTGCTACAAGTAATAGATGACGGGGTGGGCTTCGACGTGGAGCAGGTGCCCGCGGGGCACATGGGCCTCGGTACCATGGGCCAGAGAACGCAAGCGCTCAACGGCGAATACAAGGTTGTAAGCGTCCCGGGCACCGGCACCACCGTCAGCGTACGGCTGCCGCTGGCGCAGTTACAGTAGATGCCATTTCAAAAACGAGAATTTCGCGCATCAGTACCCAAGGGTGGCCTATGTCATTTCGAGCGGAGTGAGAAATCTCGTCCTACACCTCTATGTTACCCTTTTCTCGTGGGACTCTGATCTGTAGGAATGGTGGTATTTGGGTGCTGAGGGACGAGATTTCTCACTGCGTTCGAAATGACATGGGGGTGCTTTGGGTGCACATAGTCGGCGCTCTGATTTTTGGGGAAGCTTCTAGTCGCGTCTAGCCGGCCACCGCGCTCGGGTTGCGGCCGCCACAAACCCCACGTTTCCTAATCCCGGCACCATCTGACCCAATATGTAAGAGCTGCATAGAGGACAGGACTGGAGAGAGGCTGCATCACGCACATGATGCGGCCTCTTTGCATTCCAACCACCCAGCCTGGCACTGCCTTGACGTGCCTCGGGTCATGCGCCCACGTTGCTTGCTCGCTATTTCCGCTCGACGTGAGAGCCGATTAGACCAAGGTCTTAACGCCGGGTGGGTAGAAGTCCCAATGAGCCTGCCTACAAAGGTGCCACCTGGGAGTGTGGCATTTGGCCCATACAATTGCAAGCGATAGAGGGTACCCTGACTACAGGTTACACAATTCAGCAACAGCAAAAGGAGTGACAAGACAATGGATAAAATAACTCTGTGGTTAGGGGTGGTCGTAGCTATGATAGCGCTGTCATTGCTTGATGCGGCATCCGCGAGAGCACAGACCACCACACCCGATACAATAGACCCGGTCTACCCCCTCAGTCTGACCGAGGCCATCAACAATCGCAACCCCGATCTCGTGCTGGAGCACTTTGTGGCGGGCGGGACAGTCACCTTCGACAACTCGGCCTTCTCGGTCCCTAACGAGACTATAACGGCGGCTGAATATGCGGCGAGACACCGGCCGAACAACCCCGATATACCGGCTGATATCCGCCTGGAGATAGTCGATGGGTCGTTGCAGATAAGTCCGACCGCCGCCAGGTGGACGTGGCGGCAGACCGCAAGCTTCCTGCGTGACCTGGACATAGACTACCTGGAGTTCACCGTCGTGGCAGAGACCAGCGACCGCAGATTCAAGTCCATTTCCGTGGCCCCCACTGCGGAGACCGTGGCCAAGCTCCCCTACAGCCCCTCCCCGGCGGCGCTGCCGGAGCACACGAGTGTCCCTACGCCGATTGCTATAGGTATGCCCCAGACGGGCGACATGGGCAACCAGGGTGTGCTGTTCGCTCTAGCCCTGGTATCCACCGGCCTGGTACTCACGGGTCTGCACATGCGCGGGCGCAGCCTCTCGTAAGCGATATCGTACGTGGCACTGTAGCCGAGCAACTCGCGGCTTCACGGGGATGCGTGGGGTTGAACCCCGCAGGTGCACAGCGATGAGGTGCAGGGCCTATGCGAGCAAGGCTCTGCACCTCATCGCTACCTGGACGGCGTAAAAGTTAAACAGAAAACCCAAACAATCCGTGAGGACCGTCTGGGTCTCTGTTCCTCCGCTGCCACGAGCGAACCCGTAACCTCGAAGTAGACGCAGTATACCGGCTGCGACACCAGCGGTCAATACCCGGCACGCGAGGTTTTGCACATCCGGTCGAATCTTGGAAGGTTTGCATCGCCGGGCTTGTGCGGCTACGAGTGGTCCGTTGACATATTGTTGCGGCTGCTGATAAAATTGCGAAAACTTGCAATAGCGTTTCCAGGAAAGCAGGCTGCCAGGTGAGCGACACTTTGAATGCGGGCGTATCAGGACGCCCTGAGAAATCAGCCGAAAGCGCCGATCAAGAGGGTAGTCCGGGCACGTTCAGCGCGCGTGACCTTGGATTGGACGCCCTGGCAGAGATCGTGGAGTCCTCGCTGGACGCGATTACCGTAGCCAATCAAGAGGCCTGCCACGTATACGCAAACCCGGCTGCTTGCGAGCTGCTGGGCTACTCTGCGGAGCAACTCATCAACCGCAGCACCATATTCCATAACACGGAGCAAGAACGCGAGCGCATGGCCCGGCTATTCAAAGAGGGCTGGTCGGGCCGGGGCAGCAGCACCGTCGTGCGCCCCAACGGCGAGGAGCGCGAGATCGAGTTCTCCGCTGTGTGGATAGAGGCGCACGGACAGCGCTACACAGTGGGCATCAGCCGGGACGTTACCGAGGTTCGGCGGCTCGAGCGGGAAGGCCAGGCGCTGATGCAGATCGCCTCTAACGTGGCATTCGGCGGCTCCCTTGAGTCTACCCTGGACAACGTTTGCCGCCACGTGGTGAGTGCGACGGGCGCCGAGGCCGCGGCTGTGGTCCTCAAAGACCCGGAAACCGAGC
>DASVQO010000517.1:0-7729 GCA_036389075.1 Chloroflexia bacterium | reverse complement strand
AATGTACCCTGGTCGTCTTTGCCCCCACCAAACAACTCTACTCTTTGCGCGTCCTTTGCGCTCTTTGCGTCTTTGCGTTTTCGTCTCTTGGCGTGGTCCTTGGCGTCCTTGGCGTCTTGGCGGTTCCGTCTCCTTGCTCGGTAGTGGAAGCGGTGCTATACAATGGGGTGAAATAGTGAGCACCGGGGGAGAGAGATTGCGAGAGCGCACGCAGGTCAAGACTATCGAGGTGAATGGGACCGGGCTGCACTACGTCGAGCGGGGGGAGGGGCTGCCGGTGGTGTTCGTGCATGGCGGGCTGGGCGACTTTCGCACCTGGCTGCCGCAGGTCGAGGCTTTTTCGGCCCATTACCGGGCTATCTCCTACAGTCGCCGCGCCCACTACCCCAACGCCTGGCCGCCCGATTACACCCTCTCCCGCATGCTGCTGCACGTGGAGGACCTGGCGGCCTTCATAGAAGGTCTGGGGCTGGGCCGCACGCACGTCGTGGGCAACTCCTACGGCTCGTATATCTCCCTGCACCTCGCGCTCGAGTACCCCCACCTCGTGCATGGCCTCGCGCTGGCCGAGCCGCCCGTTCACCCGCTGCTGCGCTCGCTGCCCGGCGGGGAGGAGATGTTCGAGGACTTCATGCGCGACGCGTGGGGCCCGGCAGGCGAGGCGTTCGGGCGGGGCGACCTGGAGGGCGGCACGCGGCTGTTCGTGGCGGGCGCGGTCGGCCCCGGTCAGTGGGACAAGCTTTCCCCCCGCGTGCGCGAGGCGATGCTGAAGGACGCTCCCGAACTGGCAGTCGCCACCCATACCCCGTTCGAGACGCACATGCCCCCGCTCGCCTGCGACGATCTCGCCCGCATCGAGGCCCCCGTGCTGCTGCTGCGCGGCGAACATAGCCCCCGCATGTACGCGCTAATCAACGACGAGCTTGCGCGCTGCCTGCCGCGTGCCGAGCAGGCGACGGTGCCGGGGGCCTCGCACGTGCTGCACGCGCACAACCAGGAGGCGCACGATAGGTTGGTGCTGGGGTTTCTGGCGGGGTGCTGACTGTCGCGGCGTGCGTGGGGTCATCGCCTGGGTAAGCGCCAGATGCGTACCAGGTCGTAACCCAGCCCGGTGGCAAGGGTGCTATTGTCGGGCGCGAAAGCGATGCTACTAGTTGTGGAGGTCCCTACTGCCCACTTGCTCACCAATCTGTCGGGGGCTAGCCGCCAGAGGCCCAAGCTTACGGTCTCGTCGTAGCTCCTTGTCTCATCGTATCTCTCCGCCTGGACCGCAAAGTAGTTCCAATCGCCTGAAAGAACACTCTCTCGCATGTACTCGCCGCTCAGGTCGAGGGTCCTCACCACGCTACCGTCTGAGGACGTGATGAAATACACATTTCGGTCGGATACGACGGCCAATTGGCTGCCGTCGGGGGAATAGGAGAGGTCCCGCACCAGGCCGGTTGGGAGCGGCAACCTTGCGACCACTACGCCGTCTGAAATCCTGTGCAGGGCTAGCTTTCCGTCTCTGTCCGCGTGAGCTACCAGCTTCCCGTCGGGCGAGAACGCTACCTGGAATGTGGACCCGGAGATTTTGCGTATAAAGGTGCCGTCCTGCGCGTTCCACAGCCATACCGCGTCCGTATCAATGCCCAGCTGTCCGGCGGTGAGGGCCAGGGTGTTGCCATCGGGCGAATAGAGCAAGTCTGAAAGGGATGAGCTTTGCCCGGCTTCCGGCTCTAACACTCTGAGGAGTTTGCCATCCCCCACTCCCCAGATGCGGAGCTTATCGTCCTGCGACCAGACGGCGAGTGCCTTGCCATCGGGCGAGAAAGCGAGCTTTTCTACCCAGTCGGTAGGCTCGGAGAGGGTGCGGACCAGGTGCCAGTCCACGGTGTCCCATACCTTCACTACGTGCCCGATGCCCCCGGCGGCCAGCAGCCTCCCGTCCGGCGAGTACGCAACGTCTTCTACATAGGTACCAAGGGAGAGTTGCCGTATGCAGCCGCTTCGTTCTAAAGCCAGGTCCAGCCACTTACAGAAGCCGAGGCCGCGGCTGCCGTAGCTCACCAAAAAACAGACCAAGACCGCCAGGGCCATAGTTACGACCAGGGGCAGGTCCTTGTTGGGTTCTGCGACAGTCTCGTGGGGCAAGCCGGGCGGAGGCTCAGGCAGCGTAGGCGCTGACCTGGGGTTGCGGAACAGGAGCACATCCAGCATGTGCGGGCTTGCGGGCCTGTGATACGTCCCTCCCCAGGAAATACTTACAGACGAACGCACGTACTGGACTATTAGGCCCAGTGGGAAAGCAAGAGCAATCACATAGGGCAAGTCTAGAATTTCGCCCCGCTCGAAGCTCCTGGGGAACACAAGTGTAAATGTCACACCGAGCACCACGAAAGGTAGCGGTGTCAACCAGTAGGCTTGCCGGGTCCGCCCGTAGGCGACAATGGCGGAGGCCGCGATCCAGAAGTACAGCAAAGCAGGAGCGTACACGCCCCATGTTTGCAAGAAGCCCCACAACTCCATCGCGCCCTCTTTTCCGGGGCTACCTCCCCAGCCGCTCCTTCAACCGCTTGATCCTGATGTACGACTCCTCAATCCGCGACTCCGAAATCGCCCCGCTAATCACGAAGCCCTTGATGATGTCGATAGCGCGGGAGGCGAGGTCGGGCTGGTAGGCGCGGGCGGGGCTCATGGTGATCATGTCCACCCCGGCGCTGATGCTCAGGCCGAGGGCCTGTTGCAGGTTGTAGTGGCTGGAAATCGCCTTCATCTGCATGTCGTCGGACAGCACCACGCCCCAGAAGCCCAGTTGCTCGCGTAGCAGGTTGTTCACCACCTTGAACGACAGCGTGGCCGGGTGGTTGGGGTCGAGCCGCGAGTTGAAGATGTGGGCCGTCATCACCAGGTCGCACTCGCCCGCGCCGATGATCTGCTGGTAAGGCTGTAGCTCCTTCTCGGACCAAGTGTCCGTCACGTCCACGAAGCCCAGGTGCGAGTCGGCGGTGGAGCTACCGTGCCCCGGAAAGTGCTTGAGCGTGCAGAACACCCCCTGCTCGCGGTGGGCCTTTATCACCTCCAGCGAGTGATTCGCCACCACGGCGGGGCTGGGAGAGAAGCTACGGGCCTTGCCCCCGATAACCGGGTTGTAGAGGTTAGTGTTCACGTCCACCACGGGGGCGAAGTTGAGGTTGATGCCGTGGGAGGCGAGCGTGCGGGCGGTGGTCTGGGCGTAGCCGCGCGTGGCCGCCAGGTCGTTGCGCGAGCCGAGGTACTGTTGGCTCACGCTGGCGGGGAAGCCGTAGCGAGTCTTGAGCCGCGCCACCTGCCCGCCTTCCTGGTCCACCGCGACGAGCAGGGGCAGGGGCCAGCCGCTCGCCAGGTCGCGCAGACCCGCCGTGAGCGTCTTTAGCTGGGCGGGGGAGGTGATGTTGCTGAGCGCCGAGCCGTTGTAGTCCATCAGGAAGACGCCGCCCACGCCCCGGTCGCGCACGTCCCGAACCACCGGGTTGCCCGCGCTCAGCGTGCTGCCCGAGAAGCCTATCATCAGCATCTGGGCTATCTTGTAGTCGAGCGTTTCCTGCTTCGTGGCTGATGTCCGCCCCTCGGAGGTCGCGGCCCACGCCCTGCCCGCCAGCGCCTGCATGGCAAGGGCTAGCCCACCCCCCGCGAGCGTGAGGAAGCGGCGGCGCGAGAATGTGGTGGGTAGTTCGTCCCCTGGGGCGTCGGGTGGGATGTCGTGGTCCGTCATGCTCTCCAGTATAGCTAGCCTGGCCGCCCTAGCTTCGGTTCTGCACCTCGCGCGAGGCGTTGCAGGTTGTCGTAGAAGCCCGCTATCACCAGCACGGCCCACACGATGACGGCGGGCAGAAACCAGGACCAGAGCGAGCCTGTCGCCACTAATATAACGGCAACGCCCACCGCTCCGATAGTGCCCGCTATAGTTCCGACCACCATCAGCCTCGTGAGCGCGATCGCGGCCAGCCCCACCAGGATGGCCGCCAGCACCACGAGCGGGTGCAGCATCAGCATAGCGCCCATCGCGGTCACGATGCCGCGCCCGCCGCCCCACCTGCCCGAGGCGAGCCGCACCCACACCGAGTAGTTGTGCCCCAGCACGGCGGCGGCCCCCGCCCACGCCACAGCTATCGCCAGCCAGGCGTTCTGCTCCCACGGAAAGCGGAAGGCCAGCAGCACCGCCAGCGCGCCCTTCACAAGGTCAACCGCCAGCACCAGGGCAGCCGCGCCTTTACCCACGGCGTTCATGGTGTTGGTCGCCCCGGTCTTGCCGCTGCCCTCCGCCAGCAGGTCCACGCCCCGCGCGCGGGCCACGAGCAGCCCGGTGGGGATGGAGCCGAGCAGGTAGGCAAGGGCGACCAGTATGGCGAGCAGCAACAGTTCCACTATTGCCGACCTTTAGACGCCGTACTCGTATAGCTGCTCGAACTGCAAGCTGAGGTCGTTGGTGGCCTGCCACATCGACGAGAGTGCACGGCGGACGTTGCGGGCCGCGCAGGGGGGCAGGTCGTCCCGCGCCGCCAGCCGTTTGAGGGCCTCGTACACGCGGAGGAGTTCCTGCTCCTGCTCGGTTGTCGGGTTGCCTAGAAGGTCGGTGTCAATTTCGGCCATTGTTGCCTCCTAAAAACAAGGTATCGAACATCAGCACCCAAGCCCCTTCTTTGTCATTTCGAGCGTAGCGAGAAATCTCGTCCTACACCTCGATGTTCCTCTTTTCTCATGGGACTCTGTTCTGCGTTGTAGGAAAGGTGGTACTGTTGTGCTGAGGGACGAGATTTCTCACTTCGTTCGAAATGACAATGTGGGGCTTTGGCTGCTCATATTCCAGGCTCTGAATTATAGCTAGCTTCCAGCACGTAAGTGTACACCTGGGTGCTTATTTGCATTAGCCCTTCGGCCCCTGCGAGTACTCCGCCACGGGCCGCGCATCCACCAGCCGCTTCGCCTTTAGCTCAAACCTGGGTAGGGAACCGTACTCCACCCGGTCGACGTTGAAGCGGAGGCCCTCGTGTGCCTCCGCCAGGTCCTTCGACAGCCGCAGGTGGAGGTCCAGCCACTCCTCCTCGAAGTCGGGCTTGACCTCCACTTTCACCGTGATCTCGTCAGTGCCCCTATCGGTGCGCCAGATGTAGACCTGGAACTCGTCTATCGCTCCGTACTCGCGCACTATCGACTCCACGGCGCGCGGGTAGACGTTGGTGCCGCGAATGAGCTTCATGTCGTCCCAGCGGCCCCGGATGCCACCCTCGTAGATGTCCCAGGTGCGGCCGCAGTCGCAGGTGGCGGCGGGCACCTTCATCACCATGTCCTTGGTGCGGTAGCGCAGCACCGGGATGAAGCCCCGCCCGAACGAGGTCACCACCCGCTCGCCCAGTTCCCCGTAGCCCACAGGCTCGCCCGTGTCGGGGTCGATCACTTCCTCGATATAGTGGTCCTCGATGATATGGGTGCCGCCGGGCTGGTGGGAGCACTCGAAGATCATGATGGTGCCAAGCTCGGTCATGCCCGCCGTATCGCCCGCCTTCGCGCCCCAGGCCTCCTCAAGTTGCCTCTTGGCGGCGGGAATCGACCCGGCAGGCTCGCCTGAGAGTATAAGCTTGTCCACCTTGCTGTCTTTCGCAAGGTCTATACCCATCTCGCGGGCCTTCTGCCACATGTTGAGGGCATACGTGGGGGTGGAGGCCACGGTGGTGACCCCAAGCTCCACTATCTGCTTGATGCGCGACTCGGTAGGCTGCGCGCCGCCCGGTATGACGAGCGCGCCCATCTTCTCGCAGGCGTAGTGAGCCCCCCAGAAGCCGATGAACGAGCCGTAGCCGAAGGCGAAATATACCGTGTCCTCCGGCCGTATCCCGAAGCCCCACAGGCCGTAGCACCACATCTCGCTGATCCAGTCCCAGTCCTTGGTGCTGTCGAGCACGCGGATGGGGGTGCGCCCGGTGGTGCCGGAGGTGAGATGGTAGCGTATAGCGTTGCGCGGGTCGGTGGAGATGATGTCCCCGAACATCGGCACGTCCACCAGCGACTGCATCCACTCCTCGCGTGTCATGAACGGGATGCGGCGCAGGTCGTCCAGCGACTCTAGCTGCCTGGGGTGGAAGCCCGCCTCGTCGAAGCGCCGCGTGTGGAAGGGGGAGCTGGCGTAAGCGTACTCGGCCAGGCGGCGCAGCTTGGCGAGTTGCAGCGCCTCCAGCCTGTCGCGGGGCAGCGTTTCCGTCTTGGGGTTCCAGTACTCTGAGTATGCCATAGTGACCTCCTTGTCAACTTTGCGTACTGCTCTCGTGGACTGTACCGGCCCGCTTCAGCGTCCAGGCACCGGCAGCGATGAAACCGGCGGCCAACAACGGCAGTCTCAGCCAACCTGTCCCACCTTCGTTACCTGTTAGCGGCAGACCTGGTGGTGTGAAGGTTAAATCTCTATAGTCTAGCCAGACGTCTCCTCGAACTGCGCCTATCAACAGGTCTCTCTCTACAATAGGTCGCCCCGACGGCCACGTAGCCGGGAGCGTGACCGAGGTGACGAAGCTACCCGTTGGACCCTTACCTTCAGCCGTCCCCAACAAGACAGTTGGACCATTCGGATCGGGAAAGGGCTGGCCCGGCCGCACGGCAAGCGTTTTCCTTACGGCGAGATACAGGTCCACCCTAGTATAAATCTCGTTGCCCCTTATCTCGACCACCGCCCCCGGTCCTCCTGACAACGGGCTAATGTCAACTGTCGATACGGTAAGCGCGGAAGGACTCTGTTTTGCAGCCATCGTGGGGGCAGGTGTGGCTATCACGACCAGCAGGACGAAGTAAACCGGCAGGGTCACGGCCAGGCACCGCAGGCGGCGAACCATCACTCTGTTGAAAGCACCGGCGTATCTCAAGTTACTCACCGTCCTCCGCACCCGACTCCTCGACATTCATCTCTATCTGCCCACCCTCCGCGACGCCCCTCACCCGCGCCGCGAACTCCGCCAGGAATCTGAGCCGCTCCCCCGCGGGTACCGCCGTGACCGACACGCCCGATTTGGCCTCCACGGTGCACAGGGGCGGGTAGACGTGCAGTAGCTCCCCGGGCTGCAACGTGCCGCCCCCCGCCAGGAACTGCCGGAGCAATTGCAGCCCCAGGTACCCATCCGGGTTCTCCTGGGCTGCTTCAAGGAACTCGATGAGGCCGATTCGGAGCGATTCGAGGTCGCCCGTCTCGGCGTAGAGCCAGTGCACGATGCCATCACGGAGCAGGTATTGGTCGCCTATCGCGTCCTGGGCGAAAGGCACGTCTGTCGGGAGCACGCCGGGGTAATGTTCGTGGAAGGCAAGCTCCCCCGTCATGGCCTCACCAATGGAGTGCCAGCCCGGCTCTTTGCAAGCGCCCCGCACGTGCAGCCCTCCACCGAACTGTATGAAGCCGTTGATCTGCCCGAGCAGGTCCCGCAGGTCGGGAGGCAGCAGGCCCAGCGCCCCAGGGTCGTCGCTCACGGGGCCCTGGTAGGTGACGTCAACTAACTGCATCAGTAGCTGCCTCCTTGCTCACAGGCGCTAGTGTCTATCTGCAAGTGCCCCGTGTGCGGGACCAGGCCCCACTCCTGTCATTCTGAGCGCAGCGAAGAATCTCAAGAAGGTAGTACAGGGAGGCTGTTGAACATCACGTGCTACGGTGACGTACTATGGTGCTGACGTTCAACGTTGGGAGCTGTACCATCTTCTTGAGATTCTTCGCTGCGCTCAGAATGACAGGAGC
>DASVQO010000516.1:0-40307 GCA_036389075.1 Chloroflexia bacterium | reverse complement strand
ACCACCAGCTTGCCCACCAGTTCGACCTGCTCAAAGAGCAAGCCCGCACCTTCCTCAACCGTTTTGCTCATGGCTCTACACAACTACTTCGCTATGTCGGCTTGCTTCCTCTCATTACCGCATTCAATTGTTAATCTTCATCAGCCACGGGCTGAGAAGAAGCAAAGTCCCCTACGGGGACTAAGGAACGTCATGTAGTCTACCAGTCTCCGCAGGAGACTTCGCTACTTGCCAGCCCGTGGCTTTAGCCACAGGGCGTCACGCAGGACGGCACTCGGCACTCGGCACTCGGCACTCGGCACTGACAACCATGCAAACCCGCGCTCTTACAGCCCAGGATAGACCGCAATTGGAGGCCCTGTTGACGCGCGATCCGGTGCAGAACGTGTTCCACCTGAGCGCCATGCTGGAGCACGACGCGGCGCGGTACGGAGGCGGCCTGCCGGAAGGAACGGAGGCCCAGGGCGAATTGTGGGCGGTGGGGGCGTTTCGCGAGGCGGAGCTTGCGGGCGTAGTGGCCGCAGTAAGAGGCACGGGGGGCATCTACCACGTACCGGGCGACGAGGAAGCGCTTGAGGCGGTGGCTGAGGCGGTGGTAGAAAAGGCCCGGCAGGGGTCGCTGAGCCTGCTGAGCGGGCATTACTCGCAGGTCGGGGCCGTGCTGCCGCTGGTACAGGCCGCCGGAGTGGGGCTACCCGACTACTGCCACTTTCGCACCCTGCGCGGAGACCAATTGGCCCTGCCGCGCCCAGCTCCCGGCTTCCCCGCCCCGCGCCTGGCCTCCACTGACGACATGGAACGGCTGATAGATTTCTACGAGACCGGCTTCTACTCGCTGGCGAGGCTGCCGTCCCGCGCCGCCTGGCGCAACCGCCTCACCGAACAGTTCGCCCACCGCACCCTCTACCTGGTGGAGAACCACGCGGGCCGGGTGGTCTCAGCCGCCCTGTCCAGCGCCGAAGCCGAGGGCGTAGCCATGCTGGGAGGTGTGGCAACCCTGCCCGAGTACAGGGGGAAGGGTCTATCGGCCCTCTGCGTGGGTGCCCTGTGCGAGCACCTCCTCACCAACGGCTTCCACACCATTGCCCTCTTCTACCTCGAGGACAACAACCCGGCGGGCCGCGTCTACGAGAAGCTAGGCTTCCAGGAGGCCGGGCAGTGGCTCCTGGCCCCCCTCGGCATCGCCGCCGCCTTCGCCCCCCTCTTTACGTTGCGGACTAACTAAGACGTGAGGAATGACGAGTGGCGAGAAAGCTGGTTATCCGTCATGGGGGTGCAGGTCAAAAAGGGTTTCTTGCCGTGGTCCATAGCTCATTGAAGCTCATGCGTAGTGGCTCGTATAAGCTATGCTGTGCATTCTCGACTATCAAGAGGGGCCCTCGAATGCCCTGCTGACCTATGGGGTACCAACCAAAGTACATTATGCTGCCGTTGATGAACATCAACCTGAAGATAGGGAATTGGTCGTAGAGCCTTACTTCAATGTTCAACTTATGGACATCGCGCAGCAGTCTCAATCGGTCAATGCTTGCTTCGATCTCACCCTTCCAACCTGGGACTGTATCTCCCTCCTCCATGGCTTTGCGTGCCACGAATGGGCTGTCAGGGTCCAAAAGGAGAAATTTGAACTCGCAGTTGCCTCTTGCCTTTCTCACCATGATGTCACGAAACTCATCGTTACTCAAGATAACCTTGGCGGAGATACCAAGGAAGACGAACTCTGTAGTTACAGATTGCGCCACTACTACCATACTGACCCCCCGGTCGAACGTCGCTGAAGAGTCAACTATGCCCACCAACTTGGGTCTTCTGGTGAACTGCGCATATATGAGGCCTATGACAATCGTCTCAAGGGTGATTACTGCTACCAGTGCGTAAAGTATCTGCGCCGTGAAGAAGTAGGTAAGAACGCCTGCTATCAGGTTCAGCAGCAAGGCAATACCAAGCTCGATGAGTATCGATTTGGGATCCTTTCTATTCATGTGACCTCCTCATTGCCACGGCCCGCAATTTTCGGATAGGCGAACACTTTACGCTTACCAGCCACGCTCATTAGCTGCAGAACATACTACGCTGGATTGCTCCCCGCGTAGTAGTCATGCTTTAGGGTGCCTCGCTTGAGCTATTATAGCTGCTCCATGTCGCAGACTCTACTCCTCCAGCTTCCCGTGGGTCGAGTAGAGGCGCAGACACAGGCGCAGACACAGGAGGTCTTGCGGCCAGTGGGTGATGAAGGCAGCGCATGTGAGGTGATATGCTCCGGCCAGGCCCCGGGTACGAGTCGCTGGAGTTGCGCCGGTTATCACCCATTAAGAAGAAAGCGCCGCCCGGCTGTTGTCATGGGCGGCTGGGCTATTATGGAACCGGAGGTCAATAGCGATAGGGTCATACAGGCTGGGCGCGAGATCGGCACACCTGCTGCGGTCTTATTTCTCCATCTCGGCATACGTCGGGTGCGGGAGGAAGCCCCACTTGTCCTGCGGCCAGTACGACACGAACGCCGTGCCCACTATTTTCTCCACCGGGGTGGGGCCGTTCTCCTGCACGTGCGAGTCGCTGGAGTTGCGCCGGTTGTCGCCCAGCACGTAGACTTGGCCCGGCGGCACCACTATGGGCGCGCGCTTGTAGTTGGGCCGCTCGTTAATGTAAGGCTCGTTCAGCTTGATGCCGTTCACGTACACGTCACAGGCGCTGCAACAGCCGTCACAGTCGTTTGGCGGCAGGTCCGTAAGCCCCGGCTCAGGCCGCACCTCTATCGTCTCCCCTTCCACCGCTATCACCCGCTTGATGAAGTCGCGCTGCGGCTCGTGCCACGATTCGAACACGACGATGTCGCCGCGCTGAGGGCCGTGGAACAGGTAGCGCATGTCGGGGGGCATGTCGGGGTTGGTGAGGCGGGACATGAAGTTGGTATCGTAGCGGAAGTAGAGGCCCTTGTTCACCAGGAGGTACTGCTCGGTGTGCAACGTGGGCAGCATGCTGTCGCCCTCGACCTTGAAGTTTTGCACCACGGAGCGCACCACGAAGAAAATCAGCAGGGTAACAAGTATCGTCTCGATTACCTCGCGCACCACGCTGGGCCGCGAGCCGCCGGGGTAAGCCCCGTTGTCGAAATCGTCACCTGAGTCGCCGTCGTCCGAGAAAGGAAGCCTGGCTGCTTCTCGCCAGTACTTATCGTCTTCTATACGCATCTGCTCTCATATCGCAATCATATTCTTGGGGCCGCCTCGGTGCGGTAATAAACAAACAGGGTGCACGAGCACATAACATCATTATATCCGCTAGCCACACCAAATTACAAAGCCGGAGCGCATACCAATAGCCCATCCCCTATGGGACATTAGGGCTATTTACCCTGGTCCGCGCCCGAACCTATAATCTAATTAGAGTCCAGCAATATTACGGGAGAACCACGCCATGCTCATCAAGCGTTTAGAGGGGGTGCAGGCTGCCAAGAACGGCACCGGCCCCACCACCGAGGAAAGCCAGGCCGCCGGGCAGACCAGCCCCTATGCCTCGCCCGCCCGCTCCGCCCACAACACCGAGGTCATGCCGGGCACCGGCACCGCGCCCCTGCCCCGCAACACGGTGCTCCAGGGCCGGTACGACGTGGAGGAAGTGCTGGGCGTCGGTGGTATGAGCACCGTGTACAAGGCCCGCGACCTGCGCTTTACGGCGGTCACCCGCTACTGCGCGGTCAAGGAGATGCCCGACAACTCGCCCGACATACGCACCGGGCAGATTCGCCTCGCCAACTTCGAGCGCGAGGCCTCCCTGCTCGCCACCCTCTCCCATCCCGGCATACCCAAGATTTACGACTTCTTCTCGGTCCACGGTCGCGTGTACCTCGTGCTGGAGTTCATCGACGGGCGCGACCTGGAGTCGCAGCTCAACAACAAAGAGCACCCAATGCTGGAAGAGGAAGTGGTGCGCCTGGCGGTGCAGATTTGCGACGTGCTGGAATACCTGCACGGCCACTCGCCCCAGCCGATCATCTTCCGCGACCTCAAGCCCTCCAACATCATCGTCCAGCCCGACGGCAAGCTCACCCTGATCGACTTCGGTATCGCCAAGGTGTTCCAGTCGGACAAGCGCGGCACGATGATAGGCACCGAGGGCTATGCGCCGCCCGAGCAGTACCGGGGCCTTGCCGAGCCGAGGGGCGACATATACGGCCTGGGCGCTACCATGCACCACCTGCTCACCAAGTCGGACCCGCGCATCCAGACGCCCTTCACGTTCCACGAGCGGCCCATACGCAAGTTCAACCCTCGCGTCAGCGAGTACCTCGAATCGATCATCTTGCAGGCGGTGGAGTACGACATCGACCGCCGCTGGCCGAGTGCCCCCGCCTTCCGCCAAGCCCTCATGCAGACCAGCGTGCTCGACCCCAAGCTGAAGAAGCGCCAGTCCGGCCCCCTCGGTGAGGACCAGACACCGCTTATCGACTCGGCACCTTATCCGTCAGGCTCCGGCTCGGCGGGCAACACCAACACGATGACGCGCCCCGACATATCGAGCGGCGTGCTCCTGCCGCCCAGCTACGCCGCGCAAAAAGACAGGGCCAGCGCCGCCGACAAGTCGAGCACGCCCGCCGCGATGGGTGTGGGCTCGGAAGGGGCGCAGGTGCTGTGGACCTTCACGGCGGACGACGAAATCCGCTCTTCGCCCCTGTGCAGCCGGGGCGTGGTCTTCTTCGGCGCGTATGACACCAACCTGTACGCCCTCAACGCCAAGAGCGGCGATTTCCTCTGGAAAGCCCCCACCAAGGCCGGTATCTGCTCGTCGCCCACGCTGGTGAACGACCTCGTGATTGTCGGCTCGGAGGACGGCTACGTGTACGCCTTCGACGCGCGGCGCGGCACCACCGCCTGGATATACAGGACCGGCTCGCCCGTGCGCTCGTCGCCCAAGGTGTACAAGGACATGCTCTTCATCGGCTCGGACGACCAGAACATCTACGCATTGCAGGCCGACACGGGGCAGATCGTGTGGAAGTACCGCACCTGGAACCACGTGCGCTCCTCCGCCACGGTCGCCAACGGCCTGGTGATGATAGGCTCCAGCGATGGCAACCTGTACGCCCTCGACATGCTGAGCGGTACGCTCAAGTGGAAGATGCACACGCTCGGCGCTATCATCAGCACGCCGGGTATCGCGGGCAACACGGTCATAGTCGGCTCGCTCGACAACTACGTGTACGGGGTGGACGCGGACACCGGCTTCACCTCCTGGCGCTTCGAGACGCAACGCTCGGTCTCCTCGTCGCCCGCCGTGATGGGCGAGCGCGTGCTGGTAGGCTCCACAGACGGCATCATGTACGCCCTCGACGCCCACTCGGGCCGCACGATTTGGGATTACGACACCCAGAGCCAGATAACGTCGTCGCCCAAGGTCTCGCCCGTGAGCGACAGCGTCTACTTCGGCACGGTAAACAACTACATCTACTCGCTAGACCTGATTACGGGCGAGCAGCAGTGGCGCTACCGCACCCGAGGTCCCGTCGTTTCGTCCGCCTCCGTCGAGGACGGCATCGTCTACATAGGTTCTCTGGACCGCAAGCTGTACGCACTGGCTATCTGAGTGGTTAGTGGCTAGTGGTTAGTGGTTAGTAGGACTTGAACAACTAACCACTAGCCACTAGCCACTAACCACTAACGCGAGGAGAGCAATGGCAAAGGTAGTAATCATACACGTAATCGGGGAAGACCCGATCCTGGCGGATATGGAAGAGCTTCCTAAGCCGCAGGACCTGTTCGTGGAGTTCACCAACCCCCGCAAGCGCGACGGCAAAGCGGTCGCCTACATGACCCACGGAGCCAAGGTGTTCATGTACCCATGGCACCGCCTCTCGTTCATCGAAGTAATGACCACCGAGACCGAGCGCGAGGAGGTAATCGAGTTCTTCCGCGAGGACAGATAGCTTTCTATCTAAACGCCAAGACGCCAAGACGCCAAGGACCACGCCAAGTTAAGTGTTGTTGTTCAAGCAAAGAGGACCGGGGTACGACATTATGTACACTGGTCTTCTTTGTACTCTCCAAGCCTTAACACTCTTGGCGCGGTCCTTGGCGTCTTGGCGTCTTGGCGTTTAGACATCCGGTGGTCTATCGCCCGGTGCTAGATGTGGTGTAGAATAGCCCCGTGTACGTCGAGGGCGACCCCAAGCGCATACTTCTTATGATGCTCCTGCCAATAGGGGACACGCTCTTCACCACGCCCTCGGTGGCCGCGCTCCGCAGGCGGTACCCGCAGGCCCTCATTACCGCCCTGGTCTACCCCACCAACAGGGGCATCCTCAGCAACAACCCCGACATAGACGACTTCCTGCTCTGGCCGACGCGGCAGAAATGGCCCGGCGCTGGGGGAGTGTTCAAGCTCTTCTGGGGCCTGCGCCTTGCCCGTTTCGACCTGGCGGTGGAGTTCTCCAACTACAACTGGTGGGTAAGCTGGCTGAGCCGCATTCCACAGCGCACCGAGATGCAGCTTCCACGCTTCTGGTGGGCGCTCCCCTGGGCCGGACGAGAGTGGCGCACACACCACGCGGTGGAGCACTACACCGGACCGGTGGGCAGGCTGGGCATCCCGGTGCAAGACATGGCCCTGCGCTTCTTTCCGAGCTCGCAGGACGAAGCTAAGGCGAACGCCTGGTTAGAACGCCACCAGGTGGGGCCTGACGAGCTGCTGGTGGGCATACACCCGGGCGGGGAAGGGCTTTGGGGCCGCAAGCGCTGGAGCGTGGCGCGATTTGCCGAGGTGGCCGACGGCCTATCCGCCCGGTTGGGAGCGCGTATCGTGGTCCTGGGTGGCAAGCACGACATGCCCGCCGCCGGCGATATTGCCGCGCGCACCAGCGCCCCTATCATCAACGCCACAGGGCAGACCACGCTCGGAGAGACCGCCGCCCTGGTCCGTCACTGCGCTCTCTTCATTGGCAACGACTCCAGCCCGTTGCACATAGCCGCCGCCTCGGGCACCCCCGTGGTGGGCATCTACGGCCCCACCGACCCCCGCAGCTACCGGCCCTGGATACCGGGCGGCCAGGAGGGCATAGACTACGCCGTGGTGCGCTCCGACCTGCCCTGCGCCTGCAAATTCCCCCTCGTAGGCGGCACGACGCTGGCGGGCTGGGTAACCTGCCTCAACTGTCCGGCCCTCGAAAGCATCACCCCCCAGCAGGTGCTGGACGCGGCCCTGCGCCTCCTCGAGGGGAGAGTAACGCGTAACAAGTAACACCTGAAGACACTACATACAACAAAGCGGCTCTCAGGGTATATAGTCCCTGAGAACCGCTTTGTTACTCGTTACTCGTTACTACCCCTGTGGACGGGGTTCCTCCGTGGTTGTGGTGGAGGCAGCAGCGGGGGTCACGGGTGCGATGGGAGTGGTTGGGGCTGCCGTGGTTGGTGTCGTGGCCGCGCCGGTAGAAGTGGTTGTGGCTGTGGTTGTGGGGCCCGGCGTAGTGGGGTCACCTTCAGCGGCATCCCGGAACTCGCGCACGCCCTTACCAAGCGAGCTGAACACCTGCGGCAATTTGCCCGCGCCGAAGATGATCAGTACGATAACAAGCACCAACAGTATTTCGGGTCCGCTAAAATTCATGGCCTCATCTCCTCTTGCGACCTGCTACGCACCGCGCACTGCCGCTGGAAAGTTCTAGTATCACGTACCTTTGCGCCAATTATACCACCACGGACCAATAGTAGCCACACCACGCACCTCGATGGTCTAAACTTGTGTTAAGACGAAACCGCCAAGACGCCAAGAACGCCAAGGACCACGCCAAGAAAATAAAGGTTTAGAGAGTACAAAAAGGACCAGGGTACTGCATTTGTACCCTGGTCCTTCTGCTTGGAACACCACCCTAATCTCTGCGTAACCTCTGCGTCCTCTGCGTCTCTGCGGTGAACCGTTCTTAACCTTGGCGCTCCCTTGGCGTTCTTGGCGTCTTGGCGGTTTCGTCTCTTAAAAGTCAATAGACAAGAGTGGCATTATGTAGTAAGATGGGCTGCATTGTCTGTTTGTGCGTGGGTGAGCGCCACTTTAGTGTGCGTGTGGGCGCGGCATGAAACTCGTTTTGTGGGTACGCACGTATATAGTGTCGGGTGAGGCACCCTGTGGCAGGCGGTTAGACGAGCGGAGGTGTATGCATGGTTGGTTCGGGTAGGGTAATCGGCCTGGTGCTTATCGGCGTGGCCGTGGTCATGTTCCTGGGCGCGGGCATATTCGTGTTCGGGCAGATGAACCAGACCAACACCCAGATGCAGGCCGGGGGCGCGGCGCTCACGATGGGCTGTGCCCTGCTCGTGGCGGCGGTCGTGGCCGGGTTCGGCGTCTGGTTCCTCATGCAGGGCCGCTCCGAGGCCGGGCAGTTCGCCGACGTTGAGAAGCAGAAGCGCATCCTCAACATCATCCAGACCCAGGGCACCGTGCAGCTAGGCACCGTGGCCCTCGAAACCAACATGCCGATGGACCAGGTCAAGTCGGCCATTTACGACCTCGTGGGCAAGGGCCTCTTCACCGGCTACGTGGACTGGAAGGGCGGCAAGCTCGTGTCGTCCGACGCGGCAGCCATCACCACCGCCGCCATCTCCGGCAAGTGCCCCAACTGCGGCGCGCCCCAGGTGGTCGGGGGCAAGGGCGTCATACGCTGCGAGTACTGCGGCACCGAGTTCTTCCTGCCGCCCGCCGAGCAGCGCGCCGCCGCCCAGGCCGCCGAAGCCGCCCACCCGCCCACTACCCCACAATAGCCCCGTACGGCTCGCGCATAACAGTCTCTAACACAAAGGTAGTCTGATGCTAAATCCGCTCGAACTTCTCAGGGGCGCGTACCGTCCGCGACATGGGCGGCGCTCCCTAGCCATGTGGCTCCTGCTCTCTGTGTGTGTCACGGCCGCCCTCGCCGTGGCCCCCAACACGGCCACCGCGCAGGAACGCCAGTACCACATGGACCGCTACGACTCAAGGATAGTGGTCAACACCGACGGGTCCCTCGACATAGAGGAGACCCTTGTTTATGTCTTCCAGGGCCAGTACCGGCGCGGCGTGCGCGAGTGGGACACCGATAAGCTGGAAAATATCGATAGCTTCGAGGTGTCCGAGCTGGTGAACGGCGAAGAGGTGCCCTACCGCGAGACCACCTTCGCCCCCGACGAGCCATCCACCAGCGGCACGCCCGGCACGTTCGGCGTCCGCAACGGCAACCCTACGCGCGTCCGCTGGATTTACGCGGGCGGGCCCACCCCCACTTCCGGCACGACAGAAAAGACCTTCATAGTCCGCTACCACGTGGACGGTGCCATGCGCGTCTACGCGGACCGTGACGAATTCGACTGGTACGCGGTCCCCCCGCGCTGGGGCGCGCCCATCAACAGGAGCCGGGTGGAAGTGGTGCTGCCGGAGGGCACCGACACGAGCGGCTACAAAACGCTCGCTATACCCCGCGACGCCGAGATAACCCAGCAGGGCAACACCATAGTCTACACCGAGGAGGGAGGGCTGGATGACGGCTTCGAGGTGCTGGCGCAGGTGCCCAAGGGCATCCTGAACGCCACACAGCCCTCGTGGCAGCCCGCCGTCGATGCAATAGAGAGGGAGCAGGCCGAGCAGCAGGCCGCTATCGACCGCGTCAAACCCATACTCGATTTCGCCATCCTAGTGCTCAGCTTGCTCGTGGGCGTGGGCGGCGTGCTCTTCGTGGTCCGCCGCTGGTACACCAAGGGGCGCGACAAACCCGTCAAGCTCTTCGCCGACTACGTAGCCGAGCCGCCCAGCAACCTGCCCCCCGGCCTTGTAGGCACTCTGCTCGATGAATCCGCTGACGTGCGCGACGTTATCGCCACGCTGGTGGACCTCGCCCGTAAGGGCAACCTTACGATACAGGAGACCCGCACCCCCGGCTTCCTCACGCAAGGTAAAGACTTCGAGTACCGGATGTTGAACAACAAGGTCGACTACCGCTACGAGGAGATGCTGCTCGCTGCCATATTTGGAGGCAGCAGCGTGGCCACCCTGTCCAGTTTGAAGAACACCTTCTACAGCAAGCTACCGCCCATTTACGACGAGATGTACAAGAGCCTGGTGGCCCTCAAGTACTTCCCCGAGAACCCCAAGGCCGTGCGCAGCCGCAACATGGGCGGGGGCTGCGGCGTAGCCGTCCTGGGTGGCCTGATACTCTTCGGGAGCATCGCCATCGCCCCTGCGTACACCGTGATGCTGCCCCTGCTGGGGTTGGCTATCGCGGCGGTGGGCCTGGTGTGGGTGTTCACCTCGAGCGCCATGCCCAAAAAGACCGACTTCGGGGCCGAGGAAACGGCCAAGTGGCGGGCCTTCGCCAACTACCTGCGCGAGATACAGCGTTATACCGACGTGCAGACCGCCGCCGATAAGTTCCAGCACTACCTGCCTTACGCGGTGGCCCTCGGTATCGAGAGACAGCTTATCAGCCAGTTCAACAACGTGCCCGCCGCCATGCCGCCATATTACGCGCCGTACGGCTGGCACCCTTATGGCTATTATCCCGTTGGGACAGGCGGTCCCGCACAACAAGCGGGCGGCGCGCAAGGCGGCCCCGCACCCAACTTCGACCCCGGCGGTGCCATGCAGGGCATGAGCGACTCCCTGGGAGGCGCTATGCAGGGCATGGCCGACAGCTTCACCACCATGGTCAATTCGGCGTCCAGCGCCCTTACCAGCCAGCCCTCATCGAGCGGTAGCGGCGGTGGCGGTGGCGGCTGGGGCGGCGGTGGTGGAGGTGGAGGTGGAGGCGGCGGTGGAGGCGGCGGTGGAGGCGCGGACTAGCTGAGTACCGAGTACCGAGTACCGAGTACCTGGCAGAAGCGACTGCGCAACATACATGCCGCTTGCCACGTAACTAGAGACGGGACTTGCTAGAACATCTCGGCATTGAGTACTCGGCACTCAGCACTCGGTACTCGGTACTAACTTGAGAAGGAGAGAAACGCATGGATATAAAAGACCGCGTAATGGGCGACCAGCCCAACGATTTCTTGCACAAGATTGCCGGCATCATACCGGGCTACAAGGGCTACGTGGACCGGGAGCGACGGCGCGATGCCGACCGCCTGCTCCGCACCGAGTTGGCCCACCGCTACCAGGCCGAGCTTACCCGCCTCAAGCGAGTGCAGCAGGACCTCCTCCGCACCGGCGACCTGAACACGATTGGCGAGCTAGACGGCATCTCCGGCAGGCTCCAGCGTTTCATCGACCGCCTCCAAAATGCCACCTACGGTTACACCGGCCTGTTCGACCCCATCAAGGTCGAGGCAGCGGAACTGGACCAGATTTACGCCTTCGATATGGCCCTCACAACCGGGGTTGATACCCTCTCAGGGGCAATAGGCGCCCTCGAATCGGGCATAGACGGCGACACGAACGCCAAGTTGCGCCCTGCCGTGGACAACCTCTCCACCGTGGTGAATGACCTCAACGACCGCTTCGACCAGCGCGCCGACCTGCTAACGGCGGGCACGACCCTCCCGCAGAACGAGTACCAGGCAATGGTCGATGGATTCCAACAGCCATCACAGGGCGGCCAGGCTTACCCACAGCAGTCCCAGCCCGAAACGCCCTCCCCTTACGCACAGCAGGGCACCAACACGAGCACCACGGGCACAGGCTCGGCGGGCACCTACGGCAACCCCGGCGGGGGCTACGGCGGCGGCACACCCACGGCCTCGCTCGGCTCGTCGGCCCGTGTAGCCACTACCGGGCAGGCGGGCATCGCAGGTTCGGGGGCGTCCGTGGACGACGCGGAGTCGCCCACGACCACCGGGCCTATCGCCACCGCCGCCGTGGGGCAGGACCACAATATGCTGCCCGTGGACGACCCCAGCATCGCGTCCGGCGGCACGCCCACCACGCGGGTGAGTTGGGGCAGCAGCAGCACCATGCAGCCCGACCCGGCGGTGGACAGCATGGCCCAGGGCAACCAGGGCTTCGGCGGGACCCCCACCGGCACCGACCAGGGCGGCGGCGCCCCCATGACGTTGGGCGGGGAGGCCGGTAGCGGCATCGAGTCGGCGTCGTCCCCCGCCGTGGCCCCTGGCGCGCCCGGCGGCGACATCGTGGACAGCATGGACATGGCTAACAACCTCAACGCCCTCTCAGACCCCGGCAGCGTCTCAAGCACCGACCTGAGCGTGGACCCGGGCGGCCCCTCAAGCAGCCTCGGCGGCAGCACAAGCGACCTGAACCTGAACCCCGGCACCACGGGCGGCACGGGCGGAAGCTCGTCCGGCGGCTGAGACAATTTTGGATTTTGGATTTTAGATTTTGGATTGTTCCGAGTCTAAAATCTAAAATCCAAAATCTAAAATCCAAAATCACAAACAGGAGGCACAAAATGGGTGTGTTGGAAAGACTTTCTACACTGATACGCGCCAACATCAACGACATGCTCGACCAGGCGGAAGACCCGGAGATCATGCTCAACCAGATCCTGCGCGACATGGAAGGCGAGTTGCAGCGGGCGCGCTCCCAGGTGGCCGAGATGATGGCCCAGGAGCGCATCTTCCGCGACGACTTGCAAGCCGAGCGCGACAAGGCCCGCCACATGGAAGAGCGCGCCACGCACTACGTCACCGAGGGCAACGACACGTTGGCCCGCGAGGCCCTCAAGCGCAAGGCCGACGCCGACGCCAACGCCGAGGTGTTGCAGCAGCAGCTAAACGCCCAGACCGAGATGGTCACGCGCCTGCGCTCGCAGCTCGACGCCTTGCAGGACAAGTACCAGCAGGCGTACGACAACCGTGACGCCATGATAGCCCGGCACCGCCGCGTCAGGACCCAACAGCAGATCACCAAGACCGCCAGCAACCTGGACGTTACCGACTACACCAGCGACCTGGCCCGCATGGAGCAGCGCATCCGCATGGCCGAGGCCCGCACCGACGCCGAGCGCCAGCTCCAGGCAGACGCCGACGGCCAGGACGTCGATACCGCGTTCGACACCAACGAGCGCAACGCCAGGATTGACGACGAACTTGAAGCCCTCAAGCGCCGTGTCAGCGGGGGCGGGGGTGGAAGCGGTGGAGCCGGCGGCAGCGGCGATGGTGGCTGGGGCAGCGGCGGAAGCGGCGGAAGCGGAGGAAGCGGCGGCGAGGCCCCGCGCGGCGATGGCGGCCCCGACACCCAGCGCATAGGCATGGCCCAGGGCGGACAGTAGTTCAGAGGCCGCCCTGCCACTAAAGTGGCGGGCTGGCAAGAGGCAAAGTCCCCTACGGGTCTCTCGGAGCGGGTAGTCTCCGAAGGAGACTTTGCTACTTGCCAGCCCGTGGCTTCAGCCACAGGGCTAATGTGGCGGGGCATCCCCCAAAGGAGACTAGCATGGCGTTACTAGATGTAATTGAATTTCTTGACCCGACGGGCAGGCAGATGGTGCACCGGGTGCCGGAGGGCGGGTCGGGTGAGTTCCGGCTCGGGTCGCAGTGTATCGTGCGTGAGAACCAGGCGGCGGTGTTCTTCCGCGACGGCAAGGCCCTCGACGTGCTGGGGCCGGGCCGCCACACCCTCTCCACCGCCAACATCCCGATACTAGCCGACCTCATCTCGATACCGTTCGGCGGCACCTCGCCCTTCCGCGCCGAGGTCTACTTCGTCAACCTGGCCGACCTCATCGATATGAAGTGGGGCACCCAGGAGCCGGTGACGTTCCGCGACACCGAGTTCGGCATGGTGCGCCTGCGGGCCTTCGGCACCTACTCGATGGCCGTGGCCGACCCGCAGTTCTTCGTCAACCGCCTCGTGGGCACCCAGGGCCTCTACGAGACGGGCCAGATTGAGGACTACCTGCGCTCCATCATCGTGTCCCGCTTCAACGACCTGATGGGCACCACGATGAAGACCCTGCTCGACCTGCCCCAGTACTACAACGAGCTTGGCGCGGGCCTGCGCACCGCCGTGACCGAGGATTTCGCCAATCTTGGCCTCAACCTCAAGGCGTTCTTCATCACCTCTATCACTCCCCCTGAGGAAGTGCAGAAGAGGATCGACGAGCGCACCGGCATGGGCGTGGTCGGCAACATGCAGCAGTACATGCAGTACCAGGCCGCGCAGGCCGTCGGCAACCTCGGTGAGGGCGGCGGAGGCGGCGGCAGCGCGGGCGACGTAGCCGGTGCGGGCCTCGGCCTCGGTGCCGGTATGGGCCTCGGCGCTGGCATGGCCCAGATCATCGCGCAGGGCATGCAGGGCGGACAGCAGGGAGGCCAGGCGGGCCAGGGCGGCCAGCAGTCGGGGGGCCAGGGCGGCGTGCACGCCACCACTACCACGTGCTACAACTGCAACGCCCAGATCCCGGCCAACACCAAGTTCTGCCCCGAATGCGGCGCGAACCAGACGGCCAAGACCTGCCCTAACTGCGGCACCTCCAACATGCCCAACGGCAAGTTCTGCACCAGTTGCGGCACCAAACTGTAAGGTACTCATCGTCTAAACGCCAAGACGCCAAGACGCCAAGAACCACGCCAAGATAGTTGGTGTGGTTCTAAGTAAGAGGACCAGGGTACGACACAATGTACCCTGGTCCTCCTTTGTACCATCTAA
Organism: Chloroflexia bacterium; assembly: GCA_036389075.1. Taxonomy (GTDB): domain Bacteria; phylum Chloroflexota; class Chloroflexia; order QHBQ01; family JADMIH01; genus JADMIH01. The sequence goes on along the minus strand of DASVQO010000516.1, from coordinate 25,745 downwards.
ACCTTAATATCTTGGCGTGGTCCTTGGCGTCTTGGCGTTTCCGTCTCCTACCCGTGGGCCTGTGTTATAATGTCGAACCACACAGGAAGGGACAGATGGCAGCTATTGTCGCGGGAGAGCGCACGCGCGCCGGGGTTGATGCGGGTGTAAGAGAGGACAACTGGCTGGGCCTCGTGCCGCTGGTTATCCTCGGCGGCATCTCCACCGTGGCTTACTACCTCGGCTTCGTCCAGCCCTACCTGCTCGCCACGTACTACCGCCAGCCGCTGCTAGACCTCACCAAGATCAGCGGCTACACCGCCCCCTCCGCCAACGAATGGGCCGTCACATGGCTCGTGCTGTTCGCCTGCTACTACCTGGCCTTCCGCCTCTGCCCGCCCTCCCTCCACGTATCCGCCGGTTACAGGCGAGTTGCGCTGGCCCTCATCTGCGGGTGGGCGGCCATTTTCGCGATTACCCTCATCTTCATGTACCCGGTGGGCGCCGCCGACTTGTTCGACCAGATCTTCCGCGCCCGCCTCACCTCCCACTACGGCCTCAACCCCTTCACCACCCTCCCCAGCGGCTTCCAGGGCGACCCCTTCTTCCGGTACGTAGCCTGGCGCGGCGACGCCTCACCCTACGGCCCGGTGTGGGAGACCCTGGCGGCGGGCACGAGCCTCGTCGGGGGCGATGACCTGTGGCGCAACCTCATCCTGTTCAAGACGCTTGTGACGGTGGCCTACGGGGCGAGCGTGGCGCTCACCTACGGCATCCTCAGGTCGCTCAAGCCCGATTGGGCGTTGCGGGGCACGCTCTTCTTCGCCTGGAACCCCCTCGTGCTGTTCGAGGTGCCGGGCAACGGGCACAACGACGCGGTGGTGATCGCGTTCCTCCTGCTGGCGGTCTACCTGCTGGTCAGGGCCAGGCGCGCGGCGGTGGTCCCGGCGCTCATGGCAGCGGCGCTCACCAAGTTCGTGCCGGTGCTCCTCGTCCCCCTCGCCGCAGCCTCTATCTGGCGCGACCGGGCGCGGCTTCCAGGCAGGAGCACCGCTAAAGGCAAAGCAACGCGCGACCGTGAGGCCCTGCGCACCCTGGCAATAGGGGGAGTGGCGTCGGTGGCCCTGGCGGTGGCCCTCTACGCGCCGTTCTGGCAGGGCTGGCAGAGCATAGGGGCGCTGGGTCGGCAGAGCCTGTTTACCGCCTCGATACCCAGGGTCGTGGTCGACGTGCTGGTGCTCGACTACGACCTTGAGGTGGACGCCGCCGAGTCGCTGGTGCGAAATGGGGCGTTATTACTCGTAGGCCTGGTAACCTTGTGGGTGGCCTGGCGTATCTTCCGAGTAAAGAACACCGCCACGCCGTTCGAGCGCACCCGGCTCGTGGAGCGCACGCTCGGTGGCTTCTACGAGGTAATATTCGTCTACCTGGCCTTCGGCACGCTCTGGTTCCAGCCCTGGTACCTGTTGTGGCTGGTGGCCCTCACCGCCCCTGTTGCCCGCTATGTGAACGCCAAGCGCACCCTGCTTTTCTGCATTGGGGGCGTAGCCAACTACTTCGTGTGGGACTTCATCTGGCTCTGGAACCGGGCCTCCTCCCGCCACATCCAGTTCACGGCCGCGCTGGTGGTATACACCTTGCCTTTGTTCTATTCGTTATACACCTGGCTCAGGCCGGTTTGGCGCGCACGCGAAGCCGAGGCCGAAGAAGGCGAAGATTTAGGAGAGGCTGAGATAGAGGCAGTACCCGGCGGTATGGAGGCCGAAAGGGACATTGCCAGGCTGTCCGGACCAGCACGGCAGCCCACGCCCCGATAGACAGACGCGGGCCGGTCGTGAGTAATACTTACCCGCCCGCAGGAGCAAACATTTGCCACTCAAACCGCTGATTATCCTGCCTACGTACAACGAAATCGACAACTTGCAGCCTCTGGTGGAGGAGATACTGCAACGCGGCCCCTACCACGTGCTCGTGGTGGACGACAACTCGCCCGACGGCACGGGGCAACTGGCCGACAGCCTGGCGAAAGCGCACGACGGCCGCGTGTTCGTGCTGCACCGCGAGAAGAAAGAGGGCCTGGGCCGCGCCTACGTGGCGGGCTTCAGGTGGGGCCTGGCCCGCAACTACGACGTGCTGTTCGAGATGGACTGCGACTTCTCCCACGACCCGGCGCACCTCGCCCAGTTCATGCGCGAGATAGAGCGTGGGGCCGACCTCGTGCTGGGCTCGCGCAACATCAAGGGTGGGGGTACCCGCAACTGGTCGCTGCTGCGCAAAATCATCAGCCGTGGCGGCTCCCTCTACGCCCAGGCCATCCTCCTCGTGCCCTACCGCGACCTCACCAGCGGCTTCAAGGCGTTCAGGCGCAAGGTGCTCGAGTCCCTGGACCTCGACAGCATAGGCTCCAACGGCTACTCGTTCCAGATCGAAGTTACTTACCGCGCTCACCAGCTCCGCTTCAAGATCAAAGAGACCCCCATCATCTTCGTGGACCGCCGCGTCGGCCAGAGCAAGATGAGCGGCAACATCGTGTCAGAGGCTATGGGCGTAGTCTGGAAGATTCGCTTCAGCAAGCCACCCCGGCGGAAACGACGGACGGAAGGGTAATGCGAACACAGGTAGAGTTGGTCGCCATACAGGACGCCCTGCCACCATTGCCCTGTGGCTAAAGCCACGGGCTGACAAGAGGCAAAGTCTCCTTCGGAGACTACCCTGATGTTCTCCTAGTCTCCGAAGGAGACTTTGCCCCTTGTAAGCCCGCCAATGAATTGGCGGGGCACCCCCACACCGCAGCTCTCATCTCTCACCGGATGCAACGCCTTGCTTAGCCAACCTGCAATCATCGCCATAACAGGCATACAGGCTGCGGGAAAGAGCACCGTCGCACGGTTGCTGGCGGCCCGGCTCGAGCGCGGGGTGCATGTGGAGGCCGATGCGCTTCAGCGGATGATCGTCTCCGGCGGCGAGTGGGTGGGCGACCCCGGGCCTCCCTCTGAGGAGGCGGGGCGGCAGCTCAGGTTGCGCCTGAGGAACATGTGCCTGCTGGGCAAGTCGTTCTTCGACCACGGCTTCTCGGTGGTGCTGGACGATATCATCATAGGCGACCGCTGGCAGCAGCTACAGGAGGAGCTAGAGGGCTACCCCTTCACGCTGGTAGTGCTGGCCCCCCGTACCGAGGTTGTGCGGGACCGCGACTCTCGCCGGGGAAAGCCGCCGCTAGGTCCGCAGTGGGCGGAATACCTCGATGCCGAGCTACGCAAGACGATGACGGGCGTTGGTACCTGGGTAGATAGCTCCGCCCAGACCCCGAACGAGACAGTGGATGCCATCCTGGCTCTTCTTTGACCCTCCCTCACGTGGTACAAGGCCCCCATCTTCTGTCATTTCGAGCGCAGCGAGAAATCTCGTCCTCCAGCACCCAAAGCGACGCCTTTCTAACGGGATTATGCCCCAGGAGAAAAGAGAAACATCCCGGTAAAGGACGAGATTTCTCGCTGCGCTCGAAATGACAAGGGTGGGGCTTAGGTGCTGCCAAAGCGAGGTGGAGCAAGCGTTAGTCAGTGCATGGCCCTGGCTACACGTTACTTGTTTGTAGCTTCCCCATCGCCAGCCATCACCTGAGCCTGTGCACGTTGAGCGTGTAGGTGCTTCTAGTGTCCCAGGGGTCGCGCTGCCAGGTTGACCAGCGTTCCAGGGGTTCCAAACCAGCTTCTTTCGCGAGGCGGTCGTACTCTGCTATGGAGAGGTAGCCGGTGCCGAGTTGGAAGCCGCTGATGAGCACGCCACCGGGGGCCAGGTGCCCGACCATGTTCTTCAGCACCGCGCCCTCGGTGCCGCTCGTAACGAAGATCATCACGTTGCCCGCCATGACGATAGCCTCGAACTTCCTGCCCAGGTCGATCGTGGCGAGGTCACCCTGGTGCCATTCGAGGTGAGGGGCCTTGCGGCGGGCCGTCTCCAACATGCGCGGGTCGATATCGACGCCCACCGCGGTAACCCCGCGCCGGGCTAGCTCGATTGCCACGCGCCCCGTGCCGCAACCCGCGTCCAGCACCGACCGGGGCCGGAACGCTTCCACGAAATCGGCCTCCCCGTGTACGTTTTCGCCCGCTCTCTCCCGCTCGACGTACTGGAGGTCGTAGGCGTCGCCCTCCACCCCTTGCCTGTCAAGCCAGCGATTGCGCCGGGTTGTGCTGTCAGAGTCCATGCGTGCCTGTCCTCTACGTGCGAGGTCCTACCGGTCCATTATTGCGCCGTGCCGCAGTCGTTGCTGACGCAGGGGCAGGCGGGCATGCCCGGGATAATGGCACTCTGCTCGCCGGGCAGGGTCACTTTGTCGCCCGGGGCTAGGTTGTGCGCCCGGAAGTAGCCCTGGTTGGTCTCCAGCGCGTAGCGGTAGGGCGCGCCGGGGCCGATGCTGGTGGTGTCGAGGGGCTGCATGTCGCGGATGTCGATAATATTGCCGTCCGCTTCGATAAAGGCGATGCTCAACGGCAGGATGGTGTTTGCCATCCAGAAGCTGCTGGTGGTGTCTTCCTCGAAGTCGAACAGCATACCCGCATCCGGGTCCATGCTGCTGCGGAACATCAGCCCAAGCCCCCGGGCCTCGTCGGTATCCGCTATCTCCACCGTCATCACGAACTGCTCGCCCGCCTTGTTGGTCAGAGTAATAGTGGACCTTTCGAGGGGGGGAGCGGCGGCAAGAGTGGGCACGGCACCCGGTATGGGAGTGCCTGCCAACGCCGTGGGCGGCACCCATTGCGTGGCGGTGGGCGTGGCCCCCTGGGCCTGCAAGGAAGTGGCAGCAGAGGAGGCGGTCGCATCCACCGGCTGCGCCGTGGGCGTAACGCTACCACAACCCACCAGCAGCAGAGCAAAGACAAGGGCAAGCGCCCCAGGCATGAACAGAGGCAGTTTCGTTCTCATAGTGGATTATACAAGTTTGGCCCTGAAACGTGAAAGGCGGCGAGCGCGGAGTCACAAGTGGCAAGTACCGGGTGATGAAGGTTGCGAAAGATGGTACGTGAGTGTGAGACAGTAGCCATTAAAGGACCAAGTCCCCCTCTGTCATTCTGAGCCCTTCGGCTACGCTCAGGGTAAACTCCGCGAAGGGTCTCGTCGTACAGCACCCAGGTAGCCCCTTCTTCACACTGTAAAGTTGCTATGTCGCACCGAAAAGGGCGACATCCCGGTGGAGGACGAGAGTCTTCGCTACGCTCAGTGGTGGATCTTGCAAGTAAGTTACTGAAAAGAGTACCCTGCTCCCCCTGTCATCCTGAGCGTAGCGAAGGATCAGTCGCCCGTGCTTGACTCTTCCTACCTGAGCAACAATGTGCCTTTAGCCAGCATCATCCGGTATGTTGTGGACTCTGGCCTACCCACCAGATCCTTCGCTGCGCTCAGGATGACAGGGCCTCTCCTGGTCACGATACAGGTAACTTACTTGCAATACGCACCCACTTAGAATGGCAGGGGGGAACGAGTCCCGCCACTGCACCGTGCCGGCATTAACGTACTCAGTAATGGAAGTCTCAGTCTTCAGTCCTCGTCACCGGGTCACCACGAACTTGTACACCGTGCTCGACTGCATAGACAGGGCGTATAGCTCGTCACGGGGGCCGAAGGCGAGGGAGTTCGCGGGGCCGGAGTTGTTGGGGAGGGTGATGCGGCCCAGGTGGGTGCCGTCCAGGTCGTACACCTGTATGTACTTGTCGTCGCTCACGTAAACGCGGTCCACGGAGTCTATTGCTAAAGCATAGATTTGGCCCTTGAGACCGTCACCAAGGGTGTCCACCAGCTCGCCCGTGTTGTGAAGCCTGAATACCTCGTTGCTGCTCCTGCCCAGGACGTATATGTGCCCTATACCGTTCACCGCCAGCCTGATAGATTCTCGGCCGCTTGACTCCGGCTGCCGGTCGCTCGCGTTTGGGGCGGGCAAACGGCCTGTCTCCTGCAACGCGCCGTTGAGCCGTACGATGGCAGCCCCTGGCCCGGTACGCGCGGCCACCAGACCGCCGTCGGCGCTTATTGCGAGGCTTTCAATGTAGCGGTCGGGCGTGTCGAGGCCGGTCCGGTCTAACTCTCGGCCCGTCACGCCCTCATACTTGACCACCTCTGGTCCGGTGCCCACGTATACGAAGCCCGCACGGTCGGCGGCTATGCACTGGCTGTACCCTCCCACCGGCCAACTGCCCTGCAACTTGCCCGTGCCGTCGAACCTTTGCACCCTGCCGCCATATTCCAGCACGTAGACGCTGCCCTCACCGTCCACAGCCACACCCGCCGGGTCGGTGAGCTGGCCGGGCGCTTCCCCCTTGCCCCCGAACGAAGTCGCGAACCTGCCGTAGCTAATGCTGGTCCATTCATCGAACAGCGAGGGGTTGACGAACGCCACAACCACCCCGAAGAGGAGCGGACCAAACACGGCGACCGCCAGCAGCCAGAGCACCATAGTGCCGTTGCGAACGCGCCTGGTCGGTCCGTGACCCGGCACGTTCGGGGTGGGAAGTGCCTGGTACACGGGCTGCGGTGGGGGCTGCACCACAATCACCGTAGTCGGGCCGGGCGCATAGGGAGGCGTAGTGGCCTGCGGAGGGCGGAGGTCGGGAGGCACTATGATAGTGTTGCCACAGTAGGGGCACTCCACGTGCAACGCTGTGCCCTCTACCTTCAGTGCGGCCCCGCACGCCGGACACTTGAAGACCTCACCGTCCGCCACTAACCACCCTCCCCGCCAATGACACACGCCAAATGGAGGCAGGTCCCTAGACCCGCCATGCCTTCACGGCACCAGTATAGCACTTTTCGACACCTGGATGCGCGCGGGGCATGCCTGGGCAGGTTACAGGCAGATGCGCCCCGCATGACGCCCTGTGGGGACGCCCTGTGGCTGAAGCCACGGGCTGAGAAGTAGCAAAGTCCCCTGCGGGGACTAAGGAACGTGAGGGTGGTCTCCCAGTCTCCAAAGGAGACTTTGCTACTTCTCAGCCCGTGGCTTCAGCCACAGGGCGTCATGCAGGGCACAAATGGCCGGGCATCGGCGGCACAGAACCCTATATGCAAATATGGCCCCATATCAGGGGTCAAGGTACAGGTCGAAGAAGCGCGTGACTATCGCCTTGATCTCCTGGCCGGAGGGGCTTACCGGCCCGCCCCTCGGCACGAACACGTGGCTGGCGTTACGCACCGGCACCAGCGTCACGGGCACCCCCGCCGCAATAAGACTATCCCTCATCGCCACTGAATGGGAGAACGGCACGAGGTCGTCTTTTTCGCCGTGCAAGATGAGGAACGGCGGGTCGTCGCTGGAGGCATAGGCGAGAGGGCCGGCGAGGCGTAGCTGCGCCACTGTAGGCTCGCGCCCTAGTAGCATGTAGCCGAGAAAGCCGTTCTGAGGGGCTTCGGTGCTCATAGCCACCAGGTCGGCGGGGCCGAACATGTCCACCACGGCCTGCACCCGGCTCGACTGCTCAGGGTAGCCCCCTCCGCCCTCGAAGCCGTCACCGGGGCCGGTCACACCGAGCATCGAGGCCAGGTGCCCCCCTGCGCTCTCACCCCACACGCCGATGCGGCCGGGGTCGATGTTATACTCCTCGGAGTGGGCGCGGAGGAAGCGTATGGCGCACTTGAGGTCCTCGACCTGTGCGGGCCAGGGGTGCCGGGGCGCTAGCCTGTAGTTGACCGCCGCCACCGTATAGCCGTGCAAGGCAAGCTCGCCGGAGCTCATGATGCGGTCCACCCAGGTCTTGTCGCCCTCCGTCCAGCCGCCTCCGTGCGCGTACACAAGGAGCGGTCGAGGCCCCAGGTAAGAAGGCTTAGCCTGGAAGAGGTCCAGCGTGAGCGCGGCCCCGCCCACCGTGCAGTACGTAACGTCGGGCAGCAGCGGCCCCGCGTCCGGGTGGCCCACCGCGCGCCGGGGCTTACTAGCGAACGGGTCGGCAGCCAGCACCGCGACGAGCGTACCCAGCACCAGCAACACGGGCAACAGGCTCACCAGCCGTGGCATGCGTGGATGCTGGACCTGCACAGACAGCCGGACGACTCGCCGCCCATACCGAACGACGCCGGGAGCCGTGCGACGGCCTGGACTGCTGCCGGACCTGGCTAATCGAGGTGAGCGCGGACGCTTATCAGTCATAATTGAAGCCTGTGCCGTAAAGGGTGATTGTCAATGTACTCCCCGTAACTGAGTATATGAGGTTTGGCAACACGTGAGCAAATTTATGAAGCAAGTACCGCCTGTCGGAGGCAGGCCGGACCACATCTTCACGTTGCAGACGTACCCCTAAGGCTATAAGATAGAGCGGGAGAAACAGGATGCAAACCAGTAACTTCGCCTCACGAGAACCCCAGGGCTATGGGACCTGACTTACCCGTCCTCAAGGACGACCATATCGCCGTGATAGTGCTTGCCGCCGGGCGAGGCATTCGCATGCGCCAGGCCTCCAAGCTGCTCCTGCCCCTCGCTGACGGCAAAACCCTCCTTCAGCACTCGGTCGAGAACGTGCTGGCCCTGCAACCCGCTGAAACTCTGGTCGTGGTGCGCCCCGACTTGCCCGAGCTGGAGCAGAGCCTGGAGGAGTTGTCGGTGCGTTGCGTAGCCAACCCACGCTACGCCGAGGGCATGGGCACGTCCCTCGCGGCAGGTGTCATGTCGCTGGGCCCTGACATAGTGGCGGCACTGGTGGTGCTGGGCGACGAGCCTTCAGTGAGCGGGGACATCTTCGAGCGGCTGGTGAAGGCGTTTTTGCGGGAGCGGAGGCCGGTCACCATACCCCGCTACGGCCAGCAGTTCGGCCCGCCTACCATCTTCTCCCGCGAGCTCTTCCCCACGCTGGCGAAGCTGGAAGGCGACACCGGCGGCAGGCAGATAGTAGCCCGGCAGCCGGGGCTTGCCTGCGTGGTGCCCTTCACAGCCGGTGAGCGCCCCGCCGACGTGGACACGCTTGAGGACTACCAGGCGCTGCTCTAGGGCTTTGGGGCGCGTATGATACCGTGCTATAATGGGATAGCACAACCCGGTACCAACAGGAGGATTTGCAACATGGGCGACAAGAGTCCGAAAAAGGCTGAGAAAAAGAAGAAGAAGAAAGAGGTCGTAAAGCCCACAAGCTAATAGGGACATGCCTGCCGTGCCTCATCCGCCCCGATGGGTGCGTGCGGACGTGCTGAGATGATGCAGCGCCAACGAGAAGCCGCAACACAAAATAGCGAGAGCGCAGTGCCGGCGGCAGGTGCTGCGCTCTTGCTATTGTCAGCCCGAGCGCAGCACCTGCCGAGCACTTGCAAAATGTAGGAAACCAACGAACAAAGGCGGCCCCTGTCATTCTGAGCGCAGCGAAGAATCTAAGATGCTGGCATGGCCCCTACATTGAACGTCAGCACCTTAGTACGTATCGTTCAACAGACCCCAGGTGGCAACTTCTTTAGATTCTTTGCTGCGCTCAGAATGACAAAGGGCAACTTGGTACCGCACGGGTGGCATTCCGCGGATACGCCGTGGCAGGTCTTCTTATAGGACTTTTGTAATGATTATGTAATCTAACTGCTTGCATCGGCCTCACTACTAATGGTAAGATAAAGCCAGGTCATTCGCTATCACGCCCGTAATCATGCTCGTACGAATAGAGGTACGTTCTAGCCCCATGCACATATCAAGGAGATAGGAACCGCCCACATGAAACTCGGTACGAAACCCCGGCACTCCAAACTCGCCTCCACCGCCCTCGTAGCGGCCCTTGTGCTCACCGCCCTCCCGGCTTCGGCGTCCTCGTATGCCGCGCCCTCGCAGGCCCCCGCCACGGCACAATCCGCCCTCCCCGCCTCCCTGCCCTTTGCCGACTCGGCGTTCGAGTCGGTGTGGATGCGCAACGACCAGCTAGTGGCCGCCAAGTCCGTGGCCCGCTCGTGGACGTGGGGGCCCGCGCCAATGGCGGCGGGTCTGGAAGCCTACGAAGAAGCCCCCGATGGCACTCACCTGCGCCTGGTGCAGTACTTCGATAAGGCCCGCATGGAGATCAACAACCCGAAGGGCAACCCCACCGCCAACGGCTTCGTGACCAACGGCCTGCTGACCGTGGAGCTGATTTCGGGCCTGATGCAGGTGGGCAATAGCAAGTTCGTCACCGGCAAGCCCGCGGGCATAAACCTCGCCTCCGACCCCGACGACGGCAACGCCCCCATGTACGCCTCCTTCGGCTCCGTGTCTAACACCTCGGCGGGCGAAAAGCGCCAGCCCGACAAGACCAAGGGCGGCTACGCCTCCCAGCGCATCAGCCGCACGGGCGACGTGACGGACGACGCCTCCAAGACCAAGCTTGCCGAGGCGAAGGTCGTCTACTACGACAAGGCTACCGGGCACAACATACCGAGCGTCTTCTGGGACTTCCTCAACAGCAAGGCCCAGGTGCGCCAGGGCATCGGCACCGCCAGCAAGCCCTTCCTCGACCCGTGGGTGTTCGCAATGGGCCTCCCCATCTCCGATGCGTACTGGGCCAACGTCAAGATCGGCGGCAAGAGCCAGGAAGTGCTCATCCAGGCGTTCGAGCGCCGCGTGCTCACCTACGCCCCCGACCAGCCCGCCGGTTGGAAGGTGCAGATGGGCAATATCGGCCAGCACTACTTCGAGTGGCGCTATGGGGCCAACGGCAAAGGCCCCGAGAAGCTGCCTGCTGCCAAGCCCAGCCTGCCCATCTACCTGTCGATCCCCACGATGGGCGTCGTTTCTAAGGTCGAGTACGTGGGCGTGGACAAAGACAACAACATGGACATCCCCAAGGAGGCGATGAACGTCGGCTGGTTCAAGCCCGGCACGGTGCCCGGCAACCCCGGCAATGCGGTGATGGACGGCCACCTCAACTGGTACGGCATCCCCGAGGCGGTCTTCTTCCACCTCGACAAGCTGAAAGCCGGCGACCGCGTGTACGTGCGCGACGACAAGGGCCGGGACCGCGCTTTCGTGGTTACCAAGCAGGAGACATGCGCCTGGAATAACTGCCCGCTCATGGACGTGTTCGGCCCCTCGAAGCAGACGCGCCTCAACCTGATTACCTGCAAGGGCACCTTCAACCGCGCCACCCAGAACTACGACAAGCGCCTGGTGGTGTTCAGCGAGATGGTGCAGTAGGGGAATTCTTAATTGTTAATTCTTAATTCTTAATTGGGTTTGGGAGAGGGCACGCACTTTGGGTGTGTGCCCTCTATCTTTTGGGGAGGGGATTTGTTATGGAGCGGAAGAATTACAGCACGGGGGCACCATGGGAGAGGGTTGTGGGGTATTCTCGGGCGGTACAGGTGGGGCCGTACATCCACGTGGCGGGTACTACGGCTACCGACGCTGAGGGCAACGTGGTGGGGGCGGGGGATGCTTACGCGCAGACGATGCAGACGCTGCGAAACATCGAGCGGGCGCTCCAGATGGCGGGGGCAAGCATGGCCGACGTGGTGCGCACCCGCATGTTCGTGACCGACATCAGTCGCTGGGAGGATGTGGGCCGGGCGCATGGCGAGTTCTTCCGCGACATCCGCCCCGCCGCCACGATGGTGGAGGTAAGCCGCCTCATCTCCCCCGATATGCTCGTGGAGATAGAGGCCGACGCGTACGTACAGCAATAGAAGGCTATTTGCAGCCACTTTGCAGTCATCGCTACGGCTGATTACGGGAACTGTCACCGTTGCCTGGTTTGGCTGCTGTTGCCAGTTCTTCAACATGTTGAGCGTTGAGCCGTGCCGTGTTCTCAGACATAGGCATGAGTCCCACCGCGAGACGGCGCTCGTCAACTCGCTCGGCGTCCGCGATGGGCCACGGTTCTACGCCTCCGCCTTCGGCTCCCACATACTGGGTGCCGTACATTTGCGGCTCGCCCTTCTGCATGAGCACGCGGTCGGTCAGCAGCGCCAGCATGAAAGCTTCGGCCTCGCCGCGTTCGACAGCCTCGGAAAGCAGCCGGACACAAAGCTCCTGTAGCTCCGGGTCGAGAATGGCGTGTTGCACCACGAAGCCTGCCGCCCTGCAACCCTCGTCTCCTACCAGCGAGCGGCCCGGCCAGCCGTAAAGCTCCACAATGGATCTCATGCGCTCGTTGTGTCGCTGGTGGAGTTCTGCCATCTCCGGGTGGTAGCCCCGTCCGTGTAACTCCCCACGCGTTACCAGCTCGGCACGCAAGGCGCGGTCGTGCTGCTCCATCTCGATAAGCTCCGCCCGCAATTGCTCGTTCACTCGGCCCTCCTGATTTCTACTTCACGTCCGGTCCCGCCGGCGTTGCCGAGACAAGGGCATTTTACCTTACTTCGTGTCCCCGACCGGCTTCAGGAAGAACTGCGCAATCCCTCCGAGCCTTCCGGAGCTTGAGAGAGTCTGCCTGCACAGGTTGAAAAGCGTCGCGGATAACCCGTTCGGCTGCCGCTTGACATGCAAATTACGTATTGACAATGAAACAAGCGACCCTGTAGAATGTTGTACGCTTGGCTAATTGCCAATCACCTATTTGCGCATTAGTCACAAAGAGCCTGCTTCTTCTGTAGTCTCTCTGCGTTCTGTAGTCTCAACCTACACACAAGGAGTCGCCAAAATGCCTCTGCTGGTTGCCCCTGACGCACCTTCCGCGGTGCCCCAGGTCAATTTCGTCGTCTCGCCCCTCTACGACATGTTTGTGTCCCTCAGCACGATGGTGCACCCCGGCGAGCGGCACGACGCCTGGGCCTCCGAGATCAAGCGCGACCTCTCGCCCCAGATGCGCGAGGAGGCCGACTACTTCTACACCCTCTTCGAGAACCGCCTGGTGGAGCTTGCCGTCGATTACCCCGACCATGCCGACGTGGAAGGCTTCTTCCGCTACCTCGAAAACATGGCCGCCGAAGACTTCATCTTCTACGCCACGGGCCGCGTCATGCAGCCATCCGAAATCGCCAGCATGTCCTCCCACCCCTTGCGGTTGCTGGCCGCCCTCCTCAAGCTCTACGGCGGCGAGCACCGCATACACGACCAGGGCTGGCGGCAGGCCCTCCAACTGCTTGCCACCGAGGCCGACACCCTGCGCACCCGCCTCCTCAGGCTCCTGCGCACCTACTGGCAGCAGAGCTACCGCCACCAGATCGCACGCCTGCGCCCCACCTGGGAGGAGAGCGTGCGGGAGCGCACCCAGTCCCTAGGCCCCGACCGCCTGACCGCCGTGCAGGAGCGCTTCCTCGCCAACCGCACCCTGCCCCGCGAGTTCCCCGAGGGCTACCCTCTGGAGAAGGTGCTGCTCGTGCCGTCCCTCTTCCTCAGCATGTCCTCCATGATCCTGTACGGCTACGGGCAGCTTATCATCATCTACGACGCGCTCACCTCGGACGAGCACCGCAACGCCATGGCCCACGTCCAGCGCCGCATCGTGGCCGTGGCCCGCGCCTTGGAGGACCCCACCCGCATGACCATCCTGCGGGCCATAGCCAAGGACAACGAGTACTACGGCTCCCGCCTGGCGGCTAAGTGCGGCATCACCCCCTCCTCCATCTCCCGCCACATGCGGGTGCTGCGAGAGGCCGGCCTCATCAACGAGGTCAACCAGGACAACCGCGTGATGTACGAGCTAAAGCGCGACGCCCTGGAGAAGTTCTGCGAAGACCTGCACGAGTACCTCTAGGGCGCGGCAGGGGTCCAGCTCGAGAAGAATAGAGCGACGAACATTAGTCACCCGGCTCTTGAGGGTGACTAATGTTTGCTAATTACCCGGCAGATGAGCGGCACGCGAGCACAACGCTGTACAAGCTATAGCTCCATGCTACCCGGACCAAGCTCACAATGCAGAGGAAGTAATACATGGATACCGGGCCCGCGAAAGTACGCCGCGTTAGGTTCAACGACGTTCCGGCTCCTGTAGACCCCATACGCATCGTTGCAGGCATCGGGGGTATCTTATTCCCCATTCTCCAGGTGCTCGCGCTGAGGTACGTCGGCTTTTTGCGTCCGAGTGAGACGGACGGGATTGCCGGGGTGATATTCATGATTGCCTACGCCTTGCTGCTGCCGATGGTGTACGTGCTTTACCAGGAGTTGGCTGCAATCTCTCGCCCCCTTGGCGCGGCGGTATCTGTGGCCGGGCTTGGCGCACCGCTGGCGGTCGCTGCGGGAGTCACCGGCGCATCGAACTTAACAGTCGTGACGATTGTTATAGCAACGTCCCTGTCGTTATGGATAGGGCTGACAGGTGTCCTGGCGTTCTGGCGTCGCATCCTCCCCGTACCCTGGGCGTTGTTTAGCGCGGCAATCGGCCTTTTCGCCCTCGTGATAGCAATCGTAGGAGTTTTCGCGGGCAGCAACAGCACGTCTAGCGCCACCGCCGCAACCCTCGGGATTATCTGCATCCTGGCTGTCGCAATCTGGACGGTGTGGACGGGCATAATGTTCCTCCTCCGCGCTCGCATGGCACCCACCGGGACGTAATCTCCTGCGTTTCTCGGAGGACCTACACGGGGGATCTTGGGCAGGAATGGAAACGCAAACACGCCAGGAGCCCAAAGAACGCGCAGAGATAAACACAGGGTTCTAAAAGCGAGGAGGGCCAGGGTACGTCATGTAGTACCCTGGCCCTCCTTGTACTCTCTAAACCCTTCTACCCTTTGCGCGTTCTTTGCGTCCTTTGCGTCCCTTCGGCTGCGCTCAGGGCATGCTTTGCGTTTTCGTCTCTTGCCCATGTAGCTACCACAGCCCAAGCTTGGGCTACCCCACCGCGCTTTCGACCACCATCAACTCAACGATCCTGTCCAACCTGAACGTGCGCTCCTCGTGCTTGAGGTGGCAGTAGGCTACCAGATAGGTGGCCGTTTCGCGCAACGTCACTTTGCGAGGCTCCACTACCCGCTCGCTATGCTGGCCGTCCGTGCCCTTGTACCGTATGCGGAGGGGGGACTGAGCGCGCATGGCCTGCTCGATGAGAGGGGGCAGGCCCTGGATGGGGCAGAAGGCGTCTTTGCCATCCCACTCCATGAGGGGTGGCGTGGGCGAATTGAACCAGCCACCGAGAGGCGTAAGCGCCCCCTGCATGCGTATCAGGTCGGCCAGCGTGAAGATGCCCTGCAACTGCAAATCGTGGATGAAGTGCTTGAGCACGTACCATGTGATCGTGGCGTCCGCGAGGGCGCGGTGCAGGCCCACAGTCTTTATGCCAAGCGAGCGGGCCACCTCTCCGAGCCGGTTGGAGCGGAAAGAGTAGCAGCGGCGCGCGAGGGCTAGCGTATCGATCACAGGGTTGTCCGGGGGTGTGTGCCCCGCGGCCCGTAACTCGGCAGACAAGAAAGAGAGGTCGAACGAGGCGTTGTGCCCCACGAGCACCGCGCCCTCCAGCATATCAAGCACGCGGGCTGCCACCCTGGGAAACGGAGGGGCATCGCGCACCATGCGGTCGGTGATACCATTCACCGCGGAAGCCCCGTAGGAAATCGCCCGGCCGGGGTTGACGAGCGTCTGTAGCTGGTCCACCACCTGGCCGCCACGGGTGAGCACCACGGCCACTTCGCAAATGCGGTCGCCCAGGCGCGCGGAAAGGCCGGTCGTCTCCACGTCCACAATCGCGTAAGTTAGGTCCGCCAGGCGCGCGCCGCGCTCAATTTCCATCTAAGACCAGCTTTCTAGTGCGGGACGACAAGCTATATCCCCTCCAAGCCCGTACTTAGTATACACTGGCGTGTCAATAAGCCCGCGATATGCACACACGGGGCGCCGGGTAAAGAGACGAAAACGCCAAGACGCCAAGAGCCTGCCCTGAGCACAGCCGAAGGGACGCCAAGAACCACGCCAAGAAGATTAATGCTTTGGACGCTTCGCACTAACCACTAACCACTAACCACTAACCACTAACCACTAACCACTAATCACTAATCACTGACCACTCGGTTGCCTCCACCGGCCCCATACTGCTATAATGGAAGGACTTTGCCTGCTACAGCTATTGGGTAAAGTACTGCCATTTACTACATTTTCGCACCAGGAGGCATACTACGGAATGCGATTAGCGTTACTGCCCGGGCTACTGCTGGCGGTTGCCCTCGGCATACTGGCGCAGGGGCATGACAGCGCCCACGCCGCAGGCATCACAAGCCCCCGTGGAGGCACTCACACGCTCTACTCGGTGCTCTCCCAGGCCAGCCCAACCACGACCGTTACCACAACCGCCGGGACCACCGCCACTCTGACGACCGCAACCGGCACCGTCACGGCCACCACGGGCACCACGACAGTCACCGCGCCCGCCGCCGCCACGGCTGCCACAACGGACAGCACCGTCACCGCCACGGTTGAAGTCACCGACACCGGTGCGCTCACGCCCACCGCCACACCGGCCAGGGTCGAGCTTGCCGGGGAGGGTGGCGGGGCGGCGAACCTCCAGCTCAACCCGTTCGACTGGAACTTCCTGACCAGCGCCGCACCCTCCGGTCCGCCGGGGCCGTTCGCCTGGGTGTACCTGCTGGGAATGCTCGCCTTGCTTGGCCTTGCCGGTTATGTCTACTTCGTGCGGAGGCCCAGGTGGAAGCGCACCCAGCCGGTGTACCACAGGGCGGCCACTCGCTTCGCCCCCATCTTCATCTGGCTGGCGGTGCTGGGTATCCTCTTCGTGCTGCTACGCGTACCGCCCGTTGACTTCTTCAACCTGCGCTTCTGGCTCTACCTGTGGCTCCTGCTGATCCTCGCCGCCGCCGCCTACGTCCTCTACTGGTACCGCACCTCCTTCCCCAAAGAGATGGCCCGCTACCAGAAGACGCAGCGCCAGAAGCAGTACATGCCCGGCTCCGCCAAAGTGGTGCGCAACACTGGCCCCTCAACCCCCCTTCCCCCCTCCGGGAAGTCCTCGTCCGCGAAACGGCGCAAGAAGAAATAGCAGGAGACGCTAAACGCCAAGACGCCAAGACGCCAAGGACCACGCCAAGATAGAAGATCGTGTGTTCTCAGCAAGAGGACCAGGGTACGACAACATGTACCGTGGTCCTCTTGTTCCTTTCCGAACCTTTGTTATCTTGGCGTGGTCCTTGGCGTCTTGGCGTCTTGGCGTCTTGGCGTCTTGGCGTTTAGCGTCTCCTGCGGTCTAAAGGTTCCAGGGTTCCGATTTAGGGATGGTGCGGCGTTCTCATGTGGAACTGTGCGTCCGGCGGGGCGTTATACGGTAAACTGAGCAAAATAGGCAACTGTGTAAGAGGAGAACAGGGCTAATGTCACAGCACGCACGTTTGTCGAAGCCGGTCCACACGCTACTCCTTGCGGCCATAGTGGGGCTGGGCCTCATATCGGGTTGCGGCCCCGCGCCACGCAGGCCCACCGGCAGCGAGACCCCCGCCACCGACTTGACGGCTACCGTCCAGGTTACCGCAATCGCCACCAGCGCCACCAGCGCCACGCCGGCACCCACCGGCACACCGTCTACCCCGCAAGCCACGGCTACCAGGCGCGCCGCCACCGCCACCCCACAGCCAAGCCGGACGAGCACCCCGCGCGCCACGGCCACTACCGCGCCCACCAACACCCCCGTGCCCACTCTGCCGCCGCCCGATTATAGCTGGGTACAGGTGGGCCTGACGGGCACCAACGTCACCGGCATGGCGGTCGCGCCCGGCGGCCTGAATACGGTGCTCGTGGGCGGCGTTGGCGGCGTCTGGAAGGGCAGCTACGACTACACGCAGTGGCAGCGACTGGATGTGAAGTTGGAGGGGCGCACAACCAATGTGGCCCTGGGCAGCGCCGAGGTAATGTACGTCACCAGCCACACAGGGTGCGCCAGCGGCTTGCCGATATCCAGCTCTCGCTCGGCGGACGGCGGGCAGACCTGGCAGGAGATGGCGGGCCTGGACGCGGTCTATATCGCCGCTACCAGCGCCACCGATGCCTTCGCCGCCACCTGCGCCGACGTGCGTAAGACTACCGATGCCGGGGCCACCTGGACAGCCCTCCCCAGCGCCCGCATCGAGAACCTGGACCCTCGATCGATAGCCGCCAGCCCCGACGCACAGACCATATTCGTGGCCTTCGTGAGCGAGGGTGGGGCGGGCCAGGTACTGCGCAGCACCAACGGCGGCAGCACCTTCGAGAACGTCACACCCAAAGTCGGAGAAGGCGATAACCTGCAAGCCCCCGATGTCATGGTGTACGTGCCCGGCTCGGTGGGCCGGCCCGACGACGGCGGCCTCTATATGACCACCTACCAGGGCATCTGGTTCCTCCCCCTCGAAAGCGACGATTGGACCCTCCTGAGCAGGCCCGTGCCCCAGGACCAGGACCCCACCGCCTACTCCTGGTTCACCACGCTCTTCGTGGACGCCTTCTACACCGAGGAATACAACAAGCCCGGCCCCATCCTCTACACCGCGCTTGCCAAGCCCGCTGAGACCGGCCTTACCAGCCTCGGCGTCTTTCGCTCGGGTGACGCCGGGCGTAGCTGGACCCCCTTCAACAAGGGCATTGGCGACCGCGCAGTGAACGGCCTCGTAGTAGCCCCCCACGACCCTGTAGCCAACCCGAACATGGTAGAAACCCTCCTCGCCGCCACCAACGACGGCATCTGGGCCATCCCTATGCCCCCACCCTACCGATAGGTGAGGAGGAGACGGAACCGCCAAGACGCCAAGGACGCCAAGGACCACGCCAAGTTTAAGAACGGTTCACCGCAGAGACGCAGAGGACGCAAAGGTTACGCAGAGATTATGAAGGTTTGACTAGTGCAAAGAGGAGCAGGGTACGTCATATCGTACCCTGCTCCTCTTTGCTTGGAACACCAACCTTTATCTTGGCGCGTCCTTGGCGTCCTTGGCGTCTTGGCGGTTTCGTCTCCTCAATTCTTCAGCACGATGGACAACGCCCCCGCGAAGAAGAAGACCTGGACGGCCACCGCACCCGCCAGGAGGAAGATGGTGGCCGCGCGCTCCCGGCGGAGGACAACGCGGGCGGCTATGGTATTGAACAGCCACACGCCCAGCGCGAACAGGGGCAGGTCCAGCAGCTCGGAGGGGTCATCGATTCTATCCACCTGGGCCTGGGCGTTCCAGTGCATGGCTACCCTACTGGGCAGTTCCGTGTACACGAGGCTCAAGTAGCCCCAGAGCAGTACGTTCAGCCCCAGACCTGCCAGGAAGAGCGTGCGCACTACCCTGTCGCCCCAAAGCCCCAGGCCGATATCCAGCACCCTGGAACGCCTTATACGTGGCGCGGGACCGGGGACGGGAGTTTCATCGTCGTCTTCCAGGCGGGCCTTCAGCACTTGCACGAACCGCTCAGGGTACTCCGGCGAGAGGCCATACGCCACGCCGCGAGCCACCACCCACACCTGGCGTGAAGCGGGCACCGTCGCAAAGGAAACCACCCGCCCCAGTTGCGCGCTTCGCCCCTCGCCCACTACGTACCCCGGCACCATGCCCGCAACGCCCTTCCATCGCACCGCCACCGGCCCGCCCGGCGTCTCTCCCGTACCGTCCACTGACCCAATAGAGCTCAGAGGCACGCGCACCGTAGCCCCGCCGCACCGCATCGTAAGAAAGTCGCGGTCCAGGCTATAAGATATGCTGAACGCGCAGTAGACGAGGTAGCAGAGCACCCCATAGAGGAAGAGCAAGAGGGCAAGGCCCAGCCCAAGCAGGAACACCCCCGAGTCATACTCAACAACGGAGACACGTTCCGAAAGCCTGGACCACAGCCAGACGACAAGTACAAGAGGAGCCTGCGACAGCACAGCCAGGAAAAGCCGTGCCGGTACAGGCTGCGCGCGCCACGTGTTCATACGGGACAAATATAACACGTAACGCGCAACACGTCAGGTCCGCTCGCCCAGACCCACGTGTTACGCGTCAAGCTTCCCAATCCTCAATTAAAAATTAAGAATTAAGAATTAAAAATTATGAACCTACGCCCCCGCCCCCGCCAGCTGCTCCTGCTGGTTGCGCTGGCGCACCTCGGTGTGCACCGGCGTGCACCAGTGGGAGTACTTGGGCACGTTGTTGCGCACCACCTCGAAGTAGAGGTCTTGCAGGGCGCGGCCCAACTGCCCGACGCTGCCATCACCGATCTTGCGGTGGTCGATTGTACCCACCGGGGCGATCTGAGCGCCCGTGCCGCACAGGATCAGTTCGTCGCACACGTATAGCTCGGTGCGGTCGATCTCGCGCTCCACCACCGTGAGGCCCATTTCTTCGCGCAGCAGCGTCATCACCGTATTGCGGGTGATGCCTTCGAGTATGTTGGCGGTCACCGGCGGGGTATAGACCGTGCCCCCGCGCAACATGAACAGGTTCTCCGCCGAGCCTTCCGACACGTGCCCGTCATGGTCGAGCATGATCGCTTCATCGAAGCCGTTGAGTTGCGCCTCCGTCTTGGCGAAGGCTGAATTGACGTACGCCCCCGAGACCTTGCCTCGCGCCGGGATCATATTGTCGTCGATGCGCCGCCACGTCGAGGTGCCCACGTTCAGGGCGCGGTGGATGTCGATGTAATTGCCGAAGGGCTGTACGGTTATGTAAAGCTCGCTGCGCAGGTCGTGCAGCCGCACGCCGATTATCTCATCGGCCTTGTACATCATCGGGCGTATGTAGGAGTCGGTGTAGAGGCTGCTGTCCTTGAGCAGCTCCACCGTCCTGTCGAGCAGGGCCTGGGGCGTGTCCGGCAGCGACATGAGCAGGATACAGGCGGAGGCGTCGAGACGCTGGTAATGCTCCAACCCACGGAAGACGTAAAGCTGGCCGTGCTCTTGGTTGAAGTACGCGCGGATGCCTTCGAAGCAGCCCGTGCCGTAGCTCAACGCGTGGGTGAGGATGCCGACTTTCGCCTCGCTCAACGGCATTACCTTACCCTCGAAGTAACAAAGTAGCGGCGATTCGTTGTTCATAGCGTGTTCTCCTATTGGGGGGAAACGGCACCGGACCACGTTGTCCGGACCGTAGGCGACTCCTCGCCGCCCACTCGATTATATCACATGCCGAGGCTGCCGGTCAGTTCAATTAGTCGTGCAGCAGGCCCCGGCAGGTGACTAACAGTAAACAAATGGCCCGCCCCACGCCTGGCTCCAACTTGCCGCACGCGCACGCTATAGGGTATAGTAGACACTATGGGAAAATACATATCACTTGCCCGGCGCATCAAGGAACTTCGCCAGGTAGCGGACTTCACGCAACAGGACCTGAGCAGGGCCAGCGGGCTTAGCAGGTCGTACATATCAAGACTTGAGATGGGCGACATCGCCCTACCTTCACGAGACAAATTGAGAGCTTTGGCCGTGGCGCTCGGCGCGAGCCTGGACGATCTCCTGCAAGCCGCCGGTTTCCTCGATGCCGTCTCCGACACCTCCAGCCTCCCCGACATCAAGGCCTACCTGCGGAGGAAATACGGCATCTACAACCCCCAGGTGCTACAGGCCATCGAGACAATCGTCACCAACGTCCAGAGCACCAACGGTGCCTCGGAACACGCTCCATCAGGTACGAGCGGCATGCAAGAAATGGCTGCCCCCAACTAACCGCCGGTAGCAGGGCAAAAGGAGTAGCCAAAAGGTACTGGCCGGCATAGTACCAGGCTTAGTACTCCAGGGGGGTCAAAAAGGTACCTTTAGGCCATATACACGATTCCGCCGGTGGGGTAATATAAGGGCAGAAGAAGTGTAAGAAGTTGCTAAATCCTGCTCCTCCTGGTTCGAGGCCTCGAAAGAGGCCTCTTTTCTTTTGCCCCGCGCCTGGCGGTAATTTATCCCCCACAGGAGACACTCTATAGAGGAGGAAACTGAGGAGACGGAACCGCAAAGACGCCAAGAACGCCAAGCGAGCGCCAAGATAGATAAGGGCTAGAGGGTACAAAAGGGGCCAGGGTACATGATGTCGTACCCTGGCCCGTTAGTTTGGACCTCAACCCCTAATCTCTGCGTAACCTCTGCGACCTCTGCGCCTCTGCGGTGAACCGTTCTTATTCTTGGCGCGTCCTTGGCGTCCTTGGCGTCCTTGGCGTCTTGGCGGTTCCGTCTCCTATAGCCTACTTGACGCCCCGCCCGCTCGTGCTATAATACAGTCGCCACGGCAAAGATCCATTAGCATTAGTAGGAGGAAAGCAGTCTTATGAGAAGGCGATTGTTTGGCCGCGCCGGGCGAGCGCTGGCCGTTTTAATGCTCGCAGTCCCGGTAATCGCGGCCTGCGGCGGCCCGGCGGCCACCCCCACGTCCCCCGCTGCCACTAACACCACTGCGGTAGACGTAGCTACAGCCACAACTATGGTGGAGCAGCCCACCGCCACCACAGCGATGGAGGCACCCACCGCCACCACAGCTATGCCGGAAGAGACCGCTACCGAGGGCACCGAAGCCACCGGCACCGCCACGGGCACCACGGGTGAGGGCGGAACTCTAAAAGTCGGCCTCGTGACCGACGTGGGCCGCCTCAACGACAAGAACTTCAACCAGGGTTCGTGGGAGGGCGTGTTGCGCGCCAAGGATGAGTTGGGCGTCGAAACCAACTACATCGAGACCTCCGACACCAAGGACTACGACAAGAACATCCAGCAGTTCGTAGACCAGGACTACGACGTGGTTGTGACCGTCGGCTTCGCCCTCGGTGAGGCCACTGTAAAGGCCGCCAAGGCCAACCCCGACATCAAGTTCATCGGCGTGGACCAGTTCCAGGCAGAGGAAATCCCCAACCTGGCCGGCCTTATCTTCGATGAGGACAAGGCGGGCTACCTGGCGGGCGTGCTGGCTGCCTCCATCAGCAAGAGCAACAACATCGGCGCGATTCTCGCCACCGATGACGTGCCCCCGGTGTGGAAGTTCGGCGAAGGCTACAAAGCAGGCGCCAAGTCGGTCAAGCCCGACATCACCGTGCAGGCTACCTACCACAGCGATGTAGACATCACCAAGACCTTCGTTGACCCCGAGTGGGGCAAGACCACCGCCCTGTCTATGATCGACCGCGGTGCCGACGTGGTGTTCGGCGCGGGCGGCCTCACCGGCAACGGCGCTATCTTCGCCGCCAAAGAGCGCAACATCCCCGCTATCGGCGTGGACGTTGACCAGTACGAAACCATCGGCGACGAGTACAAGGGTTCGCTTGTGTCGAGCGCCATGAAGCTGCTCGGCCCCGGCGTGTTCAACCTGATAAAGGCTGCCCAGGACGGCACCTTCAAGGGCGGCAACAACGTGGGTGAAGTCGGCGTGGCCCCCTACCACGACTGGGCCGACCGCGTGCCCGCCGAGGTAGACGCCAAGGTCAAGGAAGTCGACGCCAACCTCAAGAACGGCACAGTCAAGACCTGCGTCCCCCCCGCCAAGGGCGCTCCCAACCCCTGCCAGTAAGTCAATTACGGATTACGGATTACGAATTACGAATTACAGGATGATCGACGTAATTCGTAATTCGTAATTCGTAATTCGTAATTCCCCACGGGGCTGTGTAACTTGTATAATGCAGGTGACACGGCCCCTTGTTGTATCTGTGGGAGAACACCTTGAGCGCTATTTCGGCCAATGTAGATCGAACGGCAGGCGGAAGTGGTGGGGGTACGGAGGGCGACGGCCAACCTCCACAGCGCCCACTGTCCGCCTTTCTCGCCTCGGTGTGGGCGCACTCCGGCCGGGCCTTCCTCGTGCCCATCCTGGCTATCTTCACGGCCCTGGTCCTCAGCGGCGGCCTCATCTGGGTTACCACCGGCGACCTGCAAAAGGTGATAGGGCCGGATGGTGCCTTCGCCGGGCTGTGGAACGGAGCGGTAGGCTCGCCGGAGAACATCGCGGACACGCTCATGACGGCCACTCCCTACATCTTCGCGGGCCTCTCCGTGGCGCTGGCCTTTAAGTGCGGCCTGTTCAACATCGGGGCCGAGGGGCAGCTCGCGGCGGGGGCCGTCACCACCGCCTTCGTTGGCTATGCCGTCCAGGGCGTACCCTTCCCCGTCCACCTGATACTGGCGCTGGCGGCGGGCCTCCTCGCCGGGATGCTCTGGGGCGCGATACCGGGCGTGCTCAAGGCTTTCACCGGAGCGCATGAGGTGATTATCACCATCATGCTCAACTATATCGCGCTGGGCATCGTGGCATACCTACTCGGCGGGCCGATGAAGGACCGCACCCCAGGCAACGTGCAGGCTCGCACCCCCCTCATCGCCCCAGGCGCCGATCTACCCCAGCTATTCGCGGGCACCCCCTGGGAGATGCACCTCGGCGTGCCTATAGCCCTCCTGGCCGCCGCCCTCGTCTACTGGTTCCTCAAGCGCACCACCTGGGGCTTCGAAATCAAGACGGTGGGTGCCAACCCCCACGCCGCCCGCTACGCCGGTATGAGCGTGGCCCGCAGCATCATACTCGCGATGGGCCTGGCGGGCATGCTCGCGGGCGCGGCGGGGGCTTTCGAGGTAGTGGGCGTCACGCGGCGGCACGAGCTGGGCTTCGGGGTCGGGTATGGCTTCGACAGCATCGCCGTGGCCCTCCTGGGGCGCACCAACCCCTTCGGCGTGGTGGCGGCCGCGATACTCCTCGGCGGTCTCAAGTCGGGCGCCGGCGAGATGCAGTTCAACACGCAAATCTCCGGCTCTATCATCTCGGTCGTGCAGGGGCTGATTCTGCTGTTCGTGGCTGCCGACGTGATAATTACCTGGCTGTACCGCATAAAGGCCAAGCCCGTGGGCACCAGCATGGCCCTCGCGCCAGCCGCCCTCGCCGCTTCCGTGGGTGCTGCCGCAGCCGAAGCCCCCGTCGATGACGCCCCCGAAATGCAGCCAATCGCGGAGAGCTACCCCAAGACCGACCCGGCTGGCGGAGACGATGCCGCGACCACCAAAGAGCGCGGTTCGGGCCGCTACGAGGCAGGCGGTGAAGAGCCATGAACCTGTGCGGCACGCCCCTGGACATACTGATAGCTTCGGTGCTGGCTACCACTATACGCGTGGCAACCCCCCTTACGCTGGGCGCGATGGGCGGCCTTTTCTGCGAGCGGTCGGGGGTGGTGAACATCGCCATTGAGGGCATGATGCTCATCGGGGCCTTCAGCGCCTACGTGGTCGGGGCGCTCACCGGCTCGCTCTGGCTCGGCCTGCTGGGGGCCATCCTCGCGGCGGCGTTGATGGGCCTGCTCCACGCGGTCCTCTCTGTGACTTTCAAGGTGGACCAGATCATCAGCGGCACGGTAATCAACATCCTGGCCTTCGGCTTCACCGGCTTCTTCTACGACCAGTTCTTCAACCGCAACGCCCCTAGCGCGGGCAAGCTGCCCACCCTGAGTATCCCATTCCTCTCCGACATCCCCGTGTGGGGCAGGCTCTTCCAGCACCAGCCGGTCGTGTGGAGCGCGCTGCTGATGGTGGCGGTCGCCCATTTCGTCTTCTTCTTCACACCCTGGGGCTTGCGCACCCGCGCCGTGGGCGAGCACCCCCGCGCCGCCGACACGGTGGGCATCAACGTCTTCTTCATGCGCTACGCCAACGTGATCATCGGGGCGGGCATTGCGGGCCTGGGCGGGGCTTACTTCACCGCCGAGGTATCCGGCTTCAGCCCAGGCGTTACGGGGGGGCGAGGCTTCATCGCCCTGGCGGCTCTCATCTTCGGCAACTGGAAGCCGATAAACGCCCTCGGCGCGACGCTCCTGTTCGGCTTCACGCAGTCTTTGCAGATCAACATCCAGCAGTGCGTAAGCGCCTCGGGCACCAGCGCCAGCGACCTGCCTTTCTTCTTCCTGCCGCAAATCGTCGGCCTCCTCCCCTATGTAGCGACGATTATAGTGCTGGCCGGCTTCGTGGGGAGGTCCTCGCCCCCGGCGGCGGTGGGCGTGCCGTATGATAAGT
>DASVQO010000515.1:0-15883 GCA_036389075.1 Chloroflexia bacterium | reverse complement strand
AAACCTTCCTAATCTCTGCGTAGCCTCTGCGTAGCCTCTGCGTAGCCTCTGCGTAGCCTCTGCGTAGCCTCTGCGTAGCCTCTGCGTCCCTCCGGCTGCGCTCAGGGCAGGCTCTCTGCGTCTCTGCGGTGAACCGTACTTATTCCTTCCGGCGTCCCTGGCGGTCCCATGCTCCGAGTTCAGTCTGTCAGGCGGGCGATGGTGAGCAACAACTGGTCGATATCGAAGGGCTTGCGGACCAACGCGGCATGCGGGTAGTCGGTGAGGTTGAGGTGTTCCACCAGGGCCGTCATGAGCACGACCGGCACGTGCCTGTGCAGGGGGTGGTCGGCGAGGAGGCGGCAGAAAGAGAGGCCATCGAGCAAGGGCATCACAATGTCGCAAAGCACCACGTCGGGGCGCACAGCCTCCATCGCCGCAAGCGCCTGCCTGCCGTTAGCGGCGCACACCACCCTGTAGCCGGAGTCCCTCAAGAACCCGCTCAGCAACTCGGCCAGTTCTTCCTCATCTTCCGCGAGAAGGACCGTCTTCATATAGAAATGCGCCTATAGTACATGCAGAAAGTAAGAGGCTGACTCAGCAATTGCCGTGCCCAACAGCCGGCTCAAGATGGCCCTGCTTGGCTCCTTCTTTATCACCACCCAAAAGCCCCTCTGTCATTCTGAAGGCAGTGAAGAATCTCGTCCTTCAGCACCCAGGTGCCACCGTTCCTACCGAGTTTACCCCCTTCCCGCTAGAAAAGTGTAGCATCGCGATAGCGGACGAGATCCTTCACCGCCTTCAGAATGGCAAAAGGAGCCCGGTCATGGTGTCCCGCCCGGGTGCGGCCAGACAGCAGGCACGGCAATTGCCTGTTCAGTCGTAGGAATACACCGGTGTCACGACCTGATTAGATAAACATCAACAAATGCCGCATAATACAAGGTTGGCACGACATTGGCAAGTACGGCGGACCGGGGGAATCTCACTCAATGGATTTAGCTACAACCAACGGCAGGCCAGCGCAGGGCGGTCTCGACGGCCTCGACAGGGTAGCACCGGAGGCCCCCGACCGAATAGTGCTTACAAGCGGCCTTACCAGGCGCTACGGCAATTTCACGGCGGTGGACGGTATAGACCTCGAAGTGCACACCGGCGAGGTGTTTGGCCTGCTTGGGCCGAACGGTGCCGGCAAGACCACCACGATAAAGATGCTGGTCACCCTCCTGCCGCCCAGCGCCGGACGGGCCTCGGTGGGGGGCTTCGACGTGCAGAAGCAGGCCGACAGCGTGCGCCGCCTGCTGGGATATGTGCCGCAGGCCCTCTCCGCCGACGGCAACCTCACCGGCAGGCAAAACCTCGAAATCTTCGCCAAGCTGTACGACGTGCCCCGCGCCGAGCGACGCGACCGCATCGATGACGCCCTGCGCTTCATGGGCTTGAGCGAGGCGGCAAACAAGATGGTGAGCACCTATTCAGGGGGCATGGTGCGCAGGCTGGAGATCGCCCAGACCCTCATACACCGCCCCAGGCTGCTCTTCCTCGACGAGCCGACCATCGGCCTCGACCCGGTGGCCCGCCGCGCCGTGTGGGAGCACCTCACCTCCCTGCGCGAGCAGTACGGCACCACTCTCTTCGTGACCACGCACTACATGGAAGAAGCCGAGGAGCTTTGCACCCGCATCGCTATCATGAACAGGGGCAAGGTAGTGGCCCTGGGCACCCCCGGCACCCTAATAGACGCGGTGGGCGAGGACGCCACCCTGGAAGACGCTTTCGCTCACTTCACCGGCGGCACCCTCGAATCCGGCGGCACCTACCGCGACGCCCGCCAGGCCCGCAGGACCGCCGGAAGACTCAGGTAGACGCGGAGGAAGGGGGGAATTCCTAATTCTTAATTTTTAATTTTTCATTTTTTAATTCTTAATTATTGAGGGGGGGCTTATTGAAGGCTGAAACAACACAGACTTATGACCCCGCTGCGGGGGGCTGGTTGGAAGGCGTCGTCAACTACATCAGGAAGGCTATCGCGATATCGCAGATGGAGGTGCAGAAGCTCCTGCACGACCAGTGGGACATTTTCACGCGTTCGATACAGCCAGTGCTGTGGCTCCTCCTGTTTGGTGGGGTGTTTGGGAGGCTGCGTGTGTTGCCCCCGGAGTATGGCAGCTACCTCGACTTCGTGGCACCCGGCATCCTAGCCCAGTCTGTCATGACCATAGCCATCTTGCAGGGCATCATGCTCATCTGGGAGCGCGACCAGGGCAGCCTGCAGAAGTACCTGGTCAGCCCCATGCCCAGATCGACGCTGGTGCTCGGCAAGGGGCTGGGTGCGGGCGTGCGCGGCATCATACAGGCCTTCACCATATCGGTGCTCGCCGCCATCATGGGCGTGCACCTGACGCTCAACCCGCTCCGGTGGCTGGGCGCTGTGCTGTTCCTCCTGATGGGCGCGCTCTTCTTCTCCAGCCTGTCGCTATCCATCGCGGCCCTCGTGCGCAACAGGGAGCGGGTGCAGGGCCTGGGGCAGTTGATCCTCATGCCCCTCTTCTTCGCCTCCAATGCCCTCTACCCGGTAGACGTGATGCCCCCCTACGTGGCCGCCCTCGCGAGCTTCAACCCCCTCAGCTACATGGTGGACGGCCTGCGTGGCCTTATGGTGGAGGGGTCGCGCTGGCACTTCAGTCTCGGCCTCGACCTTGCGGTGCTGCTCCTCGCCAATGTGCTGATAGTCACTCTCGCCGCCCGCACCTATCCTAGGGTCGTGCAGTAGACCTCACAGGCCGCTACCAGGGAGACACAGCCATCATTGGGCGTGCCCAGCTCCCCGCCCGGCTACGACAAGTTAGCTCAGCGACCAGCGCGGCGATCATACTGCCGCCTGTCATCCTGAGCGTAGCGAAGGATCAGCCCCCCGGGTTTGACTCTTCCTATTGAAGCACGAGTATTCCACTAGCCTGCATTATCCTGAGCGTTGTAGCCCTCGTCTACCCACCTGATCCTTCGCTACGCTCAGGATGACAGAGCGGAGGAGCGGGGTGGCCGAGACCTGGTGGTGTCCACTTTGGAGCTGCTGAGAGCCTTTCGCTTGCGGGAAACGCCACATCTCCGTCTCTTCCTGCTGGTGTACTATTCCCGGTGGATTTATCCAGCCGTTAAAGCCACAGGGTTTAGCACATCCATCCCCCGGTATTCCACGGATGCGAACAACCGGTAAAGCAAAATGACATAAGTGTATAAGTGGGGGTATTCCGTGGATAAAGGGCCGAACATGTGTATAAGGGATGTGCTTTGGATGCGGATGCGGATGTGAATAGCCCCAGGACGCCCAAAACGGATGTGCACGCGCGAGTGTACCCGCCGGTGCTTAAGTCGGCCTGGTTGCACATCCCACCTCGCATGGATGTGCAGAAGACCCGCCGCCCGTGCATTAAAGAGGCGACTTATCAACCAGGCATCCCGCCATGGATGCCGCCGATTCGAGCGTGAATCGGGAAGTTTTGCACGGATGCACACCGCCTACTGCGACGGCGGCTGAAATTAATCTTTAACAAAATGTTTAAAAGAGGCCGTTCCCGGTGGAAAGCTGTGGAAAACCCACAAGGCCAGTTCGGCTGGGATGCGCCAAAATTTTGCCCTTGCATCCCAACCGCTTCGCATTGCGACCAGGCAAAGCCCCTGATAAGCAAAAATTCCCCTCATCCCGACTTCGGACTCCCGGTATCCAACATCCACAATCGAGAACCCGTCCAGGGCTGCCCGGCGGCGCGGCGGCCTCGCTGCCCTGGAAAAAGCTGCCCGGCGCGCCTCGTCTCCGGGGCCTGGATGCGTTGCCGTGGCGGTGTTTTGGGAGGCCGGCGGGGCCGGTTGTGGATGTTGTGGATAAAGGAGGTAATTTGGTGCAAAGCTATGGATGCCATGCCCGGAATGCTATAATTGCCTCACTGTATAAGTTGGGGGAGCTTCCCCCAGGACCGACGGACCCGAGCGCTGGAGGACGGCCGCGCGGCAAGCGCAGGCCAATACGCAGTGCTCACTACGCATCGCAAAGGGGCACCAATGAAGGTATCGTGTTTGCAGGAGAATCTGCACAAAGGCCTCCAGACCGTGGGCAAGGCCGTGGCTAACAAGACCACTCTGCCCGTGCTCAACAACATCTTGTTGCAGACCGACGGCGGCAGGCTCAAGCTTACCGCCACCAACCTGGAAGTGGGCATCACCCACTGGATCGGCTGCCAGGTAGACGAGGAAGGCGCCATCACCGTCCCCGCCAGGCTGCTGATAGATTTCGTCTCTTCCCTGCCCAACGACCGCATTTCGATGACGCTGGACGAGAAGACCCGCACCCTCAACCTCAAGTGCGCCCGCTACGAGGCCAACATCAAGGGCATCTCGGCGGAGGAGTTCCCCATCATCCCCGAAGTCACCGAGACGCCGCTGGCGCGCATACCCGCTCCCCTGCTCAAGGAGATGGTAGGCCAGGTGGCTTTTGCCGCCTCCGGGGACGACAGCCGCCCGCAGCTCTCCGGCGTGTTCGTGCAGATAGAGGGCCGCGAGATGGTCATGGCGGCGGCCGACGGCTTCCGCCTGGCCCGCAAGATCGTGCAGATTGGCGCGCCGGTGGAGCACACCATCAAGCTGATCATCCCCTCCCGCTCTATGGTGGAGCTTGCTCGCGCCCTGCCCGACGACGAGGGTGAAGAGGCGGAGCCGGTGAGCATAGTGGTCACCCCCAACCGCAACCAGGTGCTCTTCCGGCATGACAACCTGGAAGTGACCTCCCGCCTCGTGGACGGCAACTACGTGGACATCAATCGCGTCATCCCCGCCGACTGGGGCACCCGCACTGTGATGGCTACCGCCGACCTGGTGAAAGCGGTGCGCATCGCCTCCATGTTCGCCAAGGACTCGGCTAATATAGTGCGCCTGCAAGTCGAACCGGGCAACGACCTCACACCTGGCGTGGTCACGATCTCCGCCAACGCCGCCGAGGTGGGCGACAACGTCAGCCAGCTAGACTGCACGGTGGACGGCGAGGGCGGGCAGATCGCCCTCAACGGCAAGTACCTGCTCGACGTGCTCAACGTGCTCAACACCGGCCAGGTGGCCCTCGAGACCAAGACGTACCAGTCTCCCGCCGTGGTCAAGCCGGTGGGTGAGGACGGCTACCTGCACGTCGTGATGCCGATGTACCTTCCCAACAGGTAAGGCTGCCCGCTCACCATGTTACTGGAAGCATAACTTCGGCAAAAAACCGAGGTTATGCTTCCATTTTGACATATTCAGGCCATTGGTAGCTACATCCAGGAGATCGGCATACAAGGAAAGGATGTCAAGCGGAGTTTCCCACCACAAGCCACCTGGGTCTCTGCCGTTGAGAGGAGAGCCACCAACGTAGCCATACGGCTCTCCACTGGCACCCACCAGGGGGTCTCGGTTGATGAACTGCTGAGTGGAAGGGTCGTAGTAGCGTGCCCGCAGGTAGACCAGCTTACTCTCTCGGTCGGTGTATTCTCCAGCGTACCCGAAGTAGCCTGAGCGAGTGGCTATGCTGCCTGTGGAAGAGATGAGGTTGCCGTAAGGATCGTACTCGTAGGTGGCTACCACTGCCCCTTGTGAGTTGGTGATAGCACGCACGCTTCCTAGCTGGTTTGCTCCTCGGCTTAGTATTTCAAGCTTGACTACAAGGAGTGGGCATCTGATGTATCTTTCATGAAGAAGGAGGCTGCTAGACTGCCTCCTTCTTCATGTTTATATCAATGCTCTCGGTGTGCTCCATGAGCACAAAACACGAATAAGAACATAGGCTAATCCGTGCTTACCTGCCCGATGTCATGGTCGTTTGATGCTGATTGCTGCTGGTTCCACGGCGGCCAGTTGTCTCGTGGCTGTCCGTCAATTGTCTCAATTGTTCCCAGCATCTGATCTATGTCTTCGAACATCCTCCAAGATGCAAAGAGTAGTTCATCCGACCATCCATCCTCTTGAGTTATAAGCGTGGCGACAATCTCTCTTGAAGCGCCCCGACTTAGCGAAATCACAAAATCGGCGCCCAGGGTGTGTGGTTGAGAATTGTGCTCAAGATGTCTGACCACATCCTGAGTAATTGCTGATGAAAGTCTTTCTAACGCAAGTCTGGGCTTCTCTTTCAGCCTGATTGTCCAGACTCGGTGCCATCTGCCATCTACCATCAATTCAGGGACTGGCCAGGTATGAGTCTTGATGAACTTCGCTGAATATATTCTCATTTGAACCTCCCTAGGGTTTGACGACACCCCATCTTGCGTGCCTGTTTATTGTCGCGAACGAGCCAGGTAAGAAGACCGTCTGTGGAATTGAAGCTCCTGGTTTCGCCTCAACCACTACCAGGTTACGTTGCATCAGGTCAAGATAGATTGATTCTGGTAGTTGAAGGGTCACTACGTGCGAAGTGCCACCGTTTAGAGCTAGTATGTAGGATTGAAAAGTGGCTAAGCGCGGCTTTATCTGGTTGTGAAAAGAAACAGGGGTCAGGATCATACAGAATTACTTTATTGGCAGAGACAACGAAGAAGGCCACGAACGAATTACGCAGCCTTCTTTTGGCTATTCGATTCTCTTGCAAACTCTCTTGTTTCAACATCTGCCTGCTATTAGGTCTCTGAAGCTAATGACACCCGGGCAGTGTTCTGAAGTACCCTGCTCAGTAGTAGACTTGGGCTAGTTCTGTGGTTACTTTGCACCTCCACCACGTCCCGGCTGAGTCGTACAATCGGTTTCAAGACGATGGGAACGTGACTTGCCACTGACCACCTTCGAATAACACATTGGCATCAGACTCGGAGTGACCTAACGCTTTCCATGTGGCAATAGCTGCTGCACATCTCACCGCATCGGCACGAGTATCAGCCAGAGTTTCAACCAACTCCATTATCTGAACTATGTGGGGTTCCCCCTCTTGTCGTTCATGCTCACGTGCAGCATTCCGGACACCTTCTTCTACAGCGGTATCAAACTCATTGTAGCGCGGTACCGAGTCGTTCCATTGAACGCTCCACGCGGGACTTGGCTGTAATGCAACACCTACGATGGCAAACGAAGTCACACCATCATAAGTGTGCAAGAAACGATGTCGCGTGATCAATTTGCATCACCTCATTCTGAACAAATGGAATATATCCTTCGAAAAGTAGAACTCGTCGCCCATTCCAGTTGATCGGATGACATGTTGGTAGGAATGGGATAAGCCCTTACCATAGCCCGAGTATACATCCATCCAGGCATTGACTGCTTCGTCACTGTAAGCTCGAAGATCCAATGTTCGCAGTGCTGAGTAATCCGCCGCGCTGATTGTAGCTCGCATTACACGTAGATCAGTTACGCCATACCGCCCTTCCAAGCCTCTCATATAAGCTACGGCCTGGCCCCGCGTCTCCCATGTATAGAGTCCTTCTCCTAGGTTCGCCCTGCTCATTCCTGTCGGCCAAGGTGCTCCACCAGATAATAACCGTGCTGCATCAGCTTCATTCTGGACTGTGAAGAAGGTTCTTACACCCCGACCACCGCCGCTCACCACATCACCTGCATGAGCAACACCACGAACAGCAAAGCCTAAACCACCTACTACCGGCAGCGCCAGACCTACTATGTCGGCACCGATTGCGATACCATTCGTCCAGTTCAGGCCGTTAGTAGCTACATCCAACAGGTCGGCATACAAGGAAAGGATGTCCAGCGGAGTTTCCCACCACAAGCCACTTGGGTCTCTGCCGTTGAGAGGTGAGCCACCCACATAGCCATACGGCTCTCCACTGGCACCTACCAGGGGGTCTCGGTTGATGAACTGCTGAGTGGAAGGGTCGTAGTAGCGCGCCCGCAGGTAGACCAGCTTACTCTCTCGGTCGGTGTATTCTCCAGCGTATCCGAAGTACCCTGAGCGAGTGGCTATGCTGCCTGTGGAAGAGATGACGTTGCCGTAAGGATCGTACTCGTAGGTGGCTACCACTGCCCCTTGTGAGTTGGTGATAGCACGTACGCTGCCTAGCTGGTTTGCTCCTCGGCTTAGTATTTCAAGCTTGACTACAAGGAGTGGGCATCTGATGTATCTTTCCTAGTAAGTGGTTGCATAAAGTGTGCAACCACTTACTAGGAAAGATAGTCTGGTAAGTTATCTTACCTCTCTACTACTGCTGATGTTGGCCCCTGCAGCTTCCAAGATGTGCTCGAAGGCTTCAAGATGTGCAGGCCAACCAGTAAGTGTGAGTTGAATTTCCAAATTACCCTCATTGCGAATGTAGCTCCACCATTGCCAGTCTCGCACGTGGATTGCATTTAACCATGATTCAAAGTCCCATGGTAATGTGTCCCAATCATCCTCAGAAGTCTTAGACAGCAATTCGCTATATTCTGCTTGCGTGAACTCCTGGGTTGCCTCTAAGAACCAACCAGGTAACATCACCTTCCAATTGTCAGCGTCAGGCCAACTCTCTCGAGAGGTGGTGAGTATCTTTTCGATTACGTCCATAACCTTCTTGAAACACACCTCCGGCTCGTTACCTAAGTCCGCTACGATCTTCCACGCAGGTCCAGGAGGTACTTCGCCGGCGGTGTACCACTTTAACCTGTTTAGTTCCCCATGTGGGCGATCATCATTCCAGAACGATGAGTCACCTTGACCTTGAGCGTTGTTCACGGCCAATATATCCTCCCGGTACCCTGGATGATGGATTGCTGTAGCTGATCAAAGTACTGATGTGGTATACCATAGCAATCAGTACACTGCCTGCGATCAACCCATTGAGGGCGTCCTGGGTAGCGACTGGCACCACGCTGCGGTACACGATCTGCTCTAAGCGTTTGTAGGAAACTAGACTCTACCTCAAACGCCTTAATCGCATCGGGATATCCCTCATGAAGACGCTTCTGCAGAAAGTAGGCTGCGTGGGACGCATCAAAACTTACATGGATCATTTTCTCGCCTTGGAGCTTAACATTGCCTGCGGCATCAATGAGAAAGCGTTCATTGCCTAAACCTTCGACGCGATACAGAGTAACAGCATCACCGCCATGTGCAAGCATTTTGCCACCACGAATAACAAAGCCTAAACCACCAACCACCGGCAGCGCCAGACCTACTATGTCGGCACCGATTGCGATACCATTGGTCCAGTTCAGGCCATTGGTAGCTACATCCAGGAGATCGGCATACAAGGAAAGGATGTCAAGCGGAGTTTCCCACCACAAGCCAGTTGGGTCTCTACCGTTGAGAGGAGAGCCACCAACGTAGCCATACGGCTCTCCACTGGCACCTACCAGGGGGTCTCGGTTGATGAACTGCTGAGTGGAAGGGTCGTAGTAGCGTGCCCGCAGGTAGACCAGCTTACTCTCTCGGTCGGTGTATTCTCCAGCGTACCCGAAGTACCCTGAGCGAGTGGCTATGCTGCCTGTGGAAGAGATGACGTTGCCGTAAGGATCGTACTCGTAGGTGGCTACCACTGCCCCTTGTGAGTTGGTGATGGCACGCACGCTGCCTAGCTGGTCTGTGTGGTAGCGGTTGGTCTGCCCGGTAGAGGTTATCTCCCACAGCAGCAGTCCACCGGGACCGTACACGTAGGAGGCATTACTATCCTCCAGCAGCATCGGTACGCTGTCACCCCCAACACCCGTGACGTCCCAGGTATACTGTTCGATCTGAGGGTAGGGAGTAGCCGTAGCATGTACCTTCTTCATGCGCAGGCCATCGCCGTTGTACTGGTACTGTATCGCGTTGTCGTACGTAACCAGGTTGTTGGCCTGGTTGTACTTGTAGGTGGTAGTGCTATTGGTGGTCGCCAGGTGGTCGGTCCGGCTAATGCGGTTGCCATTGTTGTCGTACTCAAAGCTCAAGTCTACGACTGTTGCAAGCCCAACACCGTCTGGCGAGGAAGCCTCGCCATTCAGCGAATAGCTCTGTGCGGAATTAGCTTGGTCAGTGCCGCCTGTGCCGGCAGCACTGCCCTCGCCACTCGGGCTGCTGTTGCTACTTGTATTGCTATTCCGAGCCGCCCTGGCCGACAGAAGGGCTATCTTGCTGATCTGCCCACGGGTCGCCTCAGCCTCAGGCCCGAACGTACCATTCGAATAACCACCCAGGATGCCGTTAGCGTATGCGGTTTCAATGTAGGTGTAGAACGGTGAATCAGAAGGTACGTCGGTGAAGGTTTGTTTCTCGGGCTGAAGCTGGTTGAACCTGCCCGCCAGTATGACAACCTTGGCTACCTGTCCCCTGGTGACTGTGCCCTCCGGCTTGAACAGTCCACCCGGGTATCCGCTTACGATACCATGCTCGTAGGCGGCCTCGATGTATCTGTAGAAGGTATGAGTAGTGGGAACGTCGATGAAGTGTTGGCTCTCAGCCCCAGTTTCACCTGTCGTTTCATTGGTAGTGAGAGGCAGGCCGAAAGCGAGCACGATGATCTTCATGAACTGGCCGCGACTTGCGGGTGCTTGTGGTCTGAACGTACCATCTGGGTAGCCGCCCACAATTCCAAGACCATATGCTTCCTGAATGTAGCTGTAGAAAGTTGAATCTGTTGCCAGATCGGCGAAAACGTGGTTTTGCGTTTCTGAGCCTTGCTGCTTCCCTTCGGCTTCGTAGCGTGCTTCTGGATCAGTGCTGCCGGTACCAGCACCAGCACCGCTGCTCGTAGGAGTGCTATTGAGGGTCTCAGTAGACGTCGCATCAGCCGTGAGCGTTGTAACGGTCGCATTTACTGCGCCTGACGTGCCTGACGTGCCGGTCGTGTTGGCTGTGCTACTTGCGGCGGTTCCCGTAGGAGTAAGGTTAGTTGCCGTAACAGAATCACTTCCACCCATCATGCTCGTCGCAACCGCTGAGGAATCGGGTGTCGGAGTAAAGGTAGGCGTAAAGTAGGCTGTCGAACCAGAGGCCGCAGTGTAGGTGGGTGATGGAGTGCCGTTAGCTTTATCTTTATCCTTGTCCTTGTCCTTGCTGAAGCCACGAGGTGAGTTGAGGCTTGCAGGCTTGAAGTACTCCGGCTTGTCCTTGTCCTTGTCCTTGTCCTTGTCCCTATCTTTCGTTGTCTCCGTAACACCGGGTACAACGGTGGGAAGGGTTGCCACGGTCTCTGTAGCTTGAACTGCGCCAGCTACTGATTTCCCTTCCGTGTTGTAATCAGCCGCCAGTGAATCGGCCGGCGTATTAGCCGCCTGAGTACTGTCGCTGTTATCGGAAGTACTCGTATCGGTAACAGTACTACGGCGAAGGCTCTCAGCATCCGCGGCCTCGGCACTCGCGTTGTTAGCGCCAGAGTAGAGGCTCAGGTTGCCACTACAGATATAGGCATTCTGGATTTTGCCACCGAGATTTGCTATCGAGTCATCGAAGATTAAAGGGTACGTTGGTACTTTGGCGCTCGTGTAGACGAGGGCATCGTTGATGTAGTACTTGACCACACCACTCTCTACAGCCACCTTGAGCACAGAGCCTACTGCCTTGGAGCCAAGGTTGGCTTTCTCAGAGTTGTTCTCCCAAATGAATACTCCGGCATTCTGCACCACGAACGCGTAATCTACGTCTTCGTAGCTAGCGTTGCTGTTGCCGATACCCAGGCCGAAGTGCCGGCGAGACCCGTCACCTCCGTTCAGCGTGGCTTGCACGCTGCCGTCGCCGCTGAGTATCCCCTTGGATGATACGCCAGTGGCATCCCATACCCACTCACCGCCGCTGGTCTTCTTGATTGAATTGCCTGTGCCTGTGACGGTCACGTTCTGCATGCCGGCCCATGTCACAGCCTGGCAGTTGCTTGGTCGTGACGTCGGAGTGCTCGTGGCTGTATAGGTCGGCGTAGGCGAGGGTGCCTGGCTTGCGGGTACCGGGAAGAGTTGAGTTACAGGAACGACTTGCTTCTGCCCGCCTGGAGGCAACCAGAGCATCTGAACGAGCGCGCCACCCACATTCTCGAAGAATTCGAGCTTGATGTTGTAGGTGTGGCCGCCTTGCAGGGCGATCGTAGCGCTCCTCTCGGTTGCCGCATGTACCGTCCAGTCGTTGATGATAAGCTGGTCGTCTACCCACAGGCGCACACCGTCATCTGATACGGTGTAGAAGGTGTAGGTACCGCCCTGGGGGAGCGTCTGAATGCTCCCAGTCCAGCGCGCCGAGAAGTTGTCGACGGTCAGCACCGAGTCTGGATACGAATTACCCCAGTCGTTATCTACAGCGCCATCGTATCGCGTAAGGCGAAGATCGCTCAGGTTCTGTCCAAGGAAGAAATCGCTCTTCAGCCCGTGGGTGCCCGCGGGTGCACTTGCAGGATATAGGTTGCTGCTGGGTAGTAGCGCCTTTGTGCCGTTCGGGGGCTGCCACAGAAGCTGGATGAGGGCTGTACCTCCAGCCTCATAGTATTCTAGCTTGATGTCGTAGAGTTGCCCCCCCTCCAAGGTGATGGTGCCGCTGTTCTCGGTGGGTCCGTGGTTGGTCCAGTTGTTCACTACTTGCTGCCCGTTTACCCACAAACGCACGCCATCATCAGACATCGTATAGAAGGTATAGGTGCCCGAGCTGCCCGCTGGAGTCTTGACCTGTCCCGTCCACCGGATTGAAAAGTTGTCAGTCGGGATACTTGGATCAGGGGAGGCGTGACCCCAATTATAATTCACCTCACTGTCATAGGCTGTGAACTTGAGGCTTGTGAGGTCTACACGCGAGAAGTATTCCCCCTTAAGACCTCTGGTAACGCCGTCAAAGGCGGGTGTAGGCGTAGCGGTGTTGGTTGGAGTGCTCGTAGCGGTCTTCGTTGGAGTAGCCGTGGCGGGAAGTTCTTGCGTATCGGTTATACTCCGAAGCTGGTTGGCGGCATCGTACAGACGAGTGCTCGTGGTTAGCAGACCGTTCAGCGGATCATGGTAGGTTGACTGCCAAATCTGGGAAGCGTTGTCGTAGTCCCAGGTGAGATTCTTAGCCTGGTTATTACTTAGCTGGTCCGCAGTCAGGCGGTATCGCTCGTCGTATCCATAAGTATGGGTGTTTGTTTGACCACTGCTCGTTTCGCGGGCAGCCTGAAGAAGACCCGTCGGGTGGCGATCGTACCCATACTTGAGGAATGCTGTAGAGTTGAGGCTGTGGGTCATAGTAAGAACCCGGCCAGCCTTGTCGTACTCGAGTCCAGTTGAAGGTATCGTGGTGCTGGGTTGAGTTGGACCTATGCTTGAAAGGTTCCCGTTGGAATCGTACGTCAAATAGGCTGAATTACTCTTCCAGTCACTAACCTTTACACGGCGATTTGCAGCATCATAGTCATAAGTAACGGTCTCAGGGGTTGCTCCAACCACTGGGTAGCTGAGCGTGGTCAGGCGGTTGTCGAGGTCATAGCTATAATCCACTTTGCGGCCCGCACCGTCCACGACATAATCGAGTCTATTCAGTGAGTCGTACTCGTACCTGGTTACGCCAGTACTATCCGTCATATAGGAGCGGGCACCTACCTCATTGTAGTCATAGGCTACGTCGGCAGTGGTTGGATCGCTGTAATCGACTGTCTTCAGCTGATAGGCTTTGTCATAGCCTAGAGTAACCGTTTGTTGCCTGGCATCGACAATCGTTTGGGCATTGCCAACGAGGTCGTAGCGAGTGATGGTCTCGCGGGTGAGTGGATCTGTTACCTTCACCTGCCGGTTTACATCGTCATAGTGCGTGATTGTGCTCTTGCCCAAAGCATTAGTCTGCGTCGTCACGCGCCCGGCGGCATCGTACTCAAAGTCCTCATGAGTTAGATCGGGGTACAGAATCCGCGTTAGCTCGTTGTTGTCGTTGTAGTCATACTTGGTGACAGTCTGGGCAGTATCTGTCATGACCCGCAGGTTGCGGTTGGCGTCGTACTGGTACTCTGTTACGCCGCCCAGTGGATCTGTTACCTTGATCGGATCGCCGTATGCGTTATAAACGTACGAAGTGTCGTTGCCCTTGGTATCTCTGGTGCGCTGCAATAGGCCGAGGTTATCAAAGCACACCCAACTCATATCGTTAGTAGGGCGCTTAACTGTAGCCCTCAGGTAACCAAAGGGAGGCTGATTCGGGTATTCGCAAAAGCCGGGAGGGCTAAGACCTTCGTAGTCGTAAATTAACTCAGTCTGCTCGTTGACGGCGTCCTGTGAGTAGATCTCGCGTACGTCTCCCCTGTAGCCGAGGTTGTTGTCTGTTGTATAGTTTACGCTTGCGAGTTCTCCACTTTCTTGGTGCAGACGCTCTACTCTGACCAGATTCCCGTAGTCATCGTAGAGATTAGTAGTGGTATTCCCCCTCGCGTCCGTCACATTGTGAAATAGATACCCCTGCGGTATCGTGGTGGCAGTGGTACTGCGCCCAAGGGGATCAACGCTTAGAATCTGCGTGCCTTTGTCATCATAGTCGTACGTCCAATCACGAAGGTATGGATCAGTGACTTTCGAGACCCAGGTCGTACCTTGTTTGTACCCATACTTCCAAACAGCTTGCTTGGGACCTACATGCTCGGTAACCTCTTGGATCATGAAGTGGTCGTACTTATGGACGTTCACGAGCTTTACAGCATCGGTTATCCAGGTGGTGAGAGCGGAGGTGGTCACGCCGGAGTAGCCGAACTCCACCGTATGTGCCATGGGATCTATCTGCTTCTTCACCCGTTTGTCGTCGTAGTAATCGGTTTGTAGGACTTTGCCTCTCGGATCGGTGACTGTATGCAGTAGGTGACCGGGAGAATAGCCATACCCTGTCGCATTCCCGGCTACATCAGTGACCTCTTCAAGATTACCGTCAGCATCGTAATCAAAGTGCACAGTGAGAGGACCAGTGTCCGTGGGATCGTAGAAACTGCGGGGTGCATCGATCCAGTTTAGCAATCCAGTCAGAGGGCCTTCAGTATTGTAGTGAAGATTCAGGGTGCGCCCCGAAGGGTCGGTCACTTCTTCCAGGAGCCCACTGCTCGCATGGTATTTCAACTGGGTAACGAACCCGTTATAATCTTCAATCCTTATGAGTTTATATATTTGGGGGTACCCAGGCGCGTGTCCCGCTTCGAACGTGAAAATCTGCTGGGCGCCAGGTCGAACAAACACGTAATTGCCCGAGTTGTTGGCCAGGGTGGCCATTACCCTTGTAGGCGCAGTGAAGTCTGCTCCGAATGGGATAACACTACCGTTCTCTTCGTGCACGAAGTGGAGGCCTGATACCTCGTCCTTCTCTACGTACATATTGTAGTTGAAGGTCCAACCATACCCGAGAGGACCGGGGATTTCAGCTAGATCCGAGTTATATGTCCGACCGAACACCAAGGGAAGACCGTGCCCCGCTGGGATTGCTATGTCTACACTGCCATAGCATAAGTTTCCAGTAGCTGTATTGACGCTGTTTCCAGCACTACGTGTTGTTGAGGCCTCCGACAAACTGCCGCCACACCGCAACTCGTATACCTGTGGGGTCGCAGGTGGCAGCCCATGGACTCCCGCAACCATGGTGATGAAGGCATCCACGTTGCCGCCATAGACTGGTTGGTATGGATTCACGGTATTAAAGTTGGAAGACTCTGTAGAACCTGTGATAAAGGCGAGACCAAAGCCCCACTTATCAAGGGCTACATCGTAGCTATGATCGTCTGCGTCACCACCCACAAACATGGTGTACTCTAAGGTCATCGCGCAAGAGTTGATCGGAGCAATCTTCATGAGGAACGCGTCGGAACCGCCGCTTGTTGTACTTTGGCTGGAGCCTTTCGGGAAGTCCGAAGATGTGGTTGCTCCACTTACATAAATATTGCCCCTATGATCTATCTCCAAACCAAAGCCGTAATCAGCACCAGCACCACCGAGGCGCATATAGAACACGAAGTACTCTCCAGTGGGTACGAGCTTCAACACAAATGCGTCAGGGTCACTACCGCTACTTGGAAAG
>DASVQO010000514.1:0-14907 GCA_036389075.1 Chloroflexia bacterium | reverse complement strand
GTGGAGTTCATCATCGGGCGGGGCGACCGCATGGTGATGGGCGAGATCGGCCTTACTCCTCGTGCCAAGCGGGTGATAGAGCTTGCAGTGGACGAGGCTCGCCGCCTGAACCACCACTACATAGGCACCGAGCACCTGCTGCTGGGCCTCGTGCGAGAGGGTGAGGGCATAGCTGCCGGTGTGCTGGAGAGCCTGGGTGTCTCGTTGGAGAAGGTGCGCGCCCAGGTCATCGAGGTGCTCAAAAGCTCCTCCGGCTACGGCTCCGGCAGCGGCGGCAAGACCGCCAGCAAGACCCCCTACGTGGATGCGCTCGGCACCGACCTTACGGCGCTGGCCTCCGCGGGCAAGCTGGGTCCCCTGGTGGGCCGCCAGAAGGAGACCGAGCGGGTTATCCAGATCCTTTCCCGCCGCACCAAGAACAATCCCGCACTGATTGGCGAGCCGGGCGTGGGCAAGACCGCTATCGTTGAAGGTCTGGCCCAGCGCATCATCTCCAACGACGTGCCTGAGACGTTGCAGGGCAAGCGCGTGCTGGCCCTCGACATGGGCGCTCTGGTGGCAGGCACCAAGTACCGGGGCGAGTTCGAGGAGCGGCTGAAGAAGGTCGTGGCCGAGATCAAGGACTCCGGCGCTATCCTGTTCATCGACGAGTTGCACACGCTGGTGGGCGCGGGGGCCGCAGAGGGTGCAGTGGACGCCGCCAATATCCTCAAGCCCGCCCTGGCCCGTGGCGAGTTGCAGACGATTGGCGCGACCACGCTGGACGAGTACCGCAAGTACATCGAGCGGGACGCCGCCCTGGAGCGCCGCTTCCAGCCCGTGCACGTGGACGAGCCTTCGCCCGAAGAGACGCTTGAGATCCTGCGCGGTATCGTGGGCCTCTATGAGGAGCACCACCACCTGAAGATCACCGACGAGGCTTTGAAGGCAGCAGCCTCCCTGGCCGCCCGCTACATCACCGACCGCTTCCTGCCCGACAAGGCGATTGACCTCGTGGACGAGGCTTCCAGCCGCGTTCGCCTCTACCGCGCCACACAGCCGACCGCCCTGCGCGAGGCTATGCAGGAACTTGCCGCCATCTCGAAGGAGAAGGACAGCCTGGTGGCTTCCGAGGACTACGAGCGCGCGGCCGACCTGAGGGAGCGCGAGACCGACCTGCGCAAGCGGATCGCTCAGCTTGAGGAAGACTCGCAGACCGAGAAGAGCGCCGAGGTGCTCTACGTCACCGAAGAAGACATCGCCCAGGTGGTGTCGATGTGGACCGGCATCCCGCTGACCCGCATCGCCGGTGAGGAGTCGGAGCGCCTGCTGCACATGGAGTCGGAGCTGCACGGCCGCGTAATCGGCCAGGACGAAGCGGTGACCAACCTGGCGAAGGCGGTCAGACGCGCACGCGCCGGGTTGAAGGACCCCAAGCGCCCTATCGGCTCGTTCATCTTCCTCGGGCCTACGGGCGTGGGTAAGACGGAGCTTGCCAAGGCGCTGGCCGAGTTCATGTTCGGCTCCGAGGACCACCTCATCAAGATCGACATGTC
Organism: Chloroflexia bacterium; assembly: GCA_036389075.1. Lineage (GTDB taxonomy): Bacteria > Chloroflexota > Chloroflexia > QHBQ01 > JADMIH01 > JADMIH01. Next base: position 13,372 of record DASVQO010000514.1, on the reverse strand, counting down.
CGAGTTTATGGAGCGCCACAACGTCTCCAGGCTGGTGGGTTCGCCTCCGGGCTACGTCGGTTACGAAGAGGGCGGCCAGCTAACCGAGGCCGTGCGCCGCAAGAGCTATTCGGTGATCCTGCTCGACGAAATCGAGAAGGCCCACCCGGAGGCGTTCAACATGCTCCTCCAGATCATGGAGGACGGTTCGCTCAGCGACGCCAAGGGCCGCAAGGTGGACTTCCGCAACACGATCATTATTATGACCTCCAACGTGGGGGCCGAGGTGATCAACCGGGACACCACGTTCGGCTTCACGGTACGCACCGACGAGGAGAAGCGGGCCAAGCACGAGTATGACACGATGAAGGACAAGGTGCTACAGGAGCTAAAGAAGGCGTTCCGTCCCGAGTTCCTCAACCGCCTCGATGCCGTGATCGTGTTCCACTCGCTACAGACCAGCCACATCCGCCAGATAGCGGACCTGATGCTGTCCAGGGTGCGCACGCAGCTTGGCGAGCAGGAGATGGAGCTGGACGTCTCGGACGAGGCGATGGAACTGCTGGCGAGCAGGGGCTACGACCACAACTTTGGGGCCAGGCCGCTGCGTCGCATCATCCAGAACCTGATCGAAGACCCGCTGGCCGAGGGCATGCTGGAGCAGCGCTTCCTGCCCAATACCTCGATCTACGTGACGGCGGAGGACGGGCTGCTGAAGCTCAACTCGCAAGAAGAGCACGAAGCATTGCAGGTGGCTGAAGCGGAGACGGAGCAGCCCAAGAAGAGCCGCAAGAAGGCCGACCGCGAGCCTGAGCTTTCGGGCGCGGGGGCGGGGCCGAGCGGCGACGGCGAGAAGTAGACAGTTTAGCCTGTACGGAAGAGGCGGCCTTTGTGGGCCGCCTCTTTTTGTTGACAGCAGTTGATGTCCGGACTAGAATGGAGTCATAGCTGGGGCGGGTTTCTAAAGGAGAACTAGAATGAAGCAACTGGAGATAGAAGAGTTACGCGACCACATAACGGACGCAGTTCGTGAGGTGCAGCAGGGCGGGACAATTGAGGTAATCGTTGACGGCAATGTCGTTGCGCTGCTGGTGCCTGCCCAATCGAATGCTGCGCAAATGCGTGCGGTGGTAGCCGACTTGGATGCATTGAGAGCAGAAATAGCCAGTCACATGTCTGGTCCTGTAGACGTTACACAGATCTTAAGTGAAATGAGAGGCAGATTAGATTGACCACTCCTGCCACCCACATCACCTCAGCTAACTTCGTAACAGTAGATGCAAGTGTATGGGTAAGTTATATTTCGACGCACGATGTGAATCATATGAGAGCACAGAACTGGATCAGCCAACATCTCGCTAATGGCGGCTTATTAACCTCCCCTTTGCTGCTGGTAGTAGAAACGGCGTCGGCCATAGCAAGGGTAACGCAAAACCTTGTAGCCGCTCGTCATGCAATTTCACAACTCTACTCATTTCCTCGGATTCGGCTCGTCCCATTGGATCAGGCACTCATTGATGACACTGCCGACATAGCAGTTAGCTTCGGCCTCAGAGGATCCGACTCATTTTACGTTGCTGTAGCCAGGCAGCTGAGGATCCCTTTGGTGAGCTTTGACCATGAGCAGTTAAGCCGACCTGTCAGTATCATAGCGACCATACGGCCGTAGCAGGTAACCGAAGCCGAGACCGAGCAGCCCAAGAAGAGCCGCAAGAAGACCGACCGGGAGCCTGAGCGTTCGTGCGCGAGGGCGGGGCCGAGTGGCGACGGCGGGAAGTAGACAACTTAATTGAAAAGAGAAGGAGGCGGCCAAGGGGCCGTCTCTTTTTGTGGGTCCTCACTAGAGAATTGACAACCTGCAAGTGGTCCTGGTACTATGAGACCACAAATGTAACACAAAATAACTGCAGAGAGTTATTGCTCAGGAGTTGAAACGATGAAGCGCATGGGGATAAGGGAGTTGAAGGCGCATATGAGCGATGCTCTACGCGAAGTTGGAGAGGGCCAGACGATAGAAGTGACTAATCACGGTGAGGTGGTAGCTTTGCTGGTACCTGCCCGGCGCTCCGTGGATAAGGAGAAGGTCCGAGAGGCTCTTGCCAGCCTGGATGCGTTGGCGGCAGAGATTGACAAACACGTCCCAGGGCCTGTGAATGTAGCTGAAATCATAAGTGAGATGAGGCGTTAGTCAGTGGTAGTTTCTGGAGCAGCCGCTGTACCTGGTTCTGTGGTCGTTGATACCAGTTTTTGGGTCAGTACTCTTCTGCGAAAGGATAGCAATCATATTGCCGCTGTTAGCTGGCTGTCCGCCTATCTATACGCAGAGGGTCAGTTGGTCGCACCGCAAATGCTTGTGCCTGAAACAGGGGGAGCCGTGGCAAGGATCACCCAGGACAAGGAACTGGCGAGGACTGCGGTAAGGAATCTCTATCAGTTTCCTTTCATGCGACTGGTGCCTGTAGACCACGCGCTGGTGGACGACGCGGCAGATTTGGCTATTACCTTCAGCTTGAAGGGTGCGGACTCTCTCTATGTTGCCGTCGCAAAACAGCTTGGCGTGCCTTTAGTGACCTTCGACCAGGAGCAGCTAACTCGACCCGCGGGTATCATAGCTACGATTAGGCCCTAGCCGTTAGCCTGAGCAGCCCAAGCGGAGATCGGATAGCAGCGCGGAATAGTAACACGCACCCTACTGCCCTCACGTCCAACGCTAACATCTATGCTGTAGGGTCTACGTTACCTGGCGCTGCTGGAGTCGATTACCAGGAAGTACCCGCATTCGTTGCTGCCGGGGTTCTCGAATGCGTGCTCGATATCAGCGCGAAAGGAAAGAGAGTCGCCTTCCTGTAGGGTCGCTTCGGACTCGCCAAGGCGGCAGCGGAGAGTGCCCTGCACGACCGTGATGTGCTCCTCCGTGCCGGGACGGTGGGGCGGGAACGTGCCGGTGACCTGACCGGGGGGGATGCTGTACCAGACCAGTTCGAGGCCCCGGCGCAGGAAGCGAGGGGAAAGCAGGTGCCTCTCCACGCCCGATTTCGGGTCAACCAGCACCTGCCGCTCGTCTCTCCTGAGCACCTGTAGCGCGTCCTGGGGCTGCCCGGCATCCTCTCCCAGCAGCCGCGACACACTGCAACCCAGCGCCTCCGCTACTTGCGATACGACGCGGATGGTGGGGCTTTTGACGCCACGCTCTATATCGGAGAGCATAGCCCGGCTGACCCCGCTCCTTTCCGACAGGGCCTCCAGGGTCAGCCCCAACTCGCCCCGCAAACGCTTCATGTTTGCTCCCAGTTCCATATGCACCCCCTTTCCGCTATTGTAGCAGGTCGTCGCTATAGTTGACACTCGCTTGCGCGTCTACTATAATGTACGCAATTCCGCTATAACGGCCAAAGGGGCGAGATGGACACCCAAACGGCAGGTCAGAGAGCAGAGCGTGCGGGGCTGGTATTTGGCTTCATTGGCGTGCTGGCTTTCGGGCTGACGCTGCCTGCTACCCGCGAAGCCGTGGCTTACTTCGACCCGTTGCTGGTGGGCATGGGCCGGGTCGTGGTGGCTTCAGTCCTCGCAGCCTTGTTGTTGCTGGCCACGCGGCAGCGGCGGCCCTCGCGCGAGCAGTGGCGCGGCCTTGTGATTGTGGCTTCGGGCGTGGGGATCGGCTTCCCGGTGCTTTCGGCGTGGGCCTTGCAGAAGGTGCCCGCCGCCCACGGCTCCATTGTGCTGGGCCTCCTGCCCCTCGCCACGGCCTTGTTCGGCGCCCTCAGAGCGGGAGAGCGCCCTTCGAGGGGTTTCTGGGCGGCAAGCGCGGTAGGCAGCCTTACTGTTGCCGTCTTCGCCTACACGAGGGGCGCGGGGCAACTGCACTTGGAGGACCTGGCGCTGGTGGCTGCCGTGGCGATGGCGGGACTCAGCTACGCGGAGGGCGGGCGGTTGGCGGTTGGCATGGGCGGCTGGCAGGTGATCTGCTGGGCGCTGGTGCTGACCGGCCCCTTCCTGGTGTTGCCTACGGCCTGGGCGCTCGTCGAGCACGGACTTGCGGGGCCGCCGGGTGCCTGGCTTGGGTTTGGCTACGTCAGCCTGGTGAGCCAGTTCCTCGGTTTCTTCGCCTGGTATCGCGGCCTTGCACTGGGCGGTATAGCCAGGGTGGGACAGCTTCAGCTACTGCAACCGTTCGTGACGATAGGAGCCGCCGCGCTGTTGCTGGGCGAAGTCATAACACCGGGCGTGCTCGTCGCAGCCGTCGTAGTGGTGGGGACCATAGCCCTGGGCAGGAAGGCGGGCGTGCGGCGCAACCTGAGGGAGGCCGCCACACCTGCGACTAGCGCTTCCGGTACACCTGGATGAGGTCGAGGTCGCCTATATCCACGCGGTCTTCGGGCGCGTAGCCGTAGCGGGCGGGGTCGTCCTCGTTGTAGATAACCGCGAAGTCGTACCGCTCTCCGGGCGTGGCGTCTTGTAGGGGGCCGGCAATGGGGTCGTAGATGGTGTGGTAAGTGGTGAAGTACCGGCGGTCGTGCCCCAGCAGGTTGGGGAGGGCGGTGGTGGTGAGGCGCAGCTTCGACGGGTGGTCGGCCAGCAGCACCGAGGAGCCCGAGGGTATGGCGGCCTTTAGCCGGTCGAACCGGCCCGCGTCCCGCTTGACCCGGTAGACCAACGCCTTGGAGTGGGGGGCGGTCTGGCCGAAGGGGTCCACGTCGGGCAGGTCCGCGATTTGCTCCAACCTGGCGTCTTCAGCCGCGATGCGGTAGAGGTCGGCGCGCTTCTCGTCGTTCAGCAGCCCACCTGTGTGTACCACCACGAACTGCACGCCCAGGCCCTCGATGATGTCGAGCGTGCCAGGCGTGGGGAAGCGGCGCATCTCGGAGAACAGGCGCTCGTAGCCGGGCGGGACGATGTTGGGGCTGCCGTTGAGCATGGGCCGCCCGTGCGCTACGCCGTACAGCAGGTATTGGGGGCTGGTGTTCACCGGCGTCTTGTCCAGGCCCACGGGCAGCTCAAGCAATAATGCGTCTCGCGGTATGAGTTTGCCCGCTTCGGGTCCCGCCAACCACCTGTAGAGGGGTGGAGCGTCATCTCCCAGTCCTCGCGTGATGTAGCGCAGGCCCGGCGAGAAGAAATCCAGCATCACCAGCAGGAGGACCGCGCCGCCTACGATGCCGGGGTTGCGCAAGCCTTTGTCACGGCTCCAACTCACCAGGCGCGTAATCCCCAGGCCCGCGAGCGCACCGATACCGAGCATGGCAAGCAGCACGAAGCGGTGGGGCACCCGCACGGCATCGAAGCCCGGCACGTAGTCGTACAACAGCCTGTACCAGGGAAGGGGAACGCCCGTGTCGCCAAGCCCGTAGGAGTCCCAGTGGAAGGTGGGGCCGAGGCTTAGCACCAGCCCTACCAGCACAATCGCGGCGTAGAACCCACGCCCCTCCCTGTCCCTGCGGACGCGTGAGGCGGCAAGCAGCCCCACCAATGCCAGGGCCACCGCGACGATGCCGGGGTACATCTCGCGTTCGGCGCTGGTCTCAAGGCCGAATATGCCCCTTTGCACAGGCTCGTACCACCAGCTTGTGGGGGTGGTGCGCAGCAGACTCAGAGGCCCCGCGCTCCAGTACTCCACCTCCTGAAGCCCCCGGTTGAAGCCAAACAGGTTCTTGTTGTGGGTGTAGGGCCGCACGAAAGGGTAGATGACCGCCAGGGCCACGAGGGCGGCCAGCCCCAGCAGCGCGACCTGTCCGGCCAGCCTGCGCCAGCGCACCTGCGGTGATGCCCCCCTGCGCAGCTTGCTCGACAGCCAGCCGCCAGCGCCGGAGTGCTGTAGTGCAAAGAAGAGCAGGTACATGCCGAACAGGATGGCCTCAAAGTAGCCGTAGTAACCCGCCGAGAGAGGTTGGAGGGTGGCAAAGAAGGTGAAGAGCGCCAGGTAGAGGAGGCCGCGCCGGTCCAACAGGCGCGAGGTGGCGGCGGTGCGCTCCAGGAACAGCGCGAGGAAGTAGAGGCCGAACACCATCCAGTGGATCGCCTCGATTCCCAGGTGGCCGTACTGCCCGTAGTGCCAGGGGGAGAAGGCGTAGATGATGCCCGCTGCCAGCCCCGCGAGGCTGCTGCCCGAGGCTTTGCGCACCAGCAGCCAGGCGGCCAACCCGCTCAGCATGTACGACGAGAAGGTGACGAGGTTCCAGGCGAGCAGCATATTGCCCGTGAGCCAGATGATGGGCGCGGCGTAGATGCCCTGCGCGATGAGCAGCTCGTTCAGGGCGAGGTCGTTGTCGAGGGGGTAGAGGCCCTGGCTGTCGTAGATGTAGAGGGGATTGGCGCTGAGGTTGCGGGCTATCTCGGCAAGCTGGCGGGCCGTATCGGTGCTGTCGAGGGCGTCGGGCAGCGTGGTAGCCATGTGCGTGAACAGGGGCCACGTGTAGGCCGCCGTCGCGAGCAGGAAGAAGAGCGTGGCGAACCACCCCGACCGGAGGAACGCCCACAGTCGCTCCCGTGTGGGGCCCGTACTCTCCTCAACGCGGTCGTGCGGAGTGGCTATCTCAGGGGGTGCTGTCATGGCTTGCGCGATTATAGCATACCGGCAGGGGTAATGAACGGCTGCTGGGGGTGCGGCGTGGTATAATAGATATAACGGTAGATTAGAACATATTATCTAGAAACGAGCGCAATATGCCCCCCAAACCCAAGACGCGCACGATGTTTGTGTGCCAGCAGTGCGGCGGCGAGCAGCCCAAGTGGACCGGACGCTGCCCCGACTGCGGCGAGTGGAACACCTTCGTGGAGAGCACCGTAACCGCCTCCTCGGCCTCGTCCTCGCCCGCCCGCGCCGACGGCGGCACCGGCAACCGCCCCACGCCCATCACGCAGGTGCAGAACGAGAACTTCACGCGCATCAAGACCCCAGGCGACGAGTTTAACCGCGTGCTGGGTGGGGGCATCGTGCCGGGTTCGCTGGTGTTGATAGGTGGGGACCCGGGGATAGGCAAGTGCGTGGTCGCGGGGACGCGGGTGTTGGACCCGGCGACCGGGGCTTACAGGGCTATTACCAGCTATGCCGAGGCAAACGGGAGCGTATTGGCCGTTTCACCTCAGACGATGCAGTTGAGCACGGAAAGCGTTGCGGCCTTCTACAACCGTGGGGTGCGCCCGATTGTAGAGGTGACTACCAGGCTGGGGCGTACCCTGCGTTGTACGCCCGACCACCCGGTGCTGACGGTGGATGGCTGGCGGGCAGTGGGTGACTTGCAGCCAGGGTCCCGCATCGCGTCACCCAGGTCGCTGCCCTATTTTGGCACCAAGCCGCGTGCTGAAGCGACTGTAAAGCTACTTGCCTATATCCTGTCGGATGGCTCGGCCCAATCGTCAATCACGGTAACGAGCCTGCTGCCGGGGGTGGCGGAAGACCTCCGGGGCATCGCTTCCGCTTTCAACATGCGCCTCGTGGCGTACAAGAAGGCGAAAACCCGGGCGATGCAGTACCGCTTCTGTAACGACGTTACGCAGCGCGCCCCCAACCGGGGAAAAGTAGCTTCGGCATTACGGGCTTCCAGGGAGCGTGCGGGCGTGAGTTGGCAGGCATGGGCGCGGGGGGCGGGCGTCGAGTACGGTATCCTGCACGCCTGGCGCAAGGGCGAGACCGTGCCGAGCGCGTCACAGCTAGAGAGGCTTGCCGGTGCGGTTGGGGTGCCCGTCGCCTACCTGGAGCCGGAAGCGCGCCACCTTGCCGAGATGAAGACGCCAATAGCCCGGCTGCTTGAGGAGGTTGGCCTGCGCTACAGGACCGCCGCCAACAAGTTTGTGCCGGACTGCGTTTTCACGCTGCCACGGGAGCAGTTATCACTGTTCTTGAAGACCCTCTTTACCTGCGACGGCTCGGTCTACGTGAACAGGGCCGGGCAGCCGGGGGTTTCTTATAGCACGATTAGCAGGCAACTGGCCGAGGACGTGCAGCACCTGTTGTTGAGGTTCGGGCTGGTCGCCACGTTGCGCACCAAGAAGGGCCGCGTAAACGGTTCCTCCTACACGTCTTACGAGCTGGTAGTGCTGGGCGTTGCCGGAGTGAAGCGGTTCCTCTCGGAGATAGGCATAATGGGGCGTGAAGAGGCGGTGTCCCAGATTGCCGGGCTGCCCGAACCCGGCCTGCCATCCACGCAGCACGATACCATACCTACGGGCGAAGCTTTCTGGCGGCACCTGCGACAGGTGAAGGGTGATCTCACATACGCGGAATTGACCCGGCTCGCGGGCACCAAGATAAAGAACCGCCGGCATGAAAGCCCCCTTTGCCGGGCCACGGTAAGGCGGCTTGCCTCGGTGCTAGATGACCCGCAATTGAAGGCGCTGGCGGAGGGTGACGTTTACTGGGATGAGATTGCCAATGTTACCCCGGCTGGGGAAGCCCCGGTCTACGACATCAGCGTGCCCGGCAAGGAGAACTTTGTCGCCAACGACCTGATCGTGCACAACTCCACCCTCCTGCTGCAAGTAAGCGGCGAGCTTGCGCTGTGGGGCGACGGGGCCATCCTGTACGTGTCGGGCGAGGAAAGCCCACAGCAGATAAAGCTGCGCGCCTCCCGCCTCGGTATCAACCCCGAGCGGCTGATGCTGCTGTCGGAGACGGACCTCGACTCGGTGCTGGGGCAGATCGAAACGCTGCAACCTGAGCTTGTGATCATCGACTCGATACAGACGATGTTCGTGCCGGACCTCACCTCGGCGGCGGGTTCGGTGAGCCAGGTGCGCGAATGCACGGCCCGGCTCACGCGCCTCGCCAAGCTGCGCAACATCCCCATGTTCCTGGTGGGCCACGTCACCAAGGAGGGCGCGCTGGCCGGGCCTCGCGTGCTGGAGCACATGGTGGACGCGGTGCTCTACCTGGAGGGCGACAGGTTCCACCAGTATCGCCTGCTGCGGGGTGTGAAGAACCGCTTTGGCTCCACCAACGAGGTGGGCGTGTTCGAGATGAGCAACGAGGGCATGATAGAAGTGACCAACCCGTCGGCGGCGTTCCTGGCGGAGAGGAGCGAGGGCGCGCCGGGGGCTGCCGTGGCGGTCACGTTGGAGGGCACGCGGCCCATCCTGGTGGAGGTGCAGGCGCTTACCTCCTCAACGTCCTTTGGCATGCCTCGCCGCACCGCGAACGGCATCGACATGAACCGCCTGCTGGTGCTCACCGCCGTGCTCACCAAGCGGGTGGGGCTGGGCCTCTCGGCGCAGGACATATATGTCAATATCGTGGGCGGCCTCAAGATTAGCGAACCGGCAGTGGACCTGGGAGTGGCCGTGGCTATCGCGTCGTCGTTCCGGGACGTGCAGGTGTCGCCCGACGTGGTATGTATAGGCGAGGTGGGGCTGTCGGGCGAGCTACGCAGCGTGGGGCAGTTGGAGCGACGCTTGCTTGAGGCGTCCAAGCTAGGCTTCACCCGCGCCATCTACCCGTCCATCGTGGGCAAGGGCAAGCTCGTGCTGCCGAAGGGCTTGCAGGGCAGGTCGGTAGCCACGCTGCAAGAGGCGATTGAGTCGGCGTTGCAAAAGTAGAGTCAGAAGCCCACAGGGAGGGGATGATGGCACGGGAGACCGCAGAAGATAGCCCGCGCTGGGAGGAGACCGACTCCGAGACGTTCGTGGAGTACGGCAGCTACTTCATACCGGAGCGCGAGGTGCAGACGGATGTGATTTGCAGTCTCATACCGGCGGCGTCCGGTGAGAGCCGCATGCTCGACCTGTGTTGTGGGGAAGGCGTGCTCACATACGCGCTGCTGGAACGCTTCCCAGGCTCCCACGTGCTCGGCTACGACGGCTCGCAGACGATGCTGGATACGGCGCGGGCGGCCCTCTCGATCTTCGCGGAGCGGTTCGAGACGCGCCTGTTCGACCTGGCGGATACCTCGTGGCGCGGCTTCCCGACGCCCCTGCACGCGGTTGTCTCCTCCCTCGCCATCCACCACCTCGACGCCGCGCAGAAGCAGCAGCTTTTCCGCGACGTGTTCGCCATGTTGGGGCCGGGCGGCGCGTTCGTGATTGCCGATATTATCCAGCCCACATCCCGGCAGGCCGTAGACCTCGCCGCCAGGCAGTGGGATGAGGCGGTGCGCCAGCGTTCGCTCCACCTGGGCGGCGACCTGGCGGCTTACGAGGAGTTTCACGCGCTGGGCTGGAACTCGTTCACCGCCCCTGAGCCTGACCCGGTGGACAAGATGTCGCCGCTGTTCGACCAGCTAAAGTGGTTGGAGCAGGCGGGCTTCGAGGGCATTGACGTGTTCTGGGCGAAGGCGGGGCATGCTGTGTTCGGGGGGTACAAGCCTGCATGACGCCCTGTGGCTAAAGCCACGGGCTGAGAAGTAGCAAAGTCCCCTGCGGGGACTATGAACAAGAGAGTAATCTCCTAGTCTCCGAAGGAGACTTCGCTACTTGCCAGCCCGTGGCTTCAGCCACAGGGCGTCATGCAGGGTCCCACGCCGGACATCATACAGGACAACGCAGGTGACTATGCACCAAAACGCCACAAACAGGTACTCACGCCAGATCAACCTCCCTCAAATCCGCCGCCAGGGACAGGCGAGGCTGGCCGCCGCCACCGTGCTGGTCTGCGGGGTGGGGGCGCTTGGCTCGTCTATGGCCGAGATGCTGGCGAGGGCGGGAGTGGGCGCGTTACGTCTGGCCGACCGCGATTACCTGGAACTGCACAACCTCCAACGCCAGTCGCTTTATACCGAAGCCGACGTGGAGGGTGGTCTGCCCAAGGCGGTCGCGGCCGCCCGGCATATCGGGCAAATCAACTCGGACATACGTGTTGAGCCTTGCGTGGTGGACATTACGCCGGAGACGGTGGGCGACCTGCTTGACGGGGTGACTGTGGCCCTGGACGGCACGGACAACCTCCAGACCCGCTACCTGCTCAACGACGCCTGCATCGAGCGGGGCACCCCGTGGGTCTATTCGGGGGTAATAGGGGTGAGCGGGGTGAGCCTGAGCGTGGTGCCGGGTGGTACGGCCTGCCTGCGTTGCGTGTTTCCCGACCCCGCGCCGCCCGGCTCGCTGCAAACGTGCGACGTGGCCGGGGTGCTCGGTCCTGCCGCCCATGCTTTCGCCGCTATAGCCTGCGCCGAAGCCATAAAGCTCATCGTGGGCGCGCCTCCCGCCCGTGGCATGCTCACCGCGGACCTGTGGGAAGGTAGCTGGGACCGCTTCGATATGCCCCGCAACCCGCAGTGCCCCACCTGCGGCCTGCGCAGGCTCGACTTCCTGCATGGGGAAGCGTGGGGGCCGCAGGATGCGGCTCGCCTGTGCGGGCGCGATGCCATCCAGGTGCGGGTAGGCTCCCGTGGCGACCGGCTGGACCTCCTCGCGCTGGGGGAGCGCCTTAAGGCGGCCGGGGCGGGTGAGGTGCTCGCCAACGAGTACGTGGTGCGCCTGCGCATACCAAAGCACGAGCTAACCATCTTCCCCGATAGCCGGGTTATCGTCAAAGGCACCGAAGACGCGGCGGTGGCGCGCGGGTTGGTGGCGAGGTACGTGGGGACGTGACGCATGTTCTCCCCGGTACGGAGGGAATTCGATGAAGCTTAACTCGGGCCACGTCTATCTGCTGGTTTTCCTGGTGGCTATTCTCCTGGTAGCAGGCGCGCTAAACAGGATAGGCTCTTTTGCCGGCTATGTCCCCCCGCCTCCCGTCCCGACGGTGGATATCGACCAGGCCCGCCAGGCTTTTGCCTCAGGGGGTGCCATTAGTTATGCCGAATATGTGGCGTTGCAGCATGACATTGTGGGAGATGCTCCCGACCCCACCAAAATAGAGGATATAGACAAGTACAATGAGCTGTATGAGGCGTATATTGGCAAGTGGAAAACATTTGAGGAGCAGCTAACGAAGTGCCAACTGAAGGAGTCTGTGGGCTGGCTCACCTACTATGGAGAGGAAATCGGGGACGATAGGACGCCTGTGCCGGGCGTCATAAATGGCTACGTTTCCATGCTTGACCCTTACTCCGGCGCCAATGTGGACGTCGATGAGTACCCTTCGCTCACCCTGTACCTTACCGACATGGGGGAGGAACAAATCGCGGAACTGCGATTAGGTGCGAAGCTAAGATTTTCAGGTGACTGGGCTGAAGTAAGTCCAGTAACTATCAAGAATGTGAAGTACGAACTGCTGCCGGATGATATCAGCGGCCCTACCGTTACCCCCGCCGAGTACCAGGACCTACGGGTCGTGCTGGATAGAACGATGTGTTTTGGCTCTTGCCCTGATTACACGCTCACCATAGAGGGCAACGGTGAGGTAACTTTCGAGGGCAGGAACTATACTCGCGTGACGGGCACTGCAACGGGGACCGTAGACCAGGCTAAAATAGCTGAGATTGTTAGAGAGCTCCAGCGCGCGGATTTCTTTGCCCTGGATGATGATTACTCTGCCCAGGTTACCGACAACCCCACGTACACCCTTATAGTTCAGATGGGCGGCAAGACCAAGAAAGTGAGCTCGTACGCAGCCGGCCCGCTGAAGCTCTACATACTGCATCGCAGGATCGACCAGATTGTGAATTCCAGGCAATGGATAAAGTAGCAGGTACTTATGCTCCCTTATCTGCCTTATACTAATACACTATGACACCCACGCCTGCCGCGCCCACTCCCGAGGCCACCGCCGTGCCCTATTTCGGGTTCTTCGGGGGTAACGCCGACCCGCTGGTGAACGTGCTCTTCGACATCGCCCGCGCCCTGGTCATTTTGCTGGTGGCGCTGTTCGTCGCCCGGCTGGCGAAGCGGTGGGTGGTGCACCTGTTCGCCCGCAGCCGCATCAGCCTCAATATCGCCGTGCTGATAGGCAACGTATTGCAGGCGCTGGTGGTGGTGCTGGGCCTGCTGCCGTTGGCGGGGGTGTTCGGCGTCGATTGGGCCGCCCTGGTCACGGTGCTCGGCGCGGTGGGGCTGGGTCTTTCTCTCGCCATGCAGGACCTGCTCAAGAACGTGGTGGCGGGCATCTACATTTTGCTCGAGCACCCCTTCAAAATAGGAGACCGCATCAGCGTCAAAGACGCTACAGGGGTTGTACGTAGCATCGAGCTACGCACTACTATCCTGAGCGCGGACGATGGGCTACAGATGGTAGTCCCCAACAACGTGGTGCTCAATGAGATTGTCACGAACCGCTCGGTGGCCAACTTGCAGAGGCAGGTGATAGTCATACAGGTGCCCAACGCCAGCCTGACCAACACCGGCACCCAGATCAGCGCCGCCTTGCGGGATTTCGCGGACATAGCCGCCAGCCCCGCGCCCGTGGCAGCGTTGGAAAGCGTAACCGACGGCAATGCCCGGCTGCGCATCGAATACTGGGTGCCCCTGGGCACGCAGATGGCCCTGACCCCGCAAGTGGTCGAGGCCCTGCAAGCTCGCTTCCCCC
>DASVQO010000513.1:0-12042 GCA_036389075.1 Chloroflexia bacterium | reverse complement strand
CGGGTCACAGTAGGTACCTAACCAGTGCTCCCTGTACTATGGCAGTACCTTTTCAGACAGGCTCTAAGATGCTGGTATGCCCCCTGCGTTGAACGTCAGCACCATAGGATGTCATTTTCAACAGCCTCCCTTTACAACCTTCTTTAGATTCTTCGCTGCGCTCAGAATGACAGGGGCCTCTTTGGGTGCTCACATTCCACACCCTCATTCTTGAGATAGCTTCTCCTCAAGCCGCATAATTAGGGATTGGTACTTGCCTAGGCCAGCAGGTCGGGGATCTGCGTGGGTATCTTGGCGACTTTGACGCCCGCCTCTTCCATCGCGTCGATCTTGCCCTGGGCCGTGCCCGCGCCGCCCGAGATGATGGCCCCCGCGTGGCCCATGCGCCTGCCGGGAGGGGCTGTGCGGCCCGCGATGTAGCCCGCCACCGGCTTGGTGACGTACTCCTTGATGAAGGCAGCGGCCCGCTCCTCCTCGTCCCCGCCTATCTCGCCCATCATCACGATCTTCTCGGTGTCGGGGTCGTCCTGGAAGAGGCGTAGGCAGTCTACGAAGTCGGTGCCGTGGATGGGGTCGCCACCGATGCCCACTGCGCTGGTCTGGCCCATGCCGCGCTCGGTCAGGGCGAAGATCACTTCGTAGGTGAGGGTGCCGGAGCGGGACACGAGGCCGATGTTGCCGGGCCTGGTGATGTAGCCGGGGATGATGCCTATCTTGGCCTGGCCGGGGGTGATGAGGCCGGGGCAGTTGGGGCCGATGAGGCGACTCCGGCTCTCCTTGAGCACGTCGTACACGCGCATCATGTCGAGCACGGGCACGCCCTCCGTGATGCAGACCACCAGGGGCACCTCCGCCGCGATGGCCTCGAACATGGCATCGGCGGCGTAGGCGGCGGGCACGAAGATGAGCGACACGTTCGCCCCGGTCTCGCGCACTGCGTCCTTCACCGTGTCGAACACCGGCACGTCCAGGTGGGTGGTGCCGCCCTTGCGGGGGGTAACACCAGCCACTACGCCGGTGCCGTACTCGATCATCTGCTGCGTGTGGAACGAGCCTTCACGCCCCGTTATGCCCTGCACCAGCACGCGACTGTTCTTGTCTGCCAGGATGCTCATTGTCGAGTCCCTCTCCTCATCGATTTATGGGAATCATGCGCGGGGATTATAACACAAAGCCCAATTAGCGCACATTTCGCGTCCCTACAAGCAGGCGAAAGCGCATAGTATAATTGGTTTGATAACAGAAGCTTGCCGAGAGCGCACCGGCCCGGCGACTGTGAGGAAGTCTTTATGCCTGGCACAAAGGAATTGGCAGACCGCACCGCTATTGCAGTGTGCCTCGCGTTGTTCCTGGCGGTTGGGCTGGGAGATATCCTCAGGGAAGACTTTCCGGTCAGCACATGGCCCTGGATAGGGACTTTCGTCTATGGCCTGATGTTAGGCGTGCCGTTACTTGCCATTACCTTCAGGACGGTCGCAAACCTCGGAGCGGTCAGGTTGATGGTGCTCACCGGGGCCGCTATCCTCCTGGCCCACTACGTCCTCGACTACTTGTATGGAATTAACTACGGCTCCACATGGTATGGCATGTACATCCGCCTGCGCCTTGGGATGTTTAGCGAACCGCCCGGATGGTCGAGTCTGGAGGAGGTGATCGGGGATTGGATCGGCTCCTGGGGCCAGTATTTAGGTTGGGTCAGGTTACTTACTTTTGCCGGCCTGGGTTCCATCGTCGCCAAGCACAAAGAACTTCTACCGGGGATCTTCGTCCTCATATCGGTAGCTCTCGCGGACCGCATACTTGGCTGGCTGGTGTACCTACCCGACGACTCCTATTTTGAAACCCCCGCACTTTCGTTCGTACTCGAATACGACTTGCCCGCGTTACTGAGGGCCGTAGCCATACAAACCAGCATCTCGGTGTGCGTCGGGCTAGTGGGGGTGGCATTCGGCCGCTCGGACCGGCTGTCCCGGCCTGTGATGCCCGTAGCCAGGCAGCGCATCTACACCGTGCGCCGGGTACCACGCCACAGCAGGTAAGGTACGAGCACAGGCAGACCGTAAAAGCCCCTGCGCGGCCTCAATGCCGCCTCTTTCTCCCTTTCTCACTCCCCCAGGCCAACCACGTCCAACTGCCGCCCCGAGAGCAGCTTGAAGGTGATGAGGAGGGCGAAGGAGGAGACGACCAGGATGGCGGCGAGCACGATGGCGGCGTTGACGTCGGTTTCGAGGGCGGTGTAGATGGCGAGGGGCATCGTCTGGGTGCGGCCCTGGAAGTTGCCCGCGAACAGGATCGTGGCCCCGAACTCGCCCACGGCCCGCGCCCAGCTCATGACCGCGCCTCCCGCGATGCTCGGCAGGGCCAGGGGCACCACTATGTGCCGGAAGGTCTGCCAGCCGCCCGCCCCCTGCGTGTGAGCCGCCTCCACTAGCTCGCGGGGCACCGACTGGAACCCCGCCCGCGCCGACTTGATGTAGAACGGGGCCGCCACGAACGCCTGGGCCATGACCACCGCAGCCAGCGTGAAGGCCACCTCTATATTGAGGTCGCGCAGCACGCCTCCCACCGGAGTGCGGCGGCCGAACGCGAACAGGAGCGCCACGCCCGCCACCGCCGGGGGCAGCACCAGGGGCAACTCCACCAGCGTCTCTACCACCCGCTTGCCGGGGAAGGTGGAGCGGGCCAGCCCGTAGGCTACGGGCGTGCCCAACAGCACCATGAGGGCCAGGCTGCACAGGCTGCTCAAGATGCTCAGGCGGAGCGCGTCGAGCACCAGGGGGTCGGTGAAGTAGCGGGGCAGGTCGGCCAGCGGCACGCGCAGCAGGAGGGCCAGCAGGGGCAGGGTGAGGAACGCCAGGCACACCGCGCTCGCCACGCCGGCGGCCAGCCTGCCCAGCAGCGCCCCCCAGGTGGCCTCAGCGGGCCGAGGGTAAGCCCTGCGCTGCGCCCCCGGGGCCTTATTGGGTTGGTGCTCCTGGCCCTTTCCTGGTGCCATGTTGCCCCGCGTGCTTTATGGCTTTGTCGCGTTCGCGCGGCTGAAGCCGTATTTCTCCATGACCGCCTGCCCCTCGGTGGAGAGAGCGTAGGCTACGAATGCTTTGCCTGCTTCCGCGTGGGCCGCGCCCTTGACGGAGGCGATGTAATAGGTGGCGGCCACGTTGTACTTCTCCGGTATCGACAGCGTCTTGATTGGGGGCACGCTACCGGGGGCCGAGGCGTTGGCGGCACGCGCGTCGGTGACGTAGACGATGCCCGCGTCCACCTCGCCCAGTTGCACCCGAGCGAGCACCTGGCGCACGTTGTTCTCGCGGCTCACCACGTTGCTGAGCACGGCCTGCTTGAAGCCCGCCCCGTAAGCCGGGTCCGCCGACAGCCTATCGAGGGCCTCAAGGGTGTACTTGCCAACCGGTACGGAAGGGTCAGCGAGGGAGAGCTTGACGCCGGGGCGGGCGAGGTCTTTCAGGCCGGTGATGTTGCCGAAGTTCTCGTTGGGCAGCACCACGGCGAGCAAGTTGCGTGCGAGGGGGCGGGGGGTGCCGCTGACGAGGCCCGCCGATACGGCTTTGTCCATGTTGGCTTTGTCGGCGGAGGCAAACACGTCGGCGGGCGCGCCCTGCTGCATCTGAGCGACCAACGCCTGCGAACCCTGGAAGTTGAAGCTAAGCTCGCGCAGGTTCCCGTTGGCCGCCTTGAATTTCTGCCCCAGTTCCTGGAAAGACTCTTTGAGGGAAGAAGCCCCGAACACGTTGAGGCCGGTCGGCGGCAAGGTGGGCTGAACGGTACGAGGGGGCGGCGGTATCGTTGGGCGGCCAGGCTCGGTCGGCAGGGCGGGCGGGGCGATAGGCAGGCCAGGGTCGGACCCCTGGGCGTAGCGCCAGTCGTGGTAGTGCCGCCCGATGTTGCCCACCTGCACCCTGAACTCCGGCTGGGGTTCGGAGGGTACGTAGGTGAGCACGCGCCGCTCGTAAAGCTGCACCAGGACCAGGGTGTCCGCCTTGCCCGCTATCTTCACCCGCGCCCAGTAAGGCTCGGTGATGGGCAGGCCGCTGGCGTAGAACCACGGCTCGGAGATCTGCTTCGTAACGAGCGCGCCTCCCTCGTATACCGGCCCCTTGACGTTGAGGAAGTCCCAAAAGACCTGCGGGATGTTGTGTTTGGTCCGCGCCTCGTAGTAGACCAGCCTGGCCCCGGCGGTGCCGCCCAGCGCCGCGTCCTGCCCCACATTGCCCGCCTTGTCCACCGTGGCGGTCGCGCTCTGGTTGGTGAGGTCGGCGCTGTCGGCCAGCAGCTTCGCGAAGGTCGCGTAAGTGGGCGCGTTGGGGTCGTCGTTGTCGGAGGCGAGGGGGATATCGGCGGGCGTGCGGTCGGTGTAGCTGTTGTTGCCGGTCTGCATCCTGCCGCTCACAAGCTCGACCGTGAGCAGGCCGTTGGTGACGTAGAAGGGGCTGTTCTTGTCGCCGTTGGGGTCGTTGATTTCCATGCGGCTCTTGTCGAAGTACTGCACGAGCCGGGTGCCGCCCTGGCCTTCCGCGTACTGCTCCTGGCGCTTGTCGAAAGGCGCAGGACCCCAGTAGAAGCCGCGCTTCACCGTGCCGTCGGCCACCGGCTTATCGGTGCGCTGCCAGGTACGCTCGAACGTGGGGTCAGCGAAGGCTGCGGCCCCCGGCTGTGGCGTCTGCGCCAGCGCGACCAAAGGCACCAGGGCGACAGCCGCGATTGACAGGCCAAACAGGGCCTTTTTGGTGTTGTGCTGCGATGTTGTGAAAAGACGCATTTGTAGATGTAACTCCTTTTCTTGGATAGTGGACGATGCTGGGCCAACGAAGGGTATGCATCAATGGCGGCGGCCATATTTCCCCTTGTCATCCTGAGCGTAGCGAAGGATCAGCCGCCCATTCTTGACTCTTTCTATTGAAGCACCACCGTTCCTCTTACCGGCATCAGCCCCGTTGTTGTGGCCTCTGGCCTACCCACCTGATCCTTCGCTACGCTCAGGATGACAAGGGGGGACTCTGGTCCTGCCACTTCTGCCGAGGCACAGCCGGTATATAGGGCGGCCATCGTGTATTGTTAGGCTACAAGCCTGAGTTGTGCGTGCCGGGGGTGGCGATCATTACGGAGGTTGACTTGAACATGGCGATGGCTTGCATACCAGGCTCCAGGCCCATCTCATCGGCGGCCTCTGTGGTGATGATGGCCACGATGTGGTTGTCACCGACCTGCATGTCCACCTGGCACATTACGTCGCCGCGCTTCACGCGGGTGATGACACCGGGTAGCTTGTTGCGGGCGCTGGTGAGGGCCACGGCTTCGGGGGCTGGTTCGTTCATCTAAAGCTCCTCCGATTTTGGATTTTGGATTTTGGATCTGGTGGGTTGAATTCGGCGTCCAGGACCAGGGCGATTTGGAGGGCCAGGCGTGCGTCCGGGTCGTCGGGGTCCAGGGAGGTGAGGGCCTGGAGGCGGGCGAGGCGATAGCGGAGCGAGTTGCGGTGGATGAAGAGAGCGTTGGCGGTGCGCACCGAGTTGCCACCATGCCGCAGGTAGGCCGATAGCGTCTTGAGGAGGTCGCCGTTATGCTCGCGGTCGTACCGGCGCAGCGGCTCTATCAGGCCCAGGTAGTAAGCGGCCTTCTGTGGGTCGGCTCGCATGGCATCCACCAGGGGCGCTACATGCTCGTTGTATGCCCCTTCCAGGGGGTTGGTCACTCGTGCCTCCGGCAAATGCTCCTGTGGTCCTTTGTCTGAGAATGCTACTATATATGTTGTAGCACACACATCCTGCCGGTGTTAGTGCAAAGTGCACAGAATCGGGGGCGGTGGGACCGGGTTGGTACGGGCTTCGGGCTACTGTCTGCCCTGACGGGAGCGTACGGTTGAATATATCGATATTGGGGTTGTTGCTGCTGTCGGGCCTGTTGCACGCCTCGTGGAACCTGCTCGCGAAGCGCAGCCTCGATAAGCAGGCGTTCCTCTGGTTGGCCTCGCTGGTGTCGCTGTCGGTGTCCCTGGTGCCGTTTCTGCTGGCCTCGCAGCCCATCCCACCTGAGGGGTGGCCCTTTATCGTGCTGTCCGGGGTGCTGGAGGCCGTGTACTTCATGCTACTGGGCAGCGCGTACCAGCGGGGCGATCTCTCCCTCGTCTACCCCCTGGCGAGAGGGTCGGCACCGCTGTTCGTGCTGCTGTTCGCCGCCATCTTCCTGGGCGAGCAGGTACGGTGGACGGGGGTGGTGGGCATCGGGCTTGTGGTGGCGGGCATTTACACTCTGCATTTGAAGGTGCTCGACTTGAGGGGCCTGCTCGGACCGTTCCTGTCGCTAAAGGAAAGGCCGTCGCAGATAGCGTTGCTCACGGGCCTGACGATAGGCACCTACTCGGTGGTGGACAAGGTCGGGGTGGGCTACGCCGGGCCGGTAGCGTACCTGTTCCTGACGTTCTTAGTGTCCGCGATTGTGCTGCTGCCTTACATGGCGCTGCTGAAGTGGCGGGCGGTGAGCCGGGAGTGGGGGGAGAACAAGCGCAGCCTCATGGCGGTGGGGGTAATGTCGCTGAGCGGCTTTCTGATGGTGCTGTTCGCCCTCACGATGAGCCAGGTGAGCTACGTAGCCCCGGTGCGCGAGATTTCGGTGGTGTTCGGGGCGCTGCTGGGGGCGCTGGTGCTGAGGGAGCCGTTCGCCAGGGTGAAGCTGGTCGGTTCCGTGTTCATTTTTTCGGGAATCGTGCTCATCAGCCTGGCGGGCTAGGGGTCCTTTAGGCTCGTAAGAGAGCTGTAGCCCTGCCAAGTTGCTCTGCCACCATCGCCCTGCCACCATCGCCCTGCCACCATCGCCCTGCCACTAAAGTGGCGGGCTGGCAAGAAGCGAAGTCTCCTGCGGAGACTACATGAGGCTTCTTAGTCCCCGCAGGGGACTTTGCTACTTCTCAGCCCGCCACTTTAGTGGCAGGGCGATCATGCAGGACGTCCCCACAGGCCCGCGGCTCCGCAGGGCATCACCATAGGGCTACTCCTTCCGCTACTGCATAATCGCCCCTTTCCCACTGCTTTACGTAAACTTGCGCAGTACATCCTACGTACGTAAGTTGCGTGAATTGAGTTAGTACAAGATACGCTACATTCCGTAGCGTTTTCCTTTACCACGGCCTACTACTGCTGGTATGCTTCGGTGGGTTGAGGGACCGGCAGTATTTTAGACCGGCCTTTCATTCAGACCGCGATACAACGCCGCGCTTGCAAGGTCGCCTGCGTGGGCCTATATCGCAGCCTGTATTTGCCTGTGCAGCCATCGTTGAAGCTAAACTTCTCAGGAGGCCCCGTTCAATGTCCTACGTTCAAACAGTACGTTCTACTCGCACTTTCAAGAACCTCGGCGCTACTCTCATGGCGATGCTCATCCTGGTGACCGGCCTGGTCGGCAGCGTGTCCTCGGCCCAGGCGGCCCCGGCGGAAGGTCTCGGCAGCCGGGTAGTGGGCGTGGCGTACCAGTACAACGGCTACCGCTATCGCTACGGCGGCGCGTCCCCTTCGGGCTTCGATTGCAGCGGCTTCGTCTACTACGTCTACAAGCAGGCGGGCTACACGATAGGCCGCGACACCAACGCCCAGTACAACAGCGGCACCCGCGTCGGCTTCAACAGCCTGCAACCCGGCGACATCGTGCTCTTCTCGAACACCTACAGGCGCGGCCTGTCGCACGCAGCCATCTACATCGGCGGCGGCAAGATCATCCACGCCGTGAACGAAAGCGTGGGCGTGACCGTGAGCAACCTGAACAGCTCCTACTGGCGGTCCCACTTCACCACCGGCGTACGGCCCTAGCACCGGGCAGTAAAGCCTTCAGCCGAATAGCGCGAACAAAAGCCCCACCTCCATTTTGAGGGTGGGGCTTTGTTGTTGGGAGCAAGTGCCAAGAATCTGCTCTGACGACTTAAGGAAAACCCATCCGCAGGCCAGATTCCTGGCGCTTGCCATTCGCAAACCCTTCATCCTCTTTGCGCGTGCTTTGCGTCCCTTCGGCTTCGCTCAGGGCAGGCTCTTTGCGTCTTTGCGTTTTCATGCTATTGTTCCCCTATGAAGCAGCGACTGGATGTAGCGCTCGTCGAACGCGGGCTGGCGGAGACTCGCGCCAGGGCGCAGGCCATCATTATGGCGGGCGAGGTGCTGGTGGACGGGCAGCGGGCCGACAAGCCGGGCATGGCGGTGGCCGAGATGGCCCGCATCGAGGTGAAGGCCGCGCTGCCCTACGTCAGCCGAGGTGGCCTGAAGCTGGCCCACGCGATAGAGGCGTTCGGGCTGGCAGAGCGCATCGCGGGCAAGGTGGCCCTCGACATTGGGGCCTCCACCGGCGGCTTTACCGACGTGCTGTTGCAAGGCGGGGCGGCGCACGTGTACGCGGTGGACGTGGGCACCAACCAGCTTGCCTGGAAGCTTCGGCAAGACCCCCGTGTCACCCCGATGGAGCAGACTAACATCCGCTACCTCGACTCGCTGCCCCAACCGTGCGACCTTGCCACCTGCGACGTATCATACATAGGGCTTGAGCTAGTCACACCCCCTGTGGTGCGCCTGACCGCTCCTGACGCCTTCTTTGTGTTCCTCATCAAGCCGCAGTTCGAGGCGGGCCGCGAGCAGGTGGGCAAAGGCGGCGTGGTGCGCGAGGCGGGCGTACACCGCGATGTTATAATACGGCTAGCGAGCTTCTGGCGGGCGATGGGGCTGCACCTGGCCGGCTTGGCGCGCTCGCCCATTACTGGCCCCGCGGGTAACGTGGAGTACCTCGCCCTTATCGAGAAGCAGCCACGCGCCGAGGCGTTCGACCTGCAAGCCGCGATTGAAAGAGAGGTCAAACTGGATGGCAAATGACCCGGCACAGGCTGATGGCCGCAGACCGCGTAGCTCAGATGGCGAAGCCGCCAACCTGGTGATCGAGCAGGCTACCGGCCGGCCCCTCGCGGGCGTGGACACCGACGTCCTGGACCCCAGCCCCCCCCGCGCCAACCGCCCCATCAAAAAGGTCGGCTTCATCGTCAACGACACCATAGAGGCGGCGAAGGTCGAGGCACCCCGCATAGCCCAACTGCTCCACGAGCGGGGCGTGGAGGTAACAGAGTCGCACTCTGCCTCGCCCGATACCACCGTCAACTGGACCAAAGACGACCTACTGGACATGATTTTCACCTTCGGGGGCGACGGCACCATCCTGAGGGCGGCCCGCATCGCGGCCCCTCTCGGCGTGCCCCTGATGGGCGTGAACCTGGGGCGGGTGGGCTTCCTGACCGAGATGAACCCCTGGCAGGTGCAGGAGCGGATAGACCTGTTCCGCGAAGGCAAGTACTGGCTCGAACGCCGCGCTATGCTCCGCGCCGTGCTGCTGAGGGATAGCACGGAGGTGGGCAGCTTCGTGGCGCTGAACGACGTAGTAGCCAGCCGGGCCGCCCTCTCCCGCGTGGTCCACTGCACGCTGAGCGCGAACGGGCACAAGGTGACTACCTACGTGGCCGACGGCGTGATTGTGGCTACCCCCACTGGCTCCACTGCCTATTCGATGGCCGCCGGTGGCCCCATCATGCACCCCGAGCTGCGCAGCATCATAGTCACCCCTATCGCCCCATATCTCACTATCGTCAAGAGCCTGGTGCTCCCCGATGACAACGTGCTGGACCTGCACATCGACACCGACGACGAGGCCTTCCTCACGGTGGACGGCCAGACGCACGTCCCCCTGCGCGACGGCGACACGGTGCGCGTCACCATCTCCCCCGACCCCTGCCTCTTCGCCCGCGTGCAGGACAAAGCCTACTTCTCGGCCACCCTCGTCAACCGGCTACGAAGGGCGGAATGAGGAGACGCTAAACGCCAAGACGCCAAGACGCCAAGGACCACGCCAAGATTAAGGATGGTATGTTCCTGAGCAAAAAGGACCAGGGTACATCATGTCGTACCCTGGTCCTTTTTGTACCCTCTAAACCATACTAACTTGGCGTGGTCCTTGGCGTCTTGGCGTTTAGCGTCTCTTCCCCTAGTTGGCACACTCAGGGAAGAAGCTCATCGAGACTATCTTGGCTATCTGGCCGCGGGTGGTCTTGACGTTGGGGCGGAAGTAGGGGCGGTTCTGGCCGTCGCAGGCTTCCCCGGGGCTGCCGCAAGCATAGCCGCCCATCGCGCCGTTAGCAGACAGTTGCTCCACGAAGGTGTAGAAGGTGTGGTTGGTGGGCACGTCCGCGAAGGTCTGGCCGGTGGGGGTGGAGGTCAGGTTGGCCGCGCCCGCCACGATCTTGGCTATCTGGCCGCGAGAGGCGTTGTCGCCGGGGCGGAAGTAAGGCTTGCTGCCCGCCTGGCACGGCTCGCCGGGGCCGCCGCAGGGGTAGCCGCCGATGATGCCGCGCGAGGCGATGCGCTCCACGTAGTCGTAGAAGGTGCTGCCGGGGGCCACGTCCGCGAAGGTCTGGCCGGTGGGCGTCTCGTTGAAGCCCGCCGAGTTGGCGATGATCTTGGCAAGCTGGCCTCGGGTCACCTGGTTACCGGGGCGGAACGTACCGTCCGAGTAGCCGCCGAGCACAGAGCGGTCGGACAGGCAGACGATGTAGGGGTAGAAGGTGTTGCTGAGGGCCACGTCCGAGAAGACGCCGCCGGAGTTCTGCACCACCACGTAGCCTGTCATGAAGTTGCCGTGCACCGTGCAGTAGTACTTGTACGTGCCGGGCGTGTCGAACACGCGCTCGTAGGTGCCGTTCAGCGCGAACACGCCGCTGTCGAACAGACCCGCGTGGTCGCCGTTGCTGGTGACGCTATGCCGGTCGTTGTCCAGGTTGGTCCAGACCACCTTGTCGCCGAGGTTCACCGTGGTGGTCATGGGCGCGTAGGCGTAGTGCTCTATGGCGACACGCACGGTGCCCGGCAACGGCTGGCTCATGGGGGTGGAAGTGGGCCTCGGGGTGTTGCTGGGCTGCGGTATGGGCGTGCTGCCGGGGGCGAGCACGTTGATGGTGCCCTGCATGTTGCTGTGGAAGTCGCAGTGGAAATTGTAGGTGCCTGGCGTGTTGAAAGTGAACTGCCACCAGGAGCCGCTAGCCATCTGGCCGCTGTTGAACTGGCCCGCGACGTCGCTGGTGACGGTGTGCGGGGCCTGGCCGCTGTTGGTCCAGCGCACCGTGGTGCCGGGCTGCACGTTGATGGTCGTGGGGTTGTAGTTGTAGTCAACCACCAGCGCGTTGGTCATTGGACCGCCACCGGGCGTGTTGGTGGCCTGCGGGGTATTCGTCGGGGCCGGGGTGTTGCTGGGCTGCGGAATGGGCGTGCTGCCGGGGGCGAGCACGTTGACCGTGCCTTTCATGGTAGGGTGGAAATCGCAGTGGAAATTGTAAGTGCCAGGCGTGTTGAAAGTGAACTGCCACCACGTATTGCTGGCGATCTGGCCGCTATTGAACTGGCCCGCGCCATCGCTGGTGACGGTGTGAGGGGCCTGGCCGTTGTTGGTCCAGCGCACCGTGGTGCCTGGCTGTATGTTGATCGTCGTGGGGCTGTAGTCGTAGTCGATTATGGACGCATCGCTGACGGGTCCGCCGCCGGGCGTGTTGGTGGGCTGCGGGGTGTTCGTCATGGTAGGCGTGTTGCTGGGGCCGGCGGTGGGCACCGAGCCGTCGCCGGTGAGCACGACAATGCTGCCCGCCATGCCGGGGTGGTACTGGCAGTGGTAGTCGTACCTGCCCGCCGTGGTGAAGGTCTTGTTGAAAGTGCCGTTCTGGCCGAGGCCGCCGCTATCGAACGCGCCCGGCGTGTTGCTGGTGACGCTATGATTGATCGAGTCGAGGTTGGTCCAGTGTACGGTAGAGCCGAGCGCGACGACATGGTCCTTGGGCTGGTACTGGTTGCCCTGGATGTTCACGTTAGAGGTGCCGGAGGCCGGGGTGCTCGTCGCGGGGCCGGGCGTAGGCGAGATAGCGGGGCCCGATACCACCACCGTGCCGAACATCTCGTCCTCGTGGAAGGTGCACAGGTAGCTGAAGGTGCCGGGGTTGAGGAAGGTCTTCTCGTACGACTTGCCGGG
>DASVQO010000512.1:0-9770 GCA_036389075.1 Chloroflexia bacterium | reverse complement strand
GCTCGAAACCGATGTAGATGCCGACTGGGTACCTCGTGTATATATCTAGCATAAAGGTGAAGTTGAGCCTACCGAGCGGGAGATTGTCCTGGTCGTCTACCACCATGAAGTCCGCTCTGGTGTGGTCCATCTCCACTCTCTGTAGGGGCATGGTGGGCTGGGTGCTCTGCCCGTACTGTGTGAACTTACGCCTCGCCGCTACCGCCCCGTGCTTCGCCGCAAACGCTGACAGTTGTTCGGTGAGGAGAAATGCGTCCATGCGCCTGCCCACGGTTGGCCTCGATGGGAGCTTGAGGTGCTCGGTGGGAGGCAGAGTCCGGTTGCACTCCTCGATGCGCACGGCCACCTCTCTGTGCACGTCGTCAATGCTCACGCTCTCGCGCACCAGGTAACGCTCTCGGATCACAGTCTCAACTATGTTGTTGGCCGCCTCTTCCAAACGCGCCATCCGGGGAGCGCCGCAGCGAGACGTACCCGGAATGAGCGCGCGCAGGTCACAGCCACTGTCCTCGTAGTCCTTCAACCACCGATACACGGAAGGTACCGACACGCGCAATGGTTCCGCGGCCTCGACACGCTGGCCGCCGTCGCCTGCCCGCACTGCGGGCTGAGGCTGGGTCTGCTTCTGCCCTCCGTCAGGAGCCTCGTACTGCGCCTTGATCTCGGCGACGCGAGCCTTGACGCGGGCGAGGGTGCGCTCTCTTGGGTCTATGGCGACCAGAGGCTCGATGACCTGGAGGCGGCGTCGAGCAATTTCCAGCAGTGGGGCGGGGCAGTCACTGAGAGCCATATAGTTAGGGTCTGTAGTTAGGGCCTCCTCCTGCCTACTCACTGCGTTGGCTGACAGTGCCGCGCCCTCCGTACTACCGCTCTTTCCCGCTTTGCCCATCTTCCCTACCTTACCAGCAACCTCGAACTGTAGCTCTCCCGCAAAGAGGGCGTGCGTAAGCGTTGTGACCTCTACGGTGACGTAGGCTTGGGTGAGTATGTTTTCTATGTTGGCCTTGCCGTCCGGTAGTAGGCGCTTGAACTCGTATGAGGTATCACCCCATCTGAAGCGCACCCCCGGCATAAAACTCTGCGTACCCATGTCAACTGGTCCTTACCGAACATGCCAGCTCTCCTTCAAGCAGTGGCTGGCCGCGCGGGGTAGCTCGCGCTCCTGGTCGCAAGCTCCTTTGTTGTTCTGTTACCGCCGTGTGTCCCGACCCGGGCAATTCAGCTAGTCGCTCAGGTCGCAAACGCCTATAGAGGGGGGTGTATGTCCGAGGGCCTTTTGGCGCTCAAAATAGTGGAGGTGTCAGCCAGGGCGAAGGGGCCGTGCGTGGTGAGTGAGGGGAATAGTGGGGGCCGCGGTATCGCTGTTGGTGGGTGTGAGGGGAGCCAGACAAAAGTCTCGCTGGAGAGAGGTGCGTCATCGAGTGACACGTCTATCTTGTGGAGGTAAGCTAGAGTGAGTAGCGTATGGAAGGCCGAGGCAGGCTCGGAGGGGGCGACCGCTTCAGCCAGCTCACCCATCGTGAGTGGTGGCTCATCCGGCGCGTGGCGGCTGAGGGCCGAGTGCACGCACTGTCTGACCTGGGGCAACACAGGGTGACGAGCGAACTGGGTGAGCAATTTTACGTTCTCAAGGCGATAGCCCCTGCGTAGCTGCTCATCCGTGACGACCACGAACTGCCAGTCACACTCCGCGCACCAGCGGCGGGCATACTCCCACTTCGCCAGGTTCGCGGGTTTACCCACCTGCGTCGCCGGTTTGCATTCCACCACCAGGTCGCGGTCGGCATAACCCAGCAGGAAATCAGGAGTATAGCGCCTGGGGCGGCCCGCCTCATCTGTGTACTCAATGACGAAAGGCTGGGCTTCGATAGCCACCACGTCCTCGGCGAAGTCAGCCAGGTAGAGCAGATCGCGCTCTATGAGGGACTCGAAAGGAACGGACCTTTGCATCTTGACGGAGGCGAACTGCCCTACGATGTTCTTACCGCCGGTGTTGCGTGGTTGTCGTACCGGCTTGCCGCTCCTTGCCCTAGTGGGGCGTCCCGTACTGCTGCCAGTGTCAGTACCGCCACTGCTGCTCACTCCTGAGCGCCTAGCTTCCTGGTGACCGCCACGCGAAAGGTAGCCTTCCTGAGAGTTACTTGTCTTGTATGCTGACATAGTTCTGCCTCTCCCTGCTGGTACTCGGCACCCGTACCAACCACTAAACGCCGGTCATCTACTTCCTTATTCCCCTTACTCCCCTGGGCTGGTCTTGCCTCTACCTTGTGCCCATCATTGACAGCGCCACCGTCATAGCCTGTGTGGTGTCTCAGCCCACCACCTGACAGTACAGCGCTGCGTCCTGCGCCAATGCGCGACAGCGGCCTTACCCTGGAGGGCCACGAGATAATGCCCATTGTCCGCTCACAGTGTGCAGCGAGGAGGGCCACCGCGCATCTGCCCACAGTGCCAGCCAGCCCCAAAGTGTGCAAAACGCACCCCTCCAGTAATTGACCCCTACTCCCTTTTGGTGTATCATAATAGTACGTTTTTGTGCGTAAATGGGCGGCTGTGAGCCGCTCTCTTTGTATCATGTCGTGTCATAGATATTAGCACATATGTCCTAAAAAGTTAATCCTTATGCGACGTAGGTTATCCACCGAAGTACGTATGTCGAACCAGAGACAAAATGGGTCATTTGTGACCTAAAGGAGTGACAATTCAATGTTGAACAGAGCGAAGAGTGGAGCCGCGGGGAGCCATCGGCTTGAGGTTGTCAACCATGTGGACGGACGCCACGAGAGTGCTATGGAACGTACAGCGGCGATAGAGGATAGAGAGGAGGCGGACGCAGAGGGCGGTCAACCGAGGAGGCTACCAGGTTACGCGCAGATGCACACCCGCAATCGAGAGATCGGCGCACTCCTGAAGCAGGCGAGAACCGCGCGGGATGAGAGCACGGAAAGTGTTGCCAAAGTGATAGGCACTTCCAGGCGCAGGTACGCCGCCATGGAGCGTGGTGAAGCCCTGATTGGCGCGGTCGAGTTGGACGTGTTGCGCAAGCACTTCGGCATACCGGCCTCGCGACTCTGGTACACGGAAGTTGAGCGTGGGGAGGGTCGGGCCAAAGTGGGCAAGCGCGGTGGCGGAAAGGTCTTGAAAGCTGACAGCGCCCAGGCGGCGACACTAGGAACAGCAGCTACAGGATCAGCTACCAATCCCGGTGCTCGTCTCGTGCTAGTTGAAGTGACGGCCGGCGAGGAAGTTCTTATCAGAACAAAGGCTCAGTAGTATGAATCGTGTTGGTGAGTAGACATAGGTAGTGGACAACGGCAAGCACAGCATGGCCGATGGGTTCCTCAAGCACTTCTCTCCAGGCGATTGTATTGCGTGCAGAGGTACGTGAGGCGAGTGGCGGCGGGCTTGTGCCCGATCTGTCGGTCAGCGCTATAGAGCTAGACGCCTGGAGCCTCGACTGGGCGCAAATATACCGTGTGCTGAACAACATAGATGTGGGGCAACTTCTTGAACAACCTGGAGAATTCTCATAACCTACGAGCTTTCATTGAGGCGGTCTCCAGGGAGTTTGCCACCAGTCAGAGTGGTGGATCCCCAACGGGGCTCACTGGTACCGCTGTAACAGCTGATCCTTGAAGTGGCGAGTAGCAGTAACTATAGCCTACAGGCAGCAAAGAAAGAACCACCTGTATGTTGTACAGATGGTTCTTTCTTTGCATGAATTTTATTACGGACATCGTTCTACAGGACCATCTCATGCTACCATTCACTACAGGAATATACGACTCCAATCTGGTTAAGATGGCATTCTGGTCCCCCGCGGGAACAAGTTAGCAGACGTACAGCTATTTGGTACTGTTTAACTTGCGCTACACCTATAACAGCGGGCTCTCTTGTACAAGCTTAATTGCCTGATCCATTGTCATAGTTTGGTAGTCCTGAGCCAGTCGTTCTCTTTCCTCTGGCAAGAGATACTGATTTAGTTTCTCCTCAGTTTCGGCAAATTTGAGCGGATCATATTCCCGTACCTGGGCCGAAAGATAACGGTATACGTCCCCAGCAACCGACAGCAACCAAGCTGCCAGGAGTAGCCTGTCCCTATTCTGATCTTGCTCGAATTGTCTCACTAGCACGGCCGCTATGCCACGTAAGCTTGTTGCAAGCCCGCGCTTTTCATCTATAGTTTGCCTCACCAATGCGCTTGCTAGAGCACCCTCGCTTCTAGTATGCCTAAGCTTCTCGTCTATATAACCACCTATACCCATAGGAGCAAGCCGCCGGTCGCGTAACCGTATGAACTGTTTGAACCGGCTGACTGCTTCCTCATAGTCTCCAATTGTAAAGCCCAATATGCCTAATTGAATGACAACTTGAGCAAGCAACCAAACATCGTTAAGATCCCCGGCACGTTCAAAGGCTGTTCTCAGATGGTCACGGGCGGCGGCTGCCAGGGACGCTTCATCATTGCTTACTGATAGCGAGTCCGTTCCGAGGCCAGTATCGTTCAGCTCTAGTTCTCTGATTGACTGCCTTTCTGTTCTATCGGCCAATGCTACTTTGCAGGCCCCGAGGAATGTGTAGGCAAGTGCTATCCCCCATTCGTCCTCTTGATGGATGAACTTCTGCAAGGCTGCATCTACCAATTTGCATTGGTCTTCAATCTCGATGGAGGGGTCTTGAGAATTGCTTGCCCAAGCGTCTACGTCACGCAAGGTCAAAGCCAGGAACAGGCGTGAATAGGCTAGACGAAGTTCGTTATCCCGTGACGTCTGTCCTGCATCCGCAACGACTGTTTCATACAGGCTCACGCTTTCGCGTAGGTATGTCAATGCCTCAGTAGCATACCCACGCGCTCTATATAGCACACCCAATCCAAATGCCGAAGAAGCTAAGGCAAGTGAATTGTTTCCTGTGTACCGACACTTCAGGTCGCAGATGAGCGTAAT
This sequence comes from Chloroflexia bacterium, assembly GCA_036389075.1. Classification (GTDB taxonomy): domain Bacteria; phylum Chloroflexota; class Chloroflexia; order QHBQ01; family JADMIH01; genus JADMIH01. The sequence goes on along the minus strand of DASVQO010000512.1, from coordinate 4,824 downwards.
CCCTTCGGTATAGCGATCCTTAAAGAATAAGAAGATACTTAGCGGCGCAGCAAGTTCAAGTACCTGCTCTTGCAGTACCCGAGACTGGCCTGATGCCCATAAAAGTGCGGCCCTTATATTTTCATACTCAATATCTAGCCGGGCAATCCAAGTCTCCCGCTCCGCGCTGGGCAGCCTACGTTCCGCTTGCTTCACCAGTGAATGGTAAAACTCGAAGTAGCGTCCCTGAACTTGCTTAAGAGTCTGCTGCTCATTTCCATAGTTCTTCAGAAGCATTCTAAAGGCGTAACTTCGCACCTGATCGTGCATCGAATACCGTATAAATGAGCCTTCCACCCTGCGAGAAACGAGCGCATTATTTACTAGATTGGTTAGGGCAGCTTGGTGGTCAAAGGTAGAATCTCCACCTTCCTCGGACACGACTATCTGCTCTGCAGCTCTAAGGCTGAAGCTTCCTGCGAATATACTAGCCTGTTCCAACATGCTTTTCTCTGAGTCAGTCAGCAATGATACCGCCCAGTCCAGTGTTGCTTCTAGGGTCTGTTGTACTGATGGAGACGCCCCGCTCCCACTATAGGTACGCAACAAGCGATCTAAGTAATCACCCCTTCGCAGAAGCGAATACTGCCGGTTATGACTGGCTCCTATATCCTCAACAAGCACGGCTGGATTCACCCGTTTTGCTGCCAGTTCTATTGCTAATGGCACCCCACCTAACCTACGACATATGTTGCCGAGCCGATACGCATCGGTCTCCGCCCATGCACCGCTTGAGAGTGCTGCGAACAGCTTCACAGACTGATATTGGTCCTGAAATGCCTCCCATTGCTGTTTTGTCATTGAGATGCCCACAGTGTCAGACTTTGGCACGGGCAACGGCGCTAACTGAAAGATAACTTCTCCGGTGGCGCCAAGCGGAACCCGGCTCGTGGCGATGATCTGTACGTTTTCCGTTGCGCCGAGTATAGCGTCTGTAAGATAAGCACATGCTTGTGCCAGTTGCTCACAGCCGTCAAATATCAGCAAGAGAGTACGCCGCTTCAAGAATGCCAGGAGCGTGTCCTTGACGGTCTGATTGGGTTCCTCGGTCAAGCCAAGTCGCTGCATGACCGCCTGAGCAACGAAGTTCACGTCGTGTGCGGGGTTGTGCGCACCTGCTTGGGCCAACAAATCACTGTTCCCCGCACCCAGCTCTACAAACCAAATGCCTTGGGGGTACCGACTTGATTGCTCCTGTAGATCCGTGCCGAGTTTGACCGCCAGGGAGGTTTTACCGGTGCCGCCATCGGCCACTATGGTTATGGATCGGTTGCGGCCTAGCCACTGCCGCAAGCGCTTCAACTCAGGATCACGTCCATAGAAAATGGGTGGCACCGGTGGTACCACCCCTCTCTCCTCGCCCAGGGCGTCAAGGAGCATGCTCTGGTGGTTGCTTGCCCTAGTGTGTGCGCCACCACTGTATAGCACGCCATTATCTGTGTCACTAGGAGAACTACTGACTGCATCGGTGTTACCGTTGCCCATGCTCATGCCCATACCGTTGTCGCTGCCAGCGCTAACGCCCAGCAAATCCTTGATCTTGCTATCAAGCGACTGATCATGCGTATAGGCGCGCATCATGTTCAGCGCAGCGTCAAACACCTCCTGCGAAGGCTGACGAATATAGCACCGTCTGATGAATTCAAGAAGCTGATCACGTCGAGACTCTGAGGGAAGTCGCATCCCTGTAGCCCAACTCCTGACTGCCTCATAACTAGCCTGAAAGAAGGTGGCAACCTCTTTGGGCCCGAGATTCGCGGCCTCGTAGATAGCCCGAAAATTCTGGCCGAACAACCGCAAACGTTCTGCTGCTATGGCAGCAGAATCACTGGGTGAACCTATTGACAATGGGCACCTCGTACTATATACTCTATGTACACTTGTGCCTTGGCGTTAAAGTAGGCTATCGAAACCCGTACAAAACGACTTCAGCACTTGTAAGTGTAAAAGTGTACGCACTTGCGGTGTTATTCTCTCCGCCAGTACGCAATGTGTATCTGTCGATGTTTCTCCGTCATTCCGATAACACACATGATGGGGGATTATATCGCAAGTTCTAGCCACTTACAAGGGGAGAAGCAAAGTAAAAGAAATTAATAATCCGTATTAGTACCTGAGGACACACCCAGTGTGTCTTGCTCCTAATTACCTGCACCGCTAGTACTCTCTGAGACTGAATTCACAACTTTACTGTTCGAGCGCCGCCTTTGTCAGGCTGCCCTCGCAAGGTGGGCTTCATCAACAACCTCATGCTCACATCGGTAGACAAACGGCATTATCTCGTCGTCTCCGCCGCCCATCAACTGATAGCCTTTCCCCACTGGTTCCAATGGCTTTCTACTATCCAGCAGCGCAGTTGCAACCGGGCAGCAACGCTAATCCAGTCAGCAGTGGCTCTGCAGAAGCTATTGAACTGCCGCAGCGTCACAGCAGCGAATCTTAGCTCCCAGCCGCACAAGTACAAACACCGCGTGGATTAGGTTAGTCTGGGCGCTCGTTCTCACACAACCACTGTTCTACAAGAATAACGGCCTAGTTACCGGGTGGGTTGCTCCGGCAACGCAACGGCAATTGAGCGAGAGTACTCTGAACCTGTCCACAGCAGAGATTTTAGCCTCTATCTGGCGGACAAGCGCGGCATTCCACATTGAGAACGTGAAGTCATTTCTTCAACTCTCCGGGGCTGCCACGCTCTATCGAGGGGAAGAGTATCGGAGTAGCAGGCTATGGAAGTCTATGCATTAGCCTGCTTGTACAGCTAGTAGGAGGTGCGGGTAATGAACTGAGCATCATCATGATGGCGTGTAATGCTGCCGTTGCTTGTGCCTGAAGCACTACCAGCAACGCTAGCAACGAATTGTCGGTTTTCTAGTTGGAATTTTGTGGTTTAGAGGATGGAGGAAACCAAAGATGAAAAGGGTTATAGCCATGATGATGCTGGCTGTTCTGCTTGTCACCTCGGGGCATGGGCTCGGTGTTGCAGGAGCGCGTACAGAAAAGGCAGTTTCGGCGGGAACTGCCGCAGCGACTCCTACACCGGAGTCGAACGGAAAGGCCCGGGTCGTTGACCCGCGTAGTGCACCTGGACTCACTAGCTCTGTTGATGCTGCCGCAAGACGGTTGAATAAGAATGGAAGGTACTACCGCAAGATCGACAAACTACTGGTGGCCGAACCCTGGGCACTGGCAGTAGTGTCGCTCAAAGCGGGTACAGCACTAGAGTCAGGCTTCGTCATCGCCCGTCAGTTTAGCGGGAAGTGGGAAGCTGAAGCGATGGACACTCCCCTGTTCATTAAGTGGGTAGAAGAGGCGCCAAGTAGCGTCATGGAGCAGTCGCTGCGGTTATACCTGCGTGACAAGTACCCAGTAGGCGTTACGCCATCCTCGGTAATGGTGTCGGGCTTGAAATTGCCGTGGCGGCCCCAGAACAACTCGCAGTTCATCAGTGGATACCTTTACAACGAGGGAACTCACACCGGCGTTGATATGTATGCACAAGACTGGAGCCTGGATCATGTGAGCGTGGTTGCTACCAAGAGTGGGACAGTAGTGGAGGCAGTATGCAACCTGCCGGACGTGCAGGACGATTCCAAGGGCTATGGCAACTATATCCTGCAGGACATCGGCGACAATGTTCTTGCTCTTTATTCTCACCTGGCAAGCTGCAACGTCAGCCTGAATCAATTCGTATCTCAGGGCTCTGTTGTTGGCCTGGCAGGAAGGTCGGGGTATACGAGGGGCAGCCACCTCCACTTCAGGCTTCGTGACGGTAGCCGAAATCCGGTCATGGCAGAACCTATCTCTGGATATGGCAGCATCCAGAAGGGAGTCTCGTACAACTCAGACAATGGTAGTGTTGTCAGTCCCACTAACACGCCATCACCCACCTGCAACCCTGGACCTGACCAGGTAGCTGTGTTCGTGGACATCAACTGGACGGGCGCCTGCTCGGTCAGAGGTAAAGGTGAGTATAGGGACGCTGGTGCGATGGGCGTGCCAGACAGGTCTATTACCTCCATCAAAGTTGGAAGCAACGTCAGAGGGATGCTTGCTAGCGAATTGAACCTCGAGTGTAATTGCGAGTGGTTTTACGGTAACGATCCCGACCTTCGCGATAACTACATAGGCAACGACCGTGTACGGTCATTCATGGTCCGGGATCGCGTGGAGCGCCCTACGCCTTCATCTCCCGGTAACGGGTCAACGCAGACGTACAACTACGATCTTACGTTCGCATGGAATGGGGTCCCCGGCGCCAGCGGGTACGATGTCGAATGGTGGGGAGGGCCTTACACGTCACAGCACCCATGTAGTGGGACTACTTCTTCGTCCTGTCATATTGGGCAGATAGCACCTGGGACTACGGTCTACTGGAAAGTTAGGGCTCAGATGGGAGGGCAGTGGAGCTCCTACAGTGATACGTGGACCTTTACCACCCAGTTGGTACCGCCCACAAACGCGAGAGTGTCGGTCGACTCGTGCAGCCGCTTAACGGTGTCCTGGGACTACAACGGCACCGGGCAGACCGCGTTCAATATCGTACGAGACGATTACGCGCAAGTATTCCAGGTGAATGGGAATGCACGATCCATGCAGGATAGTGGGCTGTCTGAGAACTCAACCCACTCCTACTTTGTATGGGCGGTGAACAGCACAACGGACTCGGCTGATAGCAACCGAGCGAGCAACACCACGTCGTTCTGCCCCAGCAACACGCCGGTGCCCAGCAACACGCCGGTGCCCAGCAACACGCCGGTGCCCAGCAACACGCCGGTGCCCAGCAAC
>DASVQO010000511.1:0-2716 GCA_036389075.1 Chloroflexia bacterium | reverse complement strand
GCAAAGAACGCGCAAAGAGGATGAGGGTTTAGAGAGTACAAAAAGGACCAGGGTACATAGTGTTGTACCCTGGTCCTTTTGCTTAGAACACCTACTTAATCTTGGCGTTATCTTGGCGTCCTTGGCGTCTTGGCGGTTCCGTCTCTACACATGTTACGGGGTGGCGCAGCCTGGGAAAGCGGCGTTGGCTACTATCTTGGCTGTTTGCCCCCTGGAGACGTTGGAGCCGGGGCGGAAGTAGGGCTTGTTGCCCTCGCCGCACGGTTCGGGTTCTCCGGTGTCGGGGTTGATGGTGCCGCACGGGTAGCCCGCCATGATCTGGCGCGAGGCGAGGCGTGCGATGTACATGTAGAACGGGTGAGTCCCCGGCACATCCTGGAACACCTGGTTGTTGTGGAACTCGTGGAAGGCCGCGGCATTGGCGACGATCTTGGATAGCTGCCCCCTGGTGGCGTAGGACGCCGGGCGGAAGTATGGCCTGCTGCCGTTTTCGCACGGTTCGCCAGGCCCGCCGCACGGGTAGCCGTTCATTACGTCCTGGGCGGTCAGCCTGTTGATCCAGGTGAAGAACGGGTCGCCCGGCTCAACATCGGCGTAGACCTGCCCGCCGGGGTCGGCATTGTACCCGAACGATTGGGCCACTATCTTGGCGATCTGCCCGCGTGTGACGTTCGAGCCGGGCCGGTAGTAAGGCCGGTTGCCGGTGCAAGGCTCAGGCTCGTCCGTGTCGGGGTTGGTGCCTCCGCAAGGATAGCCGCCGATGATGTGCCTGCACGACAGGCAGCGCACCGCCGCGTAGAAGGTGTGATCGGCCGGTACGTCGGTGAACTGGATGGGGCATACGGTGGGAGTGGGGCTGGGGGTGGCGGGGGTCGCCGTGGCCAGGATGGCCGTGGGCGAAGGCTCTATGCCCTGCGCTCGCTGTATGGCGGCAAAGGCGTCAACGCGGCCGTAGCCGAAGAAGTTGTTGGGGATGTCCTCAGGCGACGTGGTGCCGCACATGGGTATCGGCTCGACCACGTCTACGTCCGGGTTGGCGCTCATCTGGAGGAGCACCTTGGTTTCGGTGATCTGGCGCACCAGCTCGGGCCTGGCCGACCATAGTAGCGCGACCACGCCGACCACGTGCGGCCCGGCCATGGACGTGCCGCTGAACTCGTCGTAGGCAGTATCGCTGCCCTTGACGGCGGAGCGGGTATCTACACCGGGGGCCGAGATGTTGGGCTTGAGACGTAGCGAGCCATCGGTCGCCACCGGGCCGCGGCTGCTGAAGTCGGCCAGGAACGGCCCGTCTTCGGAGTCGATGTCGATAGCGCCGGTAGTGAACGAAGCCTCATAGATGGCCGGGGGCACGTCCACCGTGGAGCAGGCGGGGCCATCGTTGCCAGCCGAAGCCTCAACCATGATGCCCGAGGCCTGCGTCGATTCGATTATATCTTTGAGGGTGTTGGGCGCGCAGCCTTCGGGGCAGCCCCAACTGTTGTTGATGACGTGAGGGCGCTTCGTCGCGTCCGGCGCGGTGCCATCGAGCTTGGTGGGGGCGAGGAAGAACTGGAAGCACTCGGCGTAGGTGTCAAACACGGCCCCGAAGCCCACGCCGAGGGACACCATGTTGCGGCACCCTATCCACTGCGCGCCGGGGGCTACGCCGATCTTATTGCCCATGCCATCATCGCCGACCATGGTGCCGACAGTATGCGTGCCGTGGTCGTGGCCGTCGCATGGTTCCTGTGTTGCCGGACCGCACGGGTCGAGCGGGTCATCCTCTGTATCGATGGCGTCGTGCCAGTTGTAGTTGTGGTCCGCTGTTACACCGTTCCAGCCACGGTAGTGTGACTTTAGAGCCGTGTGCGTCCAGTGTACGCCGGTATCGGCCCCGGCCACTACGATACCCTGTCCGGTGTAGCCCATGGCCCATACTTCGGGCGCTCGGACGTTTTCGACGCCCCACTCGATCGTTATGGGACCGCTCGGCGCTATTTCCCTGACCGCCGCGCTCGACCTATCGACTTTCGTGCGTACGGGCTCGATCAGGTACATGGGACGGCTCGCCTCGATATTGCGCACGTCGGCACGAGCTGCAAGCATATCCACCACCGAGCGGTCGCCCGTGACCGACAGGGCGTTAGCTATCCACCAGCTCTTGTACTTGATACCCCGCGCATCGAGCGTGGCGCGAAGAGGTGCCTGCGTACGGGCGGCGGTGTCTCTCAGCGTGTTATAGACGTACCAGCCGCGAGCGTCCTGGTCTTTCATGGCGTAGGCTGAAGTCAGGTTGGCGCGCTCGGACATGAGCACGATGAAAGTCGCGGTCTTGCCATCGGCCGTATCGGCGAACACCTTCGACTCGACTTTGCCGGCCCCCTGCATAGCACTCGTGTTGCTTCCGAGCGGTGCCGCCGCCCTCGCGGTGTTGCTAGACCCGCCGGACCCTAGCGCCAGCACCGCCAACAGCAATAAGGCGAGGGCCATAAGTGCTCGCAAGCGGTACCTCGGGGTGGGTGTGGTGTCTTTCGTGGACATCTCCTCCTCCTTTCATTAGACGACGTTGTCTACTGCTCGCGCCGGAGGGGAAGCAGGAAGCGTACCCTTGTTTTAGATGTAGAAAAGATGGGTACTTATGCGGGAAGGACTCAGCGTCTATCTGCAATGTATTGCGCGTGCGGGACCAAAGTGGCCCTTGTCATTCTGAGCGCAGCGAAGAATCTAAAGAAGG
>DASVQO010000510.1:0-27442 GCA_036389075.1 Chloroflexia bacterium | reverse complement strand
GGTCTTCCTGTGGGTGGCCTGTATTGCATCTGACGTCCAGATCGAAGTGCAGGACAGCACCCGAATAGGTATCGCCTTGGACATCGAACAGGCGGGCTCATTGCTGTACGACCGTCTCGTAGCAATTGAGGAGTTCTGCGACCGGATATTGGATGACAGTTGGCCTACGATCGAGGGTATCCTCACTAGCAGCAATAGTCACGTAATAGCCCACGCCGCTCTTCTCTACGCGCACAGGCAGTTCGTTCAACATACCGATAGCGTAGAGTAAACCCCAGCCAGTGGAAGGCGCTGCTATACTCAAGGATCGTCAACGTCTATTGAGCATCACCTGTTTCTCGGGGGTCGAATCCCGCCCGCCCTCGCCTAGCCAGGAAACTATGTTCGTGGCATAGAGGCGGAAGTCCGGCCGTCTCACTTATTGGTTGTTGGAGCACCGAGTGAGTGTTAGTGCTACACGCAAACACTTATCGTCAGTGACGATAAGAGGCAGCTCTTCGGCCTCGCTAGATGACCTCTAGCTGGCCGGTGTCCGGCGAAGCGGGTCTGGGCGAGGAGGTCTGCTTCTGGTACCACAGGGCCATGGAGGCAATATCGTCCTGTAGGAGCAGGTAGCGACCGCCGGAGCGCCAGCCGAGCGCCTGGACCGTTACGCGTATGTCTGAGTGGAAGCGGATGGGGTCCATTATGTGCCATCGATACATACCGAACCGCTGCTGGCTCCGGTACAGTCCGTCGGGGCTTAGCACCTGGTTCAGACCGAGGTAGGGCGTCGTGAAAGAGGTATAGCCTTGCCCCGGCACCTCGAAGTTCCAGGCCCCTCCAAAGTAGTCCTCGGTGCCGGTGCCGCAAATCGTGGGGTGCTCCGTGTCGCCATCGAGGTAGAACTTGACCTCCCCCTCTCCCCACCAGCCGGAGTTGTGCACGCCCCACGCGATGTATGTGCCGATGTAGTGGCCGCTACCCTCGATGCCGTCGAGGATGGTGTGCACCTGCCCGTATGGTAGCGGGTTGCTGCGCCGCCATTGAGCGTGAAAATATGCAAGGTCATCGGGCACTTCGGACAGGGTATAGTCTATCTGGTAGTAAAGCGTTGCTTCGTCGCTGGAGACGTTTTCGAGCGTTATCTTTGCAGCCTTGCGAAAGGGCATCTCCCAGTAGCTGTTGAAGCCGCCGTGGGGGTTCACGGCGATGGGCAGCGAACTGACGTGGCTGTACTCGCCCCAGCCGTTGCAGAAGAAGTCGCCCAGAGGTACCTCGACCGCGGGCTGCTCGTCTCCATCCCAATAGCAGCGTAGTAGCAACTGCCGCCAGTGGCTCTTGTGCGTGGTAGTCCATAAATGCTGGACAGCGCCAGAGCCTTGTATGTCGGCCAGCGCCGCCACCGCGTGCGGCCCTATCTTGATGCTTGGTGAGACCTTCCAGCCCGGCCCCAGGTCACGGGCGGCCTGGGCGCCGGTGCCTTCTGTTGCTTTGCCGCCGCCCCCTTTTTCTCCCGTAAAGTTCTCGGCGCTGATGGAGCGTGTTTGAGCGTTAGACAGGCGGGAGAGGTTGCCCAGGTGCATGCCCAGGCCGTTGAAGGGTGTATCCATACAGCGCTCCGAAGGGGATATGTGACACAAACGGGGTCGGTCTTGTGAACAGGCCGGGTTAATTAGGAGGCAGTATCGCCTTGCCCAAGCTCAAGGCTGCTCCCAGCGCAGGGAGCGTTCTACGGCCCGCTGCCAGTTGCGGTAGAGTTCCTCGCGCGAGGCGGGAGCGATTCGGGGTTCGTACACTTCGGCGGCGGACCAGTTGCGGGCTATTTCTTCCTCACTCTGCCAGTAATCGACGGCCAGCCCCGCCAGGTAGGCAGCGCCCAGGGCTGTGGTTTCACCTATCGCGGAGCGCACGACCGGCACGCCCAGGATGTCGGCCTGGAACTGCATGAGGAAGTTATTCACCACCATCCCACCGTCCACGCGTAGCTCGGTGAGGGCCTTCCCACTATCGCCCGTCATGGCCTCCAGCACGTCACGGGTCTGGTAGGCCACCGACTCCAGCGCGGCCCGCACTATCTCGGCGCGACCGCTGCCCCTGGTCAGCCCCAGCAGCGCCCCGCGAGCGTAGGGGTCCCAGTAGGGCGCGCCCATGCCCACGAAAGCGGGCACGAAATAGACGCCGCCGCTACTCTCCACAGAAAGGGCCAGGGCTTCGGTTTCGGCAGCGTTATCTATTATTCGCAGGCTGTCGCGCAGGTACTGTACGACCGCACCGGCGCTGAATACCGAGCCTTCCAGGCAGTAAGTAACCTCTCCACCCAGGCCCCAGCCGACGGTGGTGAGCAAATTGTGCACGCTCGACACGGCTACCCGCCCGGTGTTCATAAGCATGAAGCAGCCGGTGCCGTACGTATTCTTCGCCATGCCAGGGGAGTAACAAGCCTGCCCAAAGGTGGCCGCTTGCTGGTCGCCCGCTATGCCCGCGATAGGGATTTGCTCACCCAGGAAGCTCTCGGCTGCGTAGCCGTATGACTGGCTGCTGGGATAGACGGCGGGCAATATAGAGGCCGGAATACCCAGCGCGTCAAGGATTTCTTCATCCCAACACAGTTCGTGTATGTTGTAGAGCATGGTGCGGCTGGCATTTGAGTAGTCTGTTATGTAAAGGCTACCGCCACTCATGCGCCAGACCAGGAACGTGTCCACCGTCCCGAACCGGAGCTTGCCGTTTGCGGCCTTTTGAGCAGCGCCGGGCACGTTGTCGAGTATCCACTTCAGCTTGGTGCCGCTGAAGTACGGGTCGATCACGAGGCCGGTCTTCGCCTGTATCTTGCCGCTCCAGCCGCTTTCCTTCAGGCTGTCGCAAAGCTGCGCCGTCCTGCGGTCCTGCCATACGATAGCGTTGTAGATAGGCTCGCCCGTGTCGCCGTCCCAGACCAGGGTAGTCTCCCGTTGGTTGGTTACGCCGATTGCCGCTATCTGGCTTGCCGCGATGTTGCTATCACGCAGCACCTTGCGGGCAACTTCAAGCTGGCTGCCCCAAATCTCCTCGGGGTCGTGCTCTACCCAACCCGGCTGCGGGTAGATCTGCCTGAACTCGCGGCTGCATTGGCCCACGATCTGCCCGGTGTGGTCGAAGATGATGGCGCGCGAGCTTGTCGTGCCCTGGTCCAGCGCCAGGATGTACCGGCTTTCGGGTCTTGCGCTAGCGCCCATGCGCCCCCACCCTTTCCGCCTCGCCCGCCGGGGCGCTATGTTGGAGGCTGTCGGCAATGAGGCTGCGGTAGCTATTCACCTGGCGATGGACCTCCGTTTCGTCCCAGCCAAGCTCCTCCGCCATCAACGCGGCTACCGTGGGAGCCACCTGGGTGCCGTGGGAGCGGTCCTCAAAGCTGATGCGCAGCCGCCGCTCCAGCAGATCGGCCAGGTCGAGGGCCATCTCGTACCGGCAGGCATAAACTACCTCGGCCATTATGTAAGGCAATCCGGGCACGATGCGGGCCGCAAGCTCGGGCGTGGCTCTCATAAGGTCGAGGATAACCCGGCTGCTTGAGCCGTACATGGATAGGCGGCGCACCGTGTCGGGCCTTAGTTGAAACTCGGTAGCGGCGGCCTTCAAGTCCTCGTGCGCCCTGGGCCAATCTTCGGAACCCGAAAGGGGCAGGCGCTCCGTTGCATGGGCCACGCGTTTGCCTTGCTGCCTTGTTACATGGTCTATCGTGTCCTGGGCCATGCGGCGGTAGGTTGTAAGCTTGCCCCCGACAATAGTCACCATGCCTCCCGGCCCATCCAGCACCGCGTGGGTGCGAGACAACCGGGACGACGCTTTAGAGCTTCTTCGTGAGGTGACCAAAGACCTGTAGCCGGCCCAGGCGCTGATGATATCGCTCTCTTGCAGAGCGCAGCGCATGTAGCGGTTGACGTGGCGCAGCAGGTAGGCCACGTCGTCGTTGTCGGCGCGCGGGCGGTCGATGTCCCCGCCTTCGGTATCGGTGGTGCCTATAGTCACGTGCGCGCCCCAGGGCACCATGAAAAGGAGACGGCCATCGTCGGTCTCCGGGAGCACGACAGCGCCCCTTCCAAGTTTCAACGCCTGCCGTTCCACTGTGAGGTGCACGCCCTTGGCAGGCTTGATCTTTATAGTCGAGGGTCCGGCCAACTCTTCAATGCGCCCGGCGAACGCACCGCCGGCGTTTACGACCGTGCCGGTGGGGATGGTGAAGCTACGGCCGCTTATCCCATCTTCCACTATGGCAGCGGTAATCTTTCCGCCCGCTTGTCGAAACCCTTTTAGCTCCGCGTGGTTGGCGACCAGTGCGCCGTGGCGCGCCGCCGTCGCGATTACCGTGGCGGTCAGACGCGAGTCGTCGGTCTGCGCGTCGTAGTAGATGAAAGCTTCCTCCAGCTTATGCGTGTTGAGGCACGGGTACAGGCGTTCGGCGGTAGCTTTACTAATCCGGCGGTGCCGCTTTATACCCAGTCTTCCCGACATCATGTCGTACAGGAGCAGCCCAGCGCGCAGCAACAGGCCCATGCCCACTCCGAACGGGGGGCGTATGGGCATGCCCATGGGCCGCTTCGCACCGGCGTACAGGGGCAGCAGAAAGCCGACGGGCTGCACCAGGAAGGGCGCGTTCCTCATCAACAGCCCGCGCTCGACCAGCGACTCTCTTACCAGGGCGAAATCGAACTGGGCCAGGTAACGTATCCCGCCGTGCACCAGCTTGGTCGATTTGCTGCTCGTGCCGCTGGCGAAGTCGGACTTCTCGACCAGGCCCACCCTGTAACCGCGAGCCGCGGCGTCAAGGGCCACGCCCGCGCCCGTGATGCCGCCGCCGACGACGAGGATATCGACTCCTTCTTTCGCCATCCTGTGCAGGGCGGCATCGCGTTCGCGGTAAGAAAGTAACTGCATGGCTTCTCGGGGTTAAATATACCCCGCCCGCCGGTGAGAAGTAACCGTGTCCGGCAAGCGGGGTATATTCAGCTAGCGTCGTACACCGGGTTTACGGTGTCAACGTGGACGTATATTCTTCGAGATTGTCGTTCGCCTTGTTAGCAGCGTCGTCGAGGGCGGCCTTCGCCGTGGGGGCCTCACCGAGCATGAACTGCTCCATCGCGCCTTCCACGAGCACACGGGTGCCCGCGAAGGTGCCAAATACCGCGCCCTGGGTGGCGGGGCTTGGCTCCGTCGAGCGGAGTTCGTCCACGGCTACCTGGAACTGCGGGTACTTGGCGAGGGCATCTTTCATCTCTTGCTGGTCGTAGGCGGCCTTGCGCGTCGGGTAGTAACCCGTGCTGGAAGCGAAGAACGCCTGGGTCTCGGGCTGGGCGGTGAACTTCACGAACTCCCAGGCCCCTGCTTGCTGCTCGGCGGTACCCTGGTCGGTGATCCAGAGGGACGCGCCACCGATGATGACGCCGCCTTTGGCCCCGGTGGGCTTGGGCAGGAACGCCACGCCGACGTCTACCTTGCCGCCCGCGGCCTCCGCCTGCCTGCTCCAGTTGCGCAGGGTGGCGATGCTCTCGAAGGCGATGGCTGCATCACCCTTGGAGAAGTTGGCCCCCAGCGTCGTGCCGTTGGTGGTGCCGCTATGGCGTCCGAGGCTGCGGCCGACACCCTCGTCCTGTAGCTTCTTGAGGAAGTTGAGCCAGTTCTGCCCGGCTTCGCTGTTGAAGTTCACGCTGGTGGCCCGCTCCGTGCCACGCCCGTTGCCCGGCAGGGCATACTCAACCCCCTGGATCGCCATTTCCTGCTCCAGTATCCAGCCGTACAGGGTGAAGTCCACGCCGCTGCGGATGATCTTGCCGCTGGCGTCTTTCTTCACCAGCTTCTTGGCTGCCTCGAACAGCTCGTCGTAAGTTGTAGGCGGCTTGTCGGGGTCCAGGCCGACCTCTTTGAAGGCGTTCTTGTCGTAGTACATGACGGGCGCGGAGCTGTTGAACGGCATAGAATAGAGCTTGCCGTTCACCGTGTAGTAGCTGGCGACCGCGGGTTCCAGGTCGGCGGCGATGTCCGAGTTCTCCTTGTCGAGGAAGTCCTGCACGGGCACGATGCGCTTGCTGTCTATCATCCTCTGGGTGCCGATGTCGTAAATCTGCACGATGTTGGGCAGCGCGCCGCCCGCGAAGCTGGTGCTTAGCTTGTTGATCGTGTCGTCGTAGTTAGGCTGCTGGATCGCCTCGACGTAGTACTTGGTCTGGCTGGTGTTGAACCTGTTGACCACTTCCTGCGTGACCCCACCGTTGAAGCCCGTGAGGCCGAACCAGAACGTAATCTTGGTAGCCCCGGCCGCAGGCGCTACTGTTGGATAGGGTGTGGCGGTGGGCGCGGGAGGAGTGGTGGCCGTCACGGTGGTTGAGGCCCCTGCTGTAGTGGCCGTGGGTGCCACAGCCGCGGTCGTAGGCGTGTCGGCCATCGCTTCGGTGGTGGGCGTATCGTTAGCCGGGGCCGTCGTGGCGGTGTCGGCTGCCGGGGCTGTGGTGGCCGTATCGGCCGCCGGGACCGTGGTGGGAGTGGCCGCCGGACCGCCGCAGGCCGCTAACATGCTCGTGAGCAGTATCACGATGAAAGATATAGAGATTGTCCGCCGCAAATCTTGCTTCATTGACATTTACTTCCTCCTCTTAGGTTTCAGTTGCCAGACGTTCGCTCGTGCTTTGAGCCGTGTAAAGCTCAAAGGTCGCCCAGTTCCGCCCGCTCCCCTCCTCTCGTGGTTGTGGTTTGCCGCTCTAACCCTTTAGCGCACCCGCCGTGAGGCCGCGCACCAACTGCCGCTGCCCGACCACGAGCAGTATCAAAGTGGGTAGCATAACGATGAGGGTGCCCGCCATTTGCAGGTTGAACAGGGCCACTTCGCTCGACTTGAAAGCCGTGATGCCCACCTGGGTAGTGCGCCATTCGGGGCTGTCGGTCACGAGCAGGGGCCAGTAGTACTGGTTGTACGTATTCAGGAACGCATAGACGGCCAGCGTGCCCAGCGCGGGGCGGGACAGCGGTAACAGTATCGACCAGAGGTAGCGGGTGCGCCCGCAGCCATCCAGCACCGCTGCCTCGAATAGCTCGCGGGGGATGGTCATGAAGTACTGGCGCAGCAAGAAGATGCCGAAGCCACTCGCCAGGAAAGGCGCGATCAAGCCCTGGTAGGTGTCTTTCCAGTTGAGGCCCACTATCGTCAGGTAGTTGGGCACGATTGTGGCCTCCCACGGGATCATCAGCGTGGCGAGGAAGACGATGAAGAAGAAGTTCTTGCCCGGGAACGACAGCGTGGACAGGGCGTAGGCCGCGAGGGAGCAGGTGATAAGCTGTCCCAGCGTCACGGCCAGGGATACCACGAAGGAGTTGAGTATCCAGCGGCCAAAGTTCGGCTCCTGCGCGAAAGTAGCCCCGAACACGCCCCAGTCGAGGTTGCCGAAATCCGGCAGGAGATTGGGGGAGATGGTCGGCCCCTGGAGCGCAAGGGAGAGCGAGAAAATCAGCGGGAACAGCAAGACCAGGGCGGCCAGCACCAGCAAGACATACAAGCCCGCCTGCTTGAGCAGCCCCGTAATGGAAGGCGTGTCGTCACGACCCCTTCTAATGGCCTGGCTAACCGTGCTCACTGGTAATGTACCCTCCTGTCGAGCAGCCTGAACTGAACGATACTGAGCACCAACAGCACCACAAACAGCACGACCGCCAGGGCTGAAGCGAAGCCATAGCGGTTGTCTTTGAAGAAGGCCGAGAACAGGGAATAGACCATCACGTTAGTGGAGGCATCGGGGCCTTCGTTGGCGATGAGCACGTTGAACTGCGTAAAAGCCTGGAAAGCGCCTATGGTCGAGATAATGAGCAGGAAAAGCAGGGTAGGAGTGAGAAGCGGGAGGGTAATGAAGCGGAACAACTGCCAGCCGTTCGCGCCATCGATGCGGCTGCTGTCGTAGAGGTCCTGCGGTATGGCCTGTAGCCCCGCCAGCGTGATGATGAAGTTGAAGCCCAGGCTGGTCCAGATGGTCATAAAAGCCACGGCGGGCAGGGCGGTCGCGGGGTCGAGGAGCAGACCCTGAGTCTTCAGGTGGAGCAGGTCCACCACCCAGCTAGTCATCTTGAGGCTGGGGTTGTAGATGAGCGCCCAGATGACGCTCGCGCTGGCGACCGAGATGGCAACGGTGCTGGTGAAGATAGTCCTGAAGATGCTCATGCCGCGCACCTTGGCCGTAGCCAGCACCGCCAGTCCAACCGCCACGGCTATGCCGGTCGGCACCACCATCAGGGTGAATTTTACGGTGGTCAGGATGCTGTTGAGGTATTCGTCGCGCCCGCTGCCATCGAGGTTCAGGATGCGCGCGTAATACTTCACGTCGTTGAAGCGGGCGGGCGAGCCGGTCTGGTCGGTGACGAAGAAGCTCAGCCAGATGGAGCGAAAGAAGGGGATGAAGGTAAAAGCGGCAAAGACGAGCAGCGCGGGAGACATGTAGAGCAAAGCCGAGCCGAAGTCGGCCCAGCGCCGGCCTGCCAGCCGCACACCACGGGCGGGCCGCACGGCAGTAGGAACGGCGCTCAACAACCCCAGTTCGCGATCCGGGTTGCCCTCGATTGTGGCTTTGTCTTCCAGGGTTGGCGGCCTCCGGGCGCGTGAATTGTAAGGACACGCACTTACGTAGCCTGCTCAAGCTCTCTTGCGCTCTATGAAGATGGCGCTCAGAGAAGTTGGACGGCTACCGCACCGGCTACAGGGCGAGCATCCCGTCTACTACACACGGGAGCAGGCATGGCGAGTATAGCACAGTATTGCCGCTCATTCAACAAGAAAACGAGCAACGCAAGGGTGCGGTCTTGCACGCGGGGTGGTGCCTAGCCAGGTTTTCCAGCTCTCATCATTTGTATCTTATCATCGCAAAATCGGTGTCGAATATGTCTTCCTGGTGCAGGGTGGCGGAGCCGACCACTATCACCTTACCGTCGGGCTGCACCGTCATTGCCAGGCCGGTATCGTGATAGGCGTCGAAGCCGGTTGCTACCAGGCCCTCGTCGCCGAAGCTTTCGACCTTTGTGCCGTCCGGGTTCAGCAGCATGAGCGCGAACTCGTCGTTGTCGTTGACCGAGCCCGCAGTGAGCAGCTTGCCGTCGGGCAGCCTCACAACGTCGTAGTTGAGGTCGGTGCCCTGCCTGTAACCGACCTTACCGTCCTGGCCGAAGCTCTCGTCAGGTGTGCCGTCGGGGTTGTACTGCGCCAGCCCGAAACCGGGAGAGGCGCACGCGTCAGTGGCGCAGAAGGTCACATCGATGTACACGGGACCCGCAGCTACAATTTTGCCGTCCGGCAATACCAGGAGGGCTTCGATGTAGTCGCGGTCCCTGCGGAAGTCGGTCATCGCCATGCCGTCCCTGCTGAACTCCTCGTCCAGGCTGCCGTCTTCGTTGTAGCGCACCAGCGTGTAATCGTGCCCCTCCATCCCGGTGTCGGGATCGTCCGAGGCGTAACCACCTACCAGCACCTTGCCGTCGGGCTGCACCGCCACCGCGTAGGCCATGGCATCATTGGGGAACGATGTGACCACGCGCCCGCCGTCACCGAAGCTCTCGTCAGGCGTGCCATCGGGGTTTAGCCGCACGGTCGCAAAGCTGTGCGGGTAGCGCCCCGTCATACCGGCGAGCACAATCTTGCCGTCCGGCGCCAGGGCGACCGCCTGCGCCTCCTCCTCCGAGGAGCTACCTTCGCTCTGGTCTACGGCCACAAGCGCCTTACCGCCGTCACCGAAGCTCTCGTCCGGGCTGCCATCCGGGTTGTAGCGAAGGGCTGCAAAGACCAGGTGCCCCGCATCGAAATCAATCGTGGTGCCCACCGCGATGTACTTGCCGTCGGGCTGCTGGATGAGGGCGTGCGGCTCGCTGTAGTCGTACTCAGAGCCGGTGACGTTGACCACCAGCTTGCCGTCTTCACCAAAAGTCGCGTCCAGCTTGCCCTTCGAGTCGTAGCGGGTAAACGCAAACTGCGCCTTCGTTTTGGGCCAGGTCTCACCGAGCACCACGATCTTGCCGTCGGCCTGCACAATCGCCCCGACGGCCTGTTCGGGGCTGCCTCCTATGTTGGTGGTTACCTTCCCGCCTTTGCCGAATGACGTATCAAGGGTGCCGGTGAACGAGGATGCCTGGGGCTGAGGGGTGCTGGCGGGTCGGGCCGGTTGGTCGGTAGATGCGGGGTCGCTGGAAGTGCCCGCGTTGCAGGCGGTGCCGAGTAGCAGCGTCAAACATGCCAGTGCGGCTCCCAGGGCATGGGCGGGCCGCGTCCGGTTGGTGGCCTTCATAGCTTTGTGTGCTTCCTTTACTTTGGTGTTGTCTGATATGGACCGGTTTTATTAGGGAGACTTATTATAGGGGGAGGATACAACAGCGCAGGCCTGTGCGCCTACATGACATAGTCGGAGAATCGATACAACTTAAGTCTCACGGTGGCGATCACTACTGTCTTGCCGTTCCCGGTGGCCAAGCTGTTTCCTGTATTGATCTTGCTAAGGCTTATCTGCAAAGTGGCGTATGTCGGGACCAGAGCGGCCTTTGTCATTCTGAGCGTAGCGAAGAATCTAAAGAAGGCGGTTATGGAGGCTGTTGAACAGCACGTACTATAGTGATCTACTATGATGCTGACGTTCAGCTTAGGGGCTATGCCGGCACCTTAGATTCTTCGCTACGCTCAGAATGACAGGGGGCCACCTTGTTCGCCTAGCCCTTACAGTTCGCAAGGGGGCCGGTGCGCACGCTTTCACGCTGAGCGCAAACTGATGCTACGTCACGAAGTCTTTGTCACCTGGCAATAGAGCTGCCTCAGGTGCAAAGCTGATCTCCAGGGGTACGGGCGGCAAAAGCGCGCCTACCTCATCGATGGCAGATTGCAGCACGCGGTGATTGTTGGTGTCGGCCACGTACAGCCGGGGCTCGCCCTCCCCTGCCCACACGCTGAGGCCGCCCGGCTCGTATAGCTCCCCGGTGCCGCCCGAACCCAGGCTGGTGTGGCACTCCTTCGTCGCCAGGTCGAATGTCTTGACCTTGTTGTTGTAGGTGTCGGCTATGTATATCTTGCCGTTGTGATAGCTCACCCCGAGGCAGTGTTGCAGGCGCACGCTGAGGCCCTTGCCGTCCTTGTCACCGAACTCGAACAGGCCCTCGCCGAGCAGCGTCTGGGTGTGGCCGTCAGGCTCGAAGTCGGAGGCGCGCACGGCGCTGGACTCGCTGTCGGCGAAGTAGAGGCGCCGTCCGTCGGTGGTGAGGCCGCTGGGCTGGGCCAGGGTAGCGCGGGGGTTGGGCCCGTCGTCAATGTTTTCGCGCCCGCTGCCGACGAAGGGGAGCACCTCGCCGCTTTGCAGGTCCATTCGCCATAGCTGGTGCGTACCCGCCATCGCTATATACAGCCGGTCGTCCCTGACCAGCAGATCCCACGGCGAGCTAAGGGCGGTAGACGTGCCTACCCCGCCGGTGCGAGAGTAGCCCTGTTCCCCGGTGCCCGCCACCGTCTCAAGCGTGCCGGAGTCGAGGTGGGCGGCGCGTATGGAATGGTTTTCGGTGTCAGCGATGTAGAGGGTATTGCCGCGCAGGGCCATGCCTTGGGGCGCATTGAGGGCAGCCGAGGCAAAGGCCCCGTCGCGCATGCCAGGCTCGCCGCTGCCGATGGTCTGCACCACCCGCGCCTCGCCCTCCCCCGTGACTCGCGCTACCAGCACGCGATTGTTACCCGTATCCGCCACGAACAGGCGGCCGCTCGCGGGGTCGGCCAGCACCTTGCCGGGGAAGCGCAACGGCGAGCCGGCGGGAGGCTCCGGGTCGAGGGGAAAGTGCAGCGGGGTGCGGTCGAGCATGCCCGCCTGGTCGTACACCTGCTCCAACGCGTAGATGACCTTGTCGAAGTCCTCGAACGTGAACTCGCCCGCGTGCATGCCGATAATCTTGCCGTCGGGGCTGACGAGTACCACCGTGGGCCAGGCCGATACGTTGTAGGCCCGCCAGGTGCGAAAATGCCGGTCGTTGACGACGGGGTGGTGGATGTGCAGCCTGTGGGTGGCGGTGCGGACGTTGGCTGTGCCCCGCTCGGCGATGAACTTGCCCGAGTGCACGCCTATAGCCACCAGCACGTCCGAGTACTCTTCCTCTAGCCTGCGCACGGCAGACAGTATGTGCACGCAGTTGATTCAGCCATAGGTCATGAAATCGAGCAGCACCAGCTTGCCGCGCAGGTCCTCCAGCCGCAACGCCTTGCCGCCCGTGTGTATCCAGTCCAGTCCCTCGGGGAAGGGAGGCGCGGGGATAGCGCCCATGAGTTGTTCGGCCATTGTGCTTGCTCCTTACGCGTGCGGGAATGAGAACCCGGTGTAGGTTATGGAACGGGTCGCTTGTGATTCCACCAGCAACATTATAGACTACCCACCCTCAACTCAATAGTAGGAGCAAATGACGGAAAGGCCATCTCAAGGATGACCGTGCGGGACGTGTGCACCCAAGGCTCCTCCCGTGTCATTTCGAGCGCAGCGAGAAATCTCGTCCCCAAGCACTCAAGCATCACCTTTCTTTTAGCACGGAAGCTCGTGAGAGAAGAGTAACATCCCGGTGTAGGACGAGATTTCTCGCTGCGCTCGAAATGACAATGTGGGGCTTATGTGCTGATCGTTCAACTATTTGGTTTTTGAAAGGGCTTCGAAGGCAGAAATGGAGAGCAGAGGAGCGTGCATACTCCCCTGCTCTCTATTGCGTGTGAGGTACAGAGAACCTGTTATCGACAGTCGTTACGTGGGTAGGGCTTCCCCTACCGTGTCCTCGTTGGCAACGCCGAAGGAAGCGTGGGAGGACACCAGCATGTAATGTACACAATTAAAACTTGTGCTATAATCACCTTGCATGCACCAACCGCGGCCAACGCGCGGGCCGCAGGAGACGCTTCAGCAACCTATAGCCGGCTAGACCCGGCGGGAGGGTAGCGATCTTGAAGGAAGACCTGGAAAACAAAGGATTCACCCCCACAGACGAGGCATCGAAGCTAGCCAACGCGCCTCCGCTGGATGGCGGTGAGGGCGGCCTGGTCGATGGGAAAGGCGCCGTCATCGGCGGCCAGGGAGACCAGGGTACGTGGTCCGGTAGCGCATCGCGAGATGTAGGCTATGGGGGCGACGTACACGGCACCCAGGAGGGGGGCTTCCGCGAACCGATCATCACAGACCGAGGCAGCTAACGGTTTCATGGCCTAGCTGCCGAGTATCAAAAAGGGAAAGGCCTGGCTGATAACCAGGCCTTTTTGTTAGCTATTTAGCCATCGCCCCAGGAGTTTATAACACTCTGGATCCCTCATGATGTATCCCGCACCATAAGCGTTCCCCAGCCCGTTTGACACGAAGGGGCAGAAACTCCCCACGCGGCCTCCATCTCGATGGCCCCTTACCAGGTCAGCCATCGCCAGCACGGCGGCCATGCGCTGGAGAGGTGTACCATTGTTGGAGTTGCACTCGTTAATCCACACGACCCGGTGACACCGCTCCAGCTCGTTGGCCAGCTCCCACTTGAACCGGTTGATGTCCTCGTCACTCAGCCAGTTGTGCACGTAGATGTGGGCACCGGTCGCCAGCTTCTCGCCTTCCTCCGGCCTGGTGATGAAGGCACCGTTGTACGCATCGGCGCAGCTCCGCCCCCAGCTCGCGCGCCCCGGCTGCGGCCGGTCGTTAGGTGTCATCCTCTGGCACGACCAGCCGGGGCTAACAACCTTCACCGGCAGATCGGCAAGCGCCTTTCGTACCTGCTCGAAAGCAAAGGCGTGATGCCACACCTTTCCCCTCGCCCACTTGCCGTCGGGATTGTTGCCCCAGTTGGCCGAGGACCAGCTGAGGTCGTAGGGTTGCTCCGGCTCGTTGCCAACGATCACTGCTTCGACGTTTACGAGTTGTCCGATCTGGAGAAGACCCGAGCGTACCCATAGCCAGGCGTTCGCCCCGTAGTAGGTAAACTCTACCGGCTCATCCTGTCCAGGCTCTTCCAGCCGCAAGGTAACGCGTACGCCCATGGCCTTGAGGCGCTTGAGCATCTCGGGCCGGTTGAGTGCAGCCCTGAAGAAGAGCTGCACTCGCTTGACCTCGGAGGCCTCCAGGTTCTTGAAGTCGGTCTCGTCGAGCGGCTCCGGAAAGAACAGGCAGAACCAGTCTTGCTTGGGGATCATCCCCTTAGCTGGCCTTCCGTCGAGCATTGGCCTTCGTGCGGGCGGCAACGTCCGATACAACGTTCGAGCGTACGGTGACCTCGCGAACGCCTATGCTCGCGGCCGCCAGCAGCCCGCCCAGGATGATCCTCACCCAGGGAGTGATCTCCGGGTAGACCTGCATCAGCATGGTGAGCAGGCCGAGTGCCTGGAATAGCCCCAGGGCCACGAACGGCGCGAACCTGGAAGCCAGGCCCAGACTCTTGAAGTAGGCAATCAGCGCGGGCACTATAACCACCGTGGCCACGCCGAAGATTGATATAGTTGTCAGGCTATCCATCTCTTTTACGTCTCCTTATTTGTCGTGAAATAATGTGTCGTTTGTTATCTATCCCTTTTCCTTGTTCCATGTTCTCTAGCCCTTAGTTACCCCACAGCCGGTGAGCCTCCTCCTCGCCGAACAGTTTTACCAATTGCTCATGCAGCTCCTCATTAGTCATCAGGCCGGATGTTCGATGGCTCTTTATAAGAGCCGCTCCTGCCGCCTCCGGAGTAGGGTAGTAACCCCCACCGGCGCCACCTATAGGCGTCCACCCATCGGACGTCTGCCGCACCGATCCTATACGGAAGTCGCCGTCCCAAACAAACATCAGGCCCGGGTCGATAGTAGGCGTGATGACATCTTCCGAGAACCTTTCCGCCTTGTGGAACCTACTAGCCGATTGCCCGTGGCCGCTATATTTCCTGACACTGGTCTGTGCAAGATCGCTCATGCCGCACCTGCTTTCAGCCTGGCCGCCCTGGCTTCCGCCCCCACGAGGCCGAGCAGGACCTGGTCAGCGTCTGGCCGCTCCAGGTGCAACTCGAAGCGTGCTCTCTCAAACCACTGCACAGTTAGCTTTCCTGCTCCAGGGAAGTCCATCACCTCCTCATCGGAGATTGGGTAACCAAAGAGGAGCACGCCGCCTTCGGCATCGAAGAAGTGCAGGAACTTGCCCCGTACCCGGTAGCCCGTGGGGAACGCGCGCTCAGTGGCCACGCCTGGCGATACAGGCACCGGCACTGGCGGCTCCGTTCTTTGCTGGGCCACGCCGTTACGATAGCTCCTCACAAACTTGAGTAGGTCCGGACCCGGGCACTCGGTCGCATTACCCCATTCAGGGCCTCCACCGTAATCGCCGCCACACTCACCGTGGCCCCACACATCGCCTCTGCCGGCGCTGATGTCAGGGCGCTCGTAACAGAGCCAATCGAGTACGGCCTGCAGTGCAGCCAGCATTTTGGCCGTGGGTGTCTGACCTTTGCCCAGGATACACAAGACGCCAAGGGCTACCCCGTTGCCACCGGTGCAGTGCCACAGGATGTCCTCGAAGTCGTTGCACAGGTAGATGTTGCCGTCGCGGTCGATGGCGATGTGGTACATCAACCCCCAACCAAAGGCTACACCGGCCCCGGTGTCCCAGTCCTTCGTGATGTGGTAGTTGGCATCCCCGACCAGTTGCTTCCAGGCGTCGGCCGACACAGCCGGGCCGTTCCAGTGGACAACGATCTTGGAGATCGCCCGCAGCAGCCTCCTACGAAGCCACCTGCTGGAGTTCCCGGTGTGCCTGGGGAGCGTCTTGCGTACATCCTTCATGTTTGGTTGTGCCATCTCAATACGTCCTTTCTATACTCACAGATCTATTAGAGTGCCCATGCCCAGCTTCGCCAGGATGGAGCCGAACACCCCGCCCAGAAAAGTAATAGGCGTGCCCCAGCGCTGGAGCAATGTCACTCGGGTTTCCAGCTTGCTAATGCGCTCGGCTACGGCCTCCTGGTTGCTTTCGATTTTTGTAGCTTTGTCCAGTATTAGATTGCTTGCTCCTTCCAGCCTCCCCATTCTGGTGAGCAGCTCTTTTATGTCGTCTTCCATATTTGGTCTCTACTTTCGTGTGTTTATTATTTTGCCCACTCGTCGAGAGGTCTTACGACACCTTCATCGGTGAGGGCGCGAACATTGAATAGTCGCCACAGGTAGAGTGCGGTGATGTCTGTAGGGGTAAGCTGATCTACCACCTTTCCTACTGCCTTCTCTGCCAGCCGCCTTACCTTTTCTTTGGTGGCTTCTCTCGCGATTCGCTTCTGCTCGGATGATGTAGGATCATGCCTGGCCACCACAGCAGCTACGTCAGCTTCGTTTACGTCGTCCGGCACCGATAACCAGAGCCAGGCACTTGAGGTACTTTCTTCCATGAGCAGGGATGCTATTGGAATACCGGAAGTATCTACTTGTGGCCTCAAGGCTGGTATAGTTTCCAGCAGCTCCTCATAAAGCTGCCCTAAGTTATGTCTCTTGTTGAATGCTAGGCGTTTCATACTTAGTTACTCTTCCACGAAACTGAAAGATCGCATGCGTAAGCGGCCGTCGCGCTACCTGCGCTAATTGTTTGAGTAACACCAGCCCCTGCGGTATGGAAGAAAACAAGCTCTACAATATCACCAGCCAACAGCTTATATTCGGTCCCTACGGTCAGGGGCAGGAACTCAACAACAGCAGGCATGGTGCTATAAGCTGGCCTAATCACAGTTGCTCCCCTGGTGAGCTTTATGCCGAGCGAGCGCCTCCCGACGTTATTGGTGGAGTTCACCTCTGCATGCCCGAATATGTCATAGGTGCCAGGCGTGACTATCGTGACCCGTGTAGGATTACCTACCACCCACATGTT
Organism: Chloroflexia bacterium; assembly: GCA_036389075.1. Lineage (GTDB taxonomy): Bacteria > Chloroflexota > Chloroflexia > QHBQ01 > JADMIH01 > JADMIH01. The sequence continues at coordinate 10,606 of DASVQO010000510.1, read as the reverse complement.
GGTATCATCCCAACGCTCGGTGTTGAAAGTAAGTGCAGTTTCGGTGCTGTGAGTTATTACTTGTGATGCGGTATTGTAGATGCGGGTGCGTGGGATAACGGAGGGCTGCGAGCCGTAGGTCAGCCAGGAGCTATCGTATACGCGGAGCACATCATTGGTGGTGTCGAAGACCACAGGCACGGTGCCGACTTCGGCAGTAGGAGTACCCGTTGGCGCGCCGGCCACGGTAGGGATGTACAGGAAGCCGGAAGTGGCCGACATACTAAGTACTGCACTCTGCGTTACAACACTGCCCATTCCTAGCCGTTTGGTTTGTTCTAGATGAATGAAAACGCCGTGCAGCTTCACCCCAAATGGGCCTGCCGTGTAGATATTCAGAAGGCGAATCCGGTAGAAAGTTGCATTAACTGGCGATGTAGCAGAGTAGACGAGCATCACAGCATTTGGAATAACCGCACTAATGCTAGCACCAGTAACCACAGTTGTAGTGCTTAGAAGCGTCTTACTGCTGTCGTACCAATCAATTTCTACAGTTAGCGATGGCGCGTTTGTGCTCGCGCCCGCCTCTACTTGTATGCTGTGCAGACATTCAGGCACAGTCGGTGTGAAGTCGGAGAGTACGCCACATTGGTCCGACATCGCAAAGCCCTTGTCCAGAGCGCATCGGAACTGCCCACTGCCGTTTTTCGTGTATTGCCGGGAGGACTGGGCAAAGCCATTAACAATGTGTGTCCAGTTAAGAGCCGCCGTTGTGTTGGTGCCTTGTGGAAGTTGGAACGTGGGGTTTAGAAGTGCTGTGCCAGGCGCGGTGTAGCTCGCAGTGGTGAATGTATAACTCGCCTCTGGACTCTCGTTGTCGGACCAGTCCGTACAGGTCACAGTCAATGTAGTGCTTTGGCCGGGAGGCAAGAGCAATTCTGCTGTGGTTGGAGGCAAGCCTCCGGGCGTAGTTGTGTTGATGGCTTCCACAGGGGGCATTACGTAACCTGTTGACCCTTGCCTTGCTTTCCAGGTGTACTTAGCCCTATCTGCGGCCGCGGGTGCGGTTAAGCTCACAGAGACACGCACCATGCCTATCAACTGGTCGAATATCTGATTGACTACTCCCACGCCCGTAGGTGCATTGGGGGCGACCACATCCTTGATGATAGGCCGTGCGTTGATGCCATTGTCATCGCGCTCCCCAAGCAGCAATATTTTGTTCCCGGCAGTAACCTTGTACCAGACTTCAAACGCCGTATCCTGGCTCATCGACATGTGCACCGCGGCTGCCCGGTATTCGGCGTTACTCAGTCCTTCGTTAGATAGGGTAAGGCTGATGTACTCCCCGGGTATTACGTACTTACGCGTCTGGAAGGGAATACTTTCCCGGGGCAGTGATCGCTTCGCAATAGATAGATCCAGGGCGGCCATGGCTGTCAGAGTGTCCGTGATACTCTCTTCCTTGAGCGGCTTGGAACCCCAGGCTCCATTGCGATCGTAAGGGTTGGGGTATTGTACGAGCGATACAGGGTCGGTCCTGGTAACCACGTTGGGGCCGTAGGGTGGTGCGCCGTAGATTATTTGCCCTCTTGTTTGTGGGCGTTCCCATGGCAGCCTACGCTTGTAGGTGGAAGTCATGGCGAAGTGGGTGCCCGCCGTTACATCAGCCGGGTTGTCAGAGAATCGCTTACTCACCGTTGTTGTGGCCGCGGCGTCGTATACGTGCAGCACTGGCCCGCCAAAACTCGCACTCGATGTTGACTTGCTCAATCCCATGAAGAATTTAGGACGCATCGCGGGAAACAGTGCCTGGATCGTGTTGCACAGGTCCTGGAGCATTTCCCTCAGAGTGAGGCCCTGGTAACCCTTCGCAAATAGATACGAGGGTGCCAGGTTAGCTACTTCGGTGCTTGCATCGATGGCAAGGCTTGCGTACGGCCCGCCGCTGTTCAACGCAGCTACAACATCACCCACAGCTTGTTTGAACGTGCGGATACCCAGAGTACCCACCGGAGGGTCAGTCCCGGCGACACCGCCCACCAGGGTGTCCAAGAGAATGTTGTAATCGGTACATAGCACGTCCCAGGTCTTGAGCGTTGTGCCCATGACCTGGCTGCTGCCGGGGTCGATCACAAATCCGCCAAAATACCGCTCGGTCACCAGCCCTGTGCTCGAGCTTTTATTGCCGATCTGCACCTCCTGCATATCGATAATCGAGTAGCCCCCGCCCCCCTGCTTGAGTAGGGAGACTTTGGCCGATCCGTTGAAGTCTGGGCCTGTGGCATCAATCTCGGCACCGGCGAATATGCCGGCTGCCCCGGACAGCCACCCAGGTATGTTCGGCCCGTAGTGTGTGCCCCCTATAGAACAAAACACCGTCATGACGCTAATGCTCCCATCATCCCGCCGGCACGCCTACCATTGATCCGTGCTGCCAGGCCCTCTTCGATGATCTCTATCTCTTCCGGCGTAACCTCTCGGTTCCCGAACTTTGCTATTACTGTGATGTTCACTGCAGGCATCAAAGAGGCTGCCGAAAGCCGTTCGGGACTCATAGCCGCCGAGCCTATACGCGCGCCGCCCATTCCTTTGCCGCCTGGAATAACCGATACGTACTCGGGCCTGTTCTCACCCACTGTGAAATTTGTCGGCGAAGTAACCCAACCCTGAAAGCCCGTGGCTGCATACTTATGGTCGGTACCCTTCGTGCCCCCGGGGTCGTGTTCCCCCCTGTAAGAGCCCATGTAGGTGTCTATGCCACCGATGCGGGTATCCACGGAGCCGGTAGCCACGCCGTTCTTGAGGTTATCCAGGTACGCCTTGGCCGCGTCCTGGCCGGCCTGAGACGCCTGAAAGCTCATGTCTGACGCCAGTGTTGCCCACTCCTCCTCGAAGCCGATAGAGGTACCAAAGGCCAGGGCCGCGCCGAGGGGCTTACCGCCGTCCTGAGCTCGTTGCAGCATCTCCGCGGGAGATACCTGCAAGAAACCATTTCCAATAGCGGTCGTCACTAGCAGCCAGTTCTCACTGATACCGTTTGCAAACCCCGTGACGAAGTTTATGCCCGCGTCATACATAACCCTCGACGGGCTGTGAGCGTCCATTTTCTTGTTGACGGCATCGATAGCTTCAGCAGCCAAACCAAAGCCTGCAGGTGCCACCAGGGTCCAGTTGTCTTTGATGCCCTGTACCAGGCCGTCCACCAGGTTCTTGCCCATCTGGAGGGCCGACGTGTAGATGCTCTTAGCGGTGCTGCCTATCCAGTTGCTGATGTCCGTCCAGACTTGCCCAAGGTTCTTACTGAGATCCCCCCACACCTGGCTGGCCCAGTCCCACAGTGCCACTGCCCAGGTGTGGACGGCCTTGACGATCCCAGGAAGAGCATCATCGACAATCCACTTGCCGATGAAGATCGCAAGTTCCCACAATTTGCCGCCAATGAAGGGCAGCACGTCATCGGATACCCAGTCGAGAAAAGCCTTTGACCATTCACCAAGTTTTTGAACCGCCGCACCCCCGCCATTCGGGGATGTAAGCCAGTTCCAAATTGAGGCTCCGAACTCGCCCAGCTTGCCGCCGATGAAGGGCAAGACATCTTTTTCAATCCATGTGAGAAATGCTTTTGACCAGGTCCCCAGTTGAAATACTAGAGCACCCAAGCCATCGGGGCTGCTCATCCATCCCCATATGGCTTGTCCCAGTTCCCCCAACTTTTGTCCGATGAAGGGAAGAACATCTCGCCCGATCCACCCTAGGAGTTCCTTGCTCCAGAGAGCTAAATTGTCTGCTAAAGCATCGTAGCCGCCACCGGTAAACCAATCGTGTATAGCCGTACCTAGTTCACCAAGTTTCTGGCCAATAAAAGGCGCAACATCTCGGCCTATCCAATCAAGAACATAAGACGACCAGATTGTTAGATTGTTGACCAGTGCATCGTAACCACCATTCGAGAACCAACTACTTATAGCCGTACCTAGTTCATCGAATTTTGAACCAATGAAGGGCAGCACGTCTTTCTGCATAAAGCCCAGGAAGGCCCCTCCCCATTGCTGGAGCTTGGTTACCAGCAGTGGCAGGCCCTCGGTGGAGACCCAGTCGAATAGCTTGCTCGCCGACGTGGAGAAGTTAGTCCACAGATTGCCGAGCAGCGTGCCGACGCTCTGTACGAGATCGCCACCCTTACCCAGGTCATCGAAGAAAGTACTAAAGGCGGAGACAACGCCACCGATGTACCCTCCGATGATCTTTATCGGCTCGGCCAGGAAGCCGAACTGGTTAGCAATTCCCTGCAGGTCGCCCTTCTGGAACAAGCCCCACAGGGTGGTGAACCAATCGACTACCGGCTGCACCACCGGCTGGAGGCTTGCCATCGCCCCCTGCACCATCCCCATGCCGTTCTGGGCCAGGTCCATGAAACCGGTAGTCAGCCCTCCAACTACGGTCATGACCGTATCGAGGACCGGCATCAGCATCGAGCCAATGTCTTCCTGGAAGTTATTCCAGGCGTTGGTGACCCGTTCCTGTGCGCCTATCGAGCTATTGGCATAGTCCTGTGCGGCATCGCCTGTTTGCTTCTGGATCTGGGCGAGCATCTGGTGGGCGTCCATGCCCTTCTCGATCTCGATGCCCGCCTTCTTCAGGCCGCTCGTTTGCCCGTCGAGCGCCTTGCCCACCAATTCAGTGGCGGTCGCCAGGTCGATATTTTTGGCCCTGGCCAGGTTCATCGCCTGCATCTGAGCTTCTTGCGAGAGCTTCAGGTCATGCGTCCTGAAGACCAGCTTTCCCAGCGAGTCGCGGACCTTGTCGTCCGAGAAGGAGAGTTTCTCCATCTGGCCGACGTAGTCATCTATGGCCCCGGAGTTACCATCCCATGCCGGCAGGTTCGCCTTGAGCGTGTTGGTCAGCCGGTCTATGTCGAGCTTCTCTTCCCTGGCGGCTTTCACCGAGTCGCCAAGGAAGCTCGTCATCTGGCCAATGCCCATACCGGCCATGCCGACAGGGCCGAGCAGCCCGGTTACAGCCCCACCGAGGCTGCCCACCATACCCGTGGCCTTGCCCAGCACGTTGCCGATCAGCCCCCTCCCGGACTTCTCGGCGTTGCCCATGCTGTGGCCCAGATCGTCTACCTTGCCGTCGAGGTGTGACAGCTTGCGATCTGCGTCTCCTGTATCCATTTCGACGCTGCCAAACAGCGTCCAGGCATCGGCCATCAGGGGTCCTTTAGACAACAAAAAAGGCCCCTCGTCTGAGGAGCCTTCCGCGCGATCTCTCGCGAGGGGCCTTCAGATCAAGGGGCCGAGACTTACAGGGTGAAAGTGTGGGCCTTTACGTTATCTGTTATTGTAAAGTTCCGGGATCTCCAGACTATCCATGAACCGCTTTACTGTGGATGCTCGAGCTCAGCAGGGTCGGCAAGTTCCGCCAGAACGCGGGCCTTATTACGCTTCACCTGGAAGGCGATCGCCGAAACCACCAACAAAAGCACAAGCATGCAGATGACACCAAGAGGGAAGTACACGCAGAACGAGTCTACCCACATAGCTATTCAGCCCCTCTGCCCGGGTACGTCTTCTCGATCTCTTTAACTATCATCAGAAGTGCGCGGCGAATAACCCGGAAGAGATGCTCTGTCTTATCCTGCGACTGTTCTTGTTTCTTCATCATGTGTTTTTCGCCGCCTTTGCTTCTTCGGCATCAAACTTTTTCTTTACCTTCAAGAACGACGGCCACTCGTTGAACTCGTACTCCGGCATCGTAGCCTTAAGCTCGGCGACCGACTTCTTGAAGATGAAGGCCAGCATGTACCAGTTATACTTCCGCCGGTCCCACAGGAAAGGAGTCTACGATCGCATTCTCCTCCGTTTCGCCGGTGACCGTGCCGTTGATTGTATCGATAGCCTCTCGCACTGCCCGCGCTACGGTCATGTGCTGGTCGAATATCTGCTCTGCCATTTCCCGGTTGATGGTTGGCCGGGATGCTGACGCAACCAACAGGTGCTTGTAAGCTAGGATCGGCGGAACGCCCTCGGTGGCGGGGATGCCCCCCTCGGCCCTTGCCGCCTCCACTGCCTCATCCCACTCCTGGCCGGTGAGGGAATGGATGCGAATACCCACGCCCTCGCCGAGCGCCGGCAGGGGCACGTCCAGGTACCGCCGGGTCCTGGCCACGGCGATGTCGTTAGCCGAAAGGTACTTGATTGCCGTCTTTACTTTGCCACGAATATCATTAGCCATTGTCTTGCACAACTCCTTTTAAGTTGGGGAAGTATATTGAGGGCAGGGCGCATAAGTGCAATGCACACTGGACCTGCCCACCACAGGGCGCGCTCCTAAAAAACTAGAACGCGCCGCTCGTGCCCTTGGTAACCACGCCGCTCGCAAGCTCGAAGTCCGCCGACCAGGTCCACGCACCGCTCACCGTGGTGTCCAGCTTGAAGCCGGAAACCAGCATGGTGGCTGTGTACGAGGGGTTGCTGGTGCTGGCCGCCTGGGTGCAGTCAGCCTGGAGCTTCAAGGCCCTGGCCGTACCTGCGTCAGCATCTGCTTCGATGCCGGACGTGTTGAGCACCGCGAAGTCGGCAGGGCCGCCGGCGGTCACTTTGGCATCTCCTACGCCCGCGATGCGAGACTTCATGACGTTTGCTGAGCTGGAGAAAACGGTCGTCTCGATTAGCTCCCGCATGCGCTCGAGGCTGGCCTTGTCCAGGATCGACGTAATATCAGTGGTGGCCCACTTAAGGCCTGTATTCTTACCCGGTGTTGCTGCCATTTCTTATGTCCCTCCGTGATTTGATGATTGCCCGCACACCGGGCCTAGAGCTTCGCTACCGCCACGAGATATGTTGCCGAGGTACTGCCCGCCTGTGTGGTGACCGCACGCACGTAGCGCCTCAGTGAGGTTGTAGTCTTCAACTGTTGAGCGCCCACAGCGTTGGCCGTCGCGAATGCCCCGCCCGTAACATCGACCCAGGTACTGCCGTCAGCGCTATCCTGAAGCTTGGCCGCCAGGTTGGGAGTGCCCGTTACCGCGATGACATGCAGGTTCGCTATAAACCCGCTGGAGCTGGTGGAGGAAACCCCCCAGTCCACGGTCGTACCGGCAAAGGCGGCCGCCTCGGCTGTCAGACCGTGGAGGAAGTACCCTCCCCTGATCCCCGTATTGTCCGTCTGTGCATCGAGCGAGAAGAAAACTGCATTACCGAGCGACGAGTCCGTTTTGTACGTGGACTGCCGGAGCATGGCCAGGTAAGCCCGGTTGCTGGTACCAATAGTGGTACCGTTGACGCCGAGCGTCATCGCCACCTGGCCGCCGTCGAGCTGAGCATCAGCCCGCGCATCGATGCCGGTCGTAACTGTGCCGTCCCAGAAGCCGCCTATCGAAAACTTCCCGTCGCCCTCTGCCGCGATGCGCGACTTGGTGGGCACTGTCGTATCGGGCTGAAAGACCGTGGTATCTACCAACGTCTTTATCTTCTCCATCGATGCCCTATTCAGGAATGGAGAAAGATTGAAACCGTCAACTACCACACCGGTGCGGGAGCCGTGTACATTATTCGGCATCGACGATCACCTCCTGCCCCTCGGCTTCAGAGGAATTTACAGGCTCAATCACACCGTCGGCGAGCAGCCAGGGGATCGAGCCGGCAGGAAGATCATCGACTACATCGCCCACCTCAGCGCGTCTGCCGAAACGGTAATCAATGCCCTGCTTCACCAGGAAAGGCCCGCTCGGCACTTGTTCGCTTGTTGGTATATTTGCCATGAAATATCTCCTACGATGCCGCTTCACTGGCCGAGCGCTCTTCCGTAATGTCCAGTTGCCAGCCGATGATAGGCTCCTCTTGCTTGTCACGAAAGTCCCGCAAATTTGTACGGGCCTCACTAAGATTGCTAGTCCAGCACACCCCGCCCAGTGTAGGATCGGGTGCGAACGCGGCTCTTAGCCGGTCATAGAACGGTACAGCGTCTCCTGCGGCCCGCTTATAACTCGTGCCTTTTTCTCCGAGGACCAGGGTTATATAGATCTTGTAATTCTCGTGTACTATGGCATCAGGCCCGCAGCTCAAGCGTTCTTCCCGGCTCTCGTCAATCTGCAGGAATATCAAAGGGAACAAGGTAACTGGGAACGGCTCGGGCCTGCCAAGGTCTACAACCGTAGACTTTAGCCCAGGCACTGCCGCACACATTTCCTTAACCTTCTGAATAACTGCCGACTTGGCCAACTAATACCTGCCTGCCTCGCCTACCAGGTGCCGAGCAACTTCTTGCATACCTCGCCCGACCTCTCTCTTGGCCGCTTCTTTTGTGCTGTCATAGCCGCGTTTGATATAGCCGCTGTTTTTGGTAGCCTCGTTTTGTAAGCGGGCATATACGATGTTGGTGCCCTCTTCGACCCTTATGCGAGTACCCTTCCACTCAGGCCGTGAAGTGCTAAAGGACCTTGAGAGCGTCCCGGTCTTGCGGAATTTGAACGTTTCATCCTTGTGCCCGCCTTCGATGATCATCCCGGCCCGCTGCAAGTAAGGTCCGGCGTGTCTCTCAACAACCCGCTTGAGAGCATCGCCGGTAGCCAGGCGATTACCTGTGAGCTTCATCGACATCCGGGTCATGCTTGCGCCTCTATAGTCCTGGAGGTCGTTTGTGCTCTGCCAGGAGCGCTGATACCAGCGGATCAATAGTCCGGTATGGATTGCGCATAGCCAGCATCAACTCCTGGGGCGAAACGCCGATCCTCTCGTATAGCCGTTCGGCCTGGATCAACGTCGCTTCCTTGATCTCCGGGGGGCGGTCCTCTGATGTGCAGTACCCCCAGGTGCCGGTAATTTCTATCTCGCCCAGGCCAGCGTTCTCATAAAGCGAGCTATACCTGCGCGAGGTGTTCGAACTGAAAATCAGCCGAGTATAGGGCAGTTCGTTATAGGGGCTTAGCTTGTAGTCATCTGCGGAGATAATCACACCGCCACGCTTCACCTGGGTGATCACCAGCGCGTCATCAATCAGCACAACCCCCGAGCCGTCATCATCGAACAGTCGAACAACATTGTCTGCAGTCGCGCCGAAGGCCTCGCAACCTTTGATGTAACCGCGTGTGAGATGGTCTACCGTACGAGCAGACGTGTTGAGAAGCAACTTGAAGCGGGGATCCTGTGAGTCGTCTTCCAAAGGAAAGTTGACCCGTTCCTTTAGCTCAGCTATCTCCGCGTAATCCGTGTCGGCCATGTAGCTCCTAGTTGCGCCTGGAAGGGCGGCTTACTACCGCCCTTATTCCACGTCTAATAACTATCGTTGCCGGCCTATACAGGCTGCTTGCGACCGCCCCTGAGTTCGACCACGGCACCGTACACGGCACCGGTGGCGGGGCTGCCGGTGACTGTGACCTTCACACGGATGTACCGCTTGGTGCCGATGTAGGACACCTTCTGGACGCTGTCGGTGGTTATGGCCACCAGCGGATCGCCGGCGAGATCACCGGCCGCCACCGTGCTGAAGGAGCTATTGTCGTTGCTCTCCTCGATGGTGGGGGTGTGTGCACCGTCGGTGCGGGTGCCGGCCGGGATGATAATCAGGTTTTGGCCGAAGTTGGCCAGGTCCACCCCAGTGCCGTTGGCGGTCGCAGTGCGAGCAGCCGGCGCGAGCGTGGTTACAACCTTGGTCGTGCTTTCTATCTCTGTGCGCATGTTCGTACTTTTCCTCCAGGGCCTGGCGACATCTACGGCCACCAGGCCCGATCTTCAAGGGTAGTTGCTACCCAGGTTATTCTCTTTCGGGTTAGGCCATCTTCAGGCGAGCAAAGGCCTCAGCCAATACAGGCTGCCCATCCACCGAAGCAGTGGCGATGTAGCCATTCTGGCGTGTCCGAGCATATAGCTCGGTCAGCACCTGGATCGCGAAGTTCATCGCATCGGCGATCCAGTAGTAGCTGAAGTCGCCCAGCGCTGCCACGTACTTGCCGGTGGAGACGTCACTCGGCGAGAACTCGCTGAGCTTGTAGGGCAGGCCCAGGATGGTGTCGGGAGTTGCACCACGAAGGTCCTGGTACAGGTACTCGCCCTGCGAGCTTTGGAGCTTCATCACCCTCTTCAGAACCTCGCGGTGAAGCGTCCACACAGCGCGCTTGTGGTACTGACCCTTGAGACTCATCTTGGTGTCGATGAAGTCATCGCCGTCCAGGACAGCCGCAGCAGCCGCAATCACGTCCCGGCTGGTGTCGATGCCGTCAGCCGAAGGCGTATAGATACCCAGGGGCTGGTTGGAACCGGAGCCGATCAGGAATGCCTTCTCCTGGGTTACACCGAACTTGTAGGCGATGCGCTGCGCCACGAAGCTGGCAGGGTCCATCTGAGCCTGCTGGAGCAACTTCTTCGAGATCTTCACTTCCTTGGTGAGATCGTAAGGGCGCAACTCGCGCTTGCCAAACATGTTGTTCAGCTCGTCAGTGTTGACAGTCCCGACCTCGCTGGTCCAGTCCGCATCACTAGGATCATTGTCCAGCGACGGCGCGCCCAAGGACTGAGCGTTCGGCACCTGGAACTTGGTAGCCAGCTCGCGCACGAACGTCTCGTCGTCGAGGAACTTGATCAGCACGGCCACGAACTGCTGAGGGGCAACCAGGAAGCCGCCCTGC